>JAYWBT010000151.1:0-3964 GCA_043781235.1 Deltaproteobacteria bacterium
CAGCCACGACGACCTCGGGCTCGGCAGCGACCAGTCCATCGTCTACCAGCAGCCATCGGTGCCGGTGCTGGGCGCGGCCAAGCTCTCCGGCACGGTCGCCTCTGCCAGCGTCGGAGTGCTCACCGCCCTCGAGCCACGGGTGACGGCGCAGGTGCTGCAGGCCGGAGGGCCCATCGGCGACCTGCGGACGGTGGAAGCGCGCAGCGATTCGGTGCTGCGCGTGCGCGCCCCGCTCGGCGACCGCGGCTTCGCCGGCGTCACCGGCACGGCGGTCGATCCGATCTTCACCAGTCCGGCCATCGGCCTCGAGCGGCGCCACGCGCACGTCGGCGAGGGCGACGTCATCCTCTACAACGACGACCGCAGCTGGGACTTCACCGCGCAAGGCGCCGGTTCGGTGCTGACGCTCAACGCGCCCGGCACGCTGCGCGACGGCACGAACCGCGGCGCCACCTCCAGCGGCTACGCGACCTCGGGCCGCCTGCACCACTCGGAGGAATACTGGGCCGCCGCCGTCAACGCCGACTTCCTCTCTCCCGAGTTCACCACCAACGACCTCGGCTTCATGCCCCGCGCGAACCTCTTCCGCGCCATGACCTACGTGGCCGTGCGCGACCCGCATCCCAACGACAAGTGGCAGTCGTGGCAAGTCCTGCTCGGCGGACGCGAGGTGGACGACTCGCGCCTCTCCAATCGCCTCGCCCGCGACGCCTTCGTCACAGGCAGTCTCCTCACCAGGTCGTTCTGGTTCATCAACACCGGCGTCGACCTCTTTACCAAGGCGGTGGACGACCGCGAGCTGGCCGACGGCACTCCCCTCGAGCGGCAGGGAAACGGCTACTGGTACGGCTTCCTCGCCACCGATTCGCGCAAGCCGCTCCAGCTCGAGCTCAGCTGGACCGAGGGCCGCGCCTGGCCGCGCTTCGAGCGGACCCACCAGGTCGAATTCAACTTCATCCTCCGGCCGCTGCCGCAGCTCGATGGCTCGCTGGACATCTCATACAACGAGAACGCCGGCATCATCCGCCAGATCCGGACCGCCGGTCCGCTGCCGGGCGCGGGCGATCCGACGGCGACCTTCGATCGCCCGGTGGCAACGCAGCAGCAGCGCGAGTACCTCCTCGCCCGGCAGCAGGCGCGCAGCGTCAGCGCCACGCTGCGGGCCACGTATTCGTTCACGCCGCACCTGACGCTGCAGGGGTACGCGCAGCTCTTTACCGCCGGCATCGCCTACGGGTCACCGCTGCGCGCCGCGGTCGATCCGGGGCGGCGCACGGTGCGGCTCGATGAGTTGCGCCCGGCGCTTGCGTCCGATGCCGCGCCCAACGCCGACGATCGGCAGGCGGGGCTGAACGTCAACGTCATCCTGCGCTGGGAATGGCGGATCGGCTCGACCTTCTACCTGGTCTACGCGCACCAGAGCGCAAACGACCTGACGCCGCCGCGGATGGGCCTCGACTTCCACCGCGAACTCGCAGCGCTGTCCGACCGCGGCATCGCCCACGGAGATACGGTGCTGGTGAAGATCGACCTGCTCTCGGCCCTCTAGTTCTGAGACGAGGCGGCTGCTTCACCACCCGCCCGCCCTTGACCACCAGCAGGACGAGTCGACCCCCGCCGCGATGGCGATCTTCGCCGCCGCGTCGCCGTGGCAGTGCGCGGCCGCCTTCTTCTTCCAGAGGTGCGCCTCGTCGACGATGGCCGCCGCCTCGTCCTGGGTCAGCTGCGGCACGTCGACCGGGTCGGTGAGCGAGAGCACGCCGCCCGAGACCATGAACTGGATCACGTCGGCGCCGTACTTGAGCTGCCAGCGGACCGCGTCGCGGCACTGGTCCGGCCCGGAGCAGATGCCTTCGGGGACGCCGCGGGTGGCGAGGTGCGTGGGCGGCGCGGGCGCTCCGTCTGCGTGGCCACCGCGCGAGCCGATCGGGTTCTCGGAGACGAGCAGGCGCGGCCCTTCGGCGAAGCCCAGCTCGATGGCGCGCTTGAGCCCGAAGTCGGTCAGATCGGACGCGCCCAGGTTGCGGACGGTGGTGATTCCACCCAGCAGCGTCCGCTGCGCATAGAGCCGCGCCTCCAGCGTCTGCTCGGCGGGAAACTTCAGCACGCTCTCGACGAAGGCCTTGGCGAAGTCGTCCTGCGACTCGCCGGTGAGGTGCACGTGGGCATCGATCAGCCCAGGCAGGAGCGTGGCGTCGCCGAGATCGATGACCGTCGCGTCGGCCGGCACAGCGCCCCTCACCGAGCCGATCTTCTCGCCCTCGATGACGACGAGGCCCGGCGTGACCAGCTCGCCCTTCTCCGCATCGAAGAGCCGCGCTGCCTTGAGCGCCAGCTTCTTCGGCGCCGGCAGCGGCTCGCCGTTCTTGACGACCTTCCCGCCCTTCATCACGAAGCGCACATGCCCGGTGACGGTGATGTCCAGCAAGGGATTGCCGGGCACCGCGATGACGTCGGCGAGCTTGCCTTTCTCGAGGGCGCCCGCGTCGATGCCGAGAAGCTCGGCGGCGATGAGGGTCGCGCTCTGCAGCGCCGCCGCGGCCGGCATGCCGTCCTCCACCAGGCATCCGAGCTGCGCCGCACCCTTGCCGTGCGGCCCCACACCCGCGTCGGTCCCGAAGGCGATGCGCACGCCGATCTTGACCGCGTTGCGGATCGTCTCCGGATGCGCCGCCCACGCGCGCCGCAGCTTCTCCTGGATGGCCGGCGGAAACTTCTTCAGCTCGGCGTCGGTCGGCGGGCGGTTCGGATTCGATGGGGCCCGGCATGAGAAAGGTCCCGCGCTTCTTCATCTCCTGCCGCGTGTCGGTCTTGAGAAAAGTCCCGTGCTTGCTGGTCGCGCATATGGCCAGGACCATCGTGGAGGCGTGGTCGCCCAAGGGCGTCATCAGCGAAAAGAAGTAGGCGGAGACACCTTGTGGATCTACCCCGCAGCCTGTGAAAAGGTCCCCCCATGGCCACCGAACTCGACTTGAACGAGCTGGCAAAAGTGTCGCGGCTGTTCGAGGCCCTCGACGCGCAGGGGCGCCACGCGCTGCTCGAGCTCTCGCACCACGTCCACCTCGCGGCGGGCGAAGTCATCTGCCGCGAAGGCGAGCCGGGCGGCGAGTTCTTCGTCATCACCAGGGGCGAGGTGCGCATCACCGCCGACGCGCTGGCCGGCGAGAAGGAGATCGCCCGCCTCGGCCACGGCCAGTTCTTCGGCGAGATGGCGGTGCTCAACGGCGACCGCCGCACCGCCACCTGCACGGCAGCGACCGAGGTCGAACTGGTCGCGTTTCCCGCGGCCGCGGTGGAGGAGATCTTCGGCCTCTACCCCGCCGCGCGCGAGGCGCTGCACAAGGTCGGCGTGCTGCGCAGCGAAGACACGATGCAGAAGATCCTGGACTGACGTGGCCATCCAGGCGGTCCAGGATTTGAAGCGTTTGCGGGAGATCAGCGCGGTGGTCGTGCGCCACGGCTTCGGCGAACTGTGGGATCGCGCCAGAATCTGGGAGGTGCTCGGCCGCCGCGAGGATGGGGCGCGGCCTTCTCCCGAAGCGCTGCGCGCCACCACCGCGCGGCGCTTCAAGGACACGCTGGCCGAGCTGGGCCCGACCTTCATCAAGCTCGGCCAGATCCTCTCGTCGCGCCCCGACATCCTGCCCAAGGACTTCATCGACGAGCTGACTCAGCTGCAGGACCGCGCCGCGCCGATGCCAGTCGAGCTGGTCTTCCAGCTCATCGAAAAGGGTCTGGGAAAGCCGGCGCACCAGCTCTTCGCCAGCATCGAGGCGACGCCACTCGCCTCGGCCTCCATCGCCCAGGTGCACCGGGCGCGGCTTTCGTCTGGCGAAGACGTGGTCGTCAAGGTCCAGCGGCCATTTATAGAGGAGCAGATCAAGAGCGACACCGACCTGCTCTCCTGGCTGGCGCGCTTCCTCGAGGGCGTCGTCGAGGAGACCGGCATCTACACGCCCACCGG
>JAYWBT010000152.1:0-3956 GCA_043781235.1 Deltaproteobacteria bacterium
GGAGTTCACGCTTTCGTCGGTGCCTGCGCGCTTTGCGAAGCTGGGCGATCCGCACGCGCAGATCGATGCGGTGGCCGGCTCGCTGCAGTCCTTGCTGGAGCTGTCGGACCGGCAGAAGACCGAAGGTCAAAAGGACGCGCCCTGGCCGCCGCACTACGCCAAGGGCGGCGACGAGCCGGTGCGCGCTGCGCCGTCGCGGCGGAAGAAGAAGTGATGTCCGCCCTTTTCAAGTTCGCGCGCTGAGTTCTATCGATCGTAGACCCGCGCGTTGCTCGCCGCTTCCAGTCGTTGCGACAGCTTACGCGCGGCATGCTGCGTGAAGTGCAGGGCGCAGACCCTCTTGGGATCGGAGCCCGGCCATGAAGCGATTCGCAGTCATTCTCTGTCTCTTTGCCGCCAGATCGTTCGCGCAAGGCGTGCTGCTCGAGCGCGGGCAGGACGGGCCCAGCCCCAGCCTGCGCGCCGTCAGAGAGAGCGTCCGCATCCGCATCGACGACCAGTACGCCTCGACGTCGCTGGAGCAGGAGTTCGAGAACACCTCTGACCAGCGCCTCGAAGGGCGCTACCTCCTGCGCACCGCGGGCGCCACCGTCGAAGGTTTCGCCTACTGGAACGGCGAGCAGAAGATCGTCGGTGAAGTCTTCGAGAAAGAGGCCGCCAGAAACCTCTACGACGACGTCGCCGGCAAGCGCCGCGATCCGGGCCTGCTCGAGCAGGTGGGCGAAGGCAGCTTCGCCTTCCGGGTCTTTCCCATCGAGCCGCACGAGAAGAAGCGCGTCGAGATCCGCTTCGGGCAGCGCCTCGCGCGCACCGGGCGCTCGATGCAGTACCGGCTGACCCTGAGCGGGCGCGAGAGCGACGTGGTGGCGGAGATCGCCGACGCGCATCCGATCCGGCGCATCGATTCGCAGAGCCACCGGCTGGAGACGGAGCGCATCGACGCGCACCACGCGCGGGTGCGGGCGTTCGGCGTGGCTTCGGGCGCGCGAGATCTCATGTTCGAGGTCGAGGTGAACGCGGGCCCCTGGCAGCCGAGCGCCGTGGTGCATCGCGATCCGGGAGAGGACGCCTATCTGGTGCTGCAGATGGCGGCGCCTGAAAAAGTCGACGCCAGCGAGGTCAGCGCCAAGGACGTGACGGTGGTGATCGACCGCTCCGGCAGCATGAGCGGCGCGCCCCTGCAGCAGGCCTGCGCCGCGGCGGAGCTGGTGGTGAAGCGGCTGCGGGGCGGAGATCGCGTCAACGTCATCGCCTTCGATCACCGCGTCGATCCGCTCTTCCTGACGCCGCAGCCGGTGGAGGCCGCGCACGAGGCGGCGCTGCAGTTCATCCACCGCATCCGGGCGGGCGGCGGCACCAACATCGCCGCGGCGCTCGAGACCGCGCTGCGTGCGCAACATGCCGGGCGCGAGCCACACCTCGTGCTCTTCCTCACCGACGGCGAATCGGACAGCGCCTCGGCGCTGCGGGTGGCGCACGACGACGCGGGCGATGCGCGCGTCTTCACTCTGGGCCTCGGCAGCGGCGTCGAGAAGGCGCTGCTCTCGCGGCTGGCGGCGATGAAGCGCGGACGCTTCACCTACGTCGAGAGCCCGGAGGTGATCGAGGAGCGGATCGGGCGGCTCTTCGACCAGATCGAATCGCCCGCGCTGGTGGGACTGACGCTGGAGGCCCGCGGCGCGACGCTCTCGCGCACGTATCCGCGCACGCTGCCCGATCTCTCCGCCGGCGACGACCTGCTGGTGGCGAGCCGCATCCAGGGCGCGCCCGGGGCGACGCTGACGCTGGTGGTGCACGGGATGTTGGGCGGAAGGCAGGTCTCCTATCCGCTGGTGGTGCAGGTGCCCGAGAAGGCGTCGCATCCGTGGGCCGGCCGGGTCTGGGCGAAGTCGCGCATCGACGACGCGCTGGAGGAGATGGCGCTGACCCGCGCTCCGCCGGCGGAGCTGAAGAACGAGGTCATCGAGCTGGGGCTCGCCTACAACCTGGTGACTCCGTACACGTCGTTTCTGGCGGTGCCGGAGTCGGAGCTGAACGAGGGCCAGCAGGGGACGCTCGCGACCATGCGCGCGCAGCGGGCCAGAATCATTGTCGCCAACTCCGACGCCGCCGCGCTCTCGCGCACGCGGATGCCACCGGGAGATCCGGTGCTCACGGTCAAGGCGCCGCACGATGCGCTGCAGGTGACGGCGTACTTTCCCTTCGGGCTGGCGAAGGATCTGGCGTGGGATCCGGGCCTCGAGAAGTGGACGCTGCGGTTTCTGGTTCCGCTGGGCGTTGCGGACGGCGACTACCAGGCGACGGTGGTCATCGTGCGGCGCGACCACACCGTCGAGCTGGCGCGGGCGGCGTACACCATCGACAGCGCGGCGCCGGACTTCGAGGTCGAGGCGCGCAGCGTGAGCGGCGGCGTCCACCTGCGCGTCGTCTCGGCCAAGGCGGCGCGGCGGGTGACGGTGGCGCTGGCTCGCGATCCGCGGCAGCGCATCGAGCTGCAGGGCGACGGCCGCGTCTTCGAAGGCGAGCTTCCGGCAGCCGCGGGTGCGCTGCAGGGGAGGGGTGCGCTGCGTGAGCGGGGCGCGCTGCGGGTCGTCGTGGCCGACCTGGCGCGCAACGAGACGTCGCGCGAAGTAGAGCCGCGATGACCGCCCTCGTCCTCTTGGCCGCGCTCTACACCAACACGGCGCAGGTACACGGTCTCGCTGCGCAAGGATCGACGCTCTGGGCGGCGACGGCCGGCGGGGTCGAGCAGTACGACCTCCTCGCCGGCCGCCGCGTGCGGCTCTACACCACCGAGGATGGCCTCGACTCGAGCGCCGCGCAGCGGATCTGGATCGCGGAGGGCACGGTCCACGCGCGCACGCCGTCCTCCGAGTGCGCTCTGACCGCCGGCTCCTTTGCGTGCAGGCCCGCGCCGCCGCTCGCCGCGGCAGTCCCTTCGGCATCGCCCTCGTTCCACGGCGGACGGGTGACGGCCCGGCTCGAGGCGGCGGGAAAGTCCGTCGTCGCCACCGCGGGGATGGGCCTCTGGTCAAATGACCGAATGCTCACGCCCGCGGGGCAGATCTGCGGAAACCACATCGAGGCGCTGGCGGAGTTCAGAGGCCGGCTCTGGGCGGGCGCGTTCGACGGTGGGCTCTGCGTGCAGCGCGCGGACGGCGGCTTCCTGAGTGTCGCGACGCCCTTCCGCATGATCAACGATCTGCGCGCCACACCGCGCGGCCTCTTCGTCGCCGCGGCGGAAGGGCTCTTCGTCTCCCGCGACGGCCGGACTTTCCAGCGCGAAGAGCGCGTGCGCGAGCGTGGCGTCAACCGTCTCGCGGCGACCGGGCGCTGGCTCTTCGTCACCACGCCGGCCACGCTCTATGCCGTCCGCCTCGACGGGCGCGACCTGGTCCGCCGCTTCCGGCATCCCGCCGGGTCCACCGCGCTGCAGGCAGTGGTGGTGAGCGGCGGCAACGTCTGGCTGGCGTCGGAAGACGTCGGCGTCATCCGCATGCGGCAGGAAAAGTTCGAGGCCTTCGACCGCGCCTCGGGGCTGCCGTCGAGTTGGACGGTGGACGTCGCGGCGGCGCCCGGCGGCGGCGTCTGGGCAGCCACGCTGCGCAACGGCACGGTCCGGCTGGGCGCGGACGGGGGCGTGCGCGAGCTGGGCAGGGATCCAACCGCCTGGGGCCTGCGCCTCTACGACGACGGCGGCCTTCTCCTCTTCGGCACCCAGCAGGGCCTTGCCCTGGCGGACGGAACCGGAAGTGCGACGAAGGGCACCGCCCCGGCCGCAGCCTGGGCCCCGCACCTCCCCGACGCGCGGGTGCATGCCCTCCTGCGCACCCGGGACGGCCTCTGGGTCGGCACCGAGTGCGGCCTCGCGCTGCTCGACCTCGCCGCCCCGCGCCCCGCGTCGCCGTCACCGGAAAAATAAAAAAATAATTTTTATTTCGAGCGTAGCGTTTTGG
>JAYWBT010000153.1:0-3936 GCA_043781235.1 Deltaproteobacteria bacterium
GCGCGGTTGACTCCAGCGCAAGCGCGAGGCTCCTCATTGACGACGCGAAGGAAGCCGGCCGCGGCTCGCCGCGCTCCTCCAGCGAAAGCAGGGTCTCCGACAAAGCCGAGAGATCGCCCAGGGCCAGCTCCGCCGCCTCGTAGAGCGCGACCAGAAATTCGCTGCGCCGACTCTCTCCTCTGCGCCCGCGGCGTACCGAGCCCAATACCGACCGCGCCGCCTCGAGAAGAATGCGGATCTGGCCGCGGTGGCGACCGGCCTCCTCGAACCAGCCGGGCCCGCCCGCGGCGAGCCGCCGCGCCTGCACCGCCAGCGCGCGATGACAGTCCGCCACCGCCCGCCGGACGGGGCGGTACGGGTGCACCGGCCAGAGCATCAAGGCCAGCGCCGCCGCCCACAGCGCGCCGGCCACGAAGAGAACGCCACGCAGCGCCAGAGAGCGCAGATCGGACGCCGGCGTGCCGAGCGCGATGCAATACGCGATCAAGGACAGCGTGCCGACGCCGCCCGCCGCCTCGCCGTACACGCGCAGCAGCGCGCAGCCGGCCGCCCAGAAAAAGAGCGCGACCACACCGATCCAGGGATGCGCGGCGCAGAGCGTTCCTGCCACCGTCGAAGCCGCGCCGGCCAGGGCGTACGCGAAGAGCGTGGCAGCCCGCAGCGGGTAAGGGCCGCCCGGATCGGCGAAGGTCGTGAGCCAGCCGCCGAGCGCAACCCAAAGGAGTTGCGGCCGGCCCGTCGCCTCGCCGATGACGAGCGGCACCACGGTCGCCGTCGCTGCGCGCAGCCCCGCGGCGTAGTCGGGCCGCGCCGCGCTCCACTCCAGCAAGTTGTTGAGACGCCCGGCGCGCACGGCCGGAGTCATAGCGGAAAGCGGCCACGCCTCCCACTGCGGCGGCTCAGCTCACCCCGCCGCGCGCTTTCGTGCGACGTACGCTTCGATGCGCGCCGCCGACCCGAAGTTCTTTTCATTCAGCTCGCGGGCCTCGACGACGAAGGCGAAGCGCTCCTCCAGCGTCTCGGCGAGCTGCACCAGCTCGAGCGACGCCAGCTCGAGTGGCTGAGCAAGGTCCGCGGGAACCTCGGTGAATTGCCCGATCACTTCCAGCACCTCTGCGTTCACGGTTCCTCCGCACGGCGCCGCAGCGCCTGCCGGTCGATCTTGCCGGAGGGGAGCCGCGGAAGCGACTCGACTGCGACGATCCGCGCGGGTCGCTTCGCCGGCAGGAGCTTTCTGCGCAAGAACTTCCGAAGCTCCGCCATCGCGCCGGCGGGCGCCTCGACGAAGGCGACCAGCCGCGCTCCGAGGGCCTCGTCGGGCAGGGCGACGACGCAGGCATCGGCGACGGCCGGGCACTCCCGCAGCACCGCGGCCACCTCGTCGAGCCCGACCCGCTCACCCGCGCACTTCACCACGCCGTCGCCGCGTCCGTGCACGAAGAGGCAGCCCTCTTCGAGGTGGCCGACATCGCCGGTGCGCAGCCAGCCGCCCGGCATCAATGTCCGCGCCGTCGCTTCCGGGTCGTCGAGGTAGCCCAGCATCACCGACGGGCCGCGCACCACGATCTCCTCGCCCTCGATGCGCAGCTCGATGCCTTGCAGGGGCCGGCCCGCCGCGCCTCGGGCAAAGGCGGGGTCGTCATCGGCGATCGCCGCCACGCGCGGAGATGCTTCGGTGAGCCCGTACTGGTTCCAGATGCGCGCGGCGGGAAAGGCGGCCCGGACCAGCGCGACCGTCGCAGCGTCGAGGGAGGCGCCCGCGGATGCTACGTAATCGAGGCTCGGGGCAGAGCTGCCTTCGATCACCGCCCGCGCGATGAGCCGCAGCGACGGCGGCACCGAGGAGAGGCCGCGGGCGCCGAGCCGCACCATGGCTTCGAGCTGCTCGGCCGGATACTTCAGCTCGCCGAGCAGCAGCGCGGTCGCGCCTGCGTGCAGCGTGGTCAACGCCTGCCCGACCAGCGCGTAGCTGTAGGTGAGCGGCAACACGATGGCTGTCCGCGCCGGGGGCAGATAGCTCAGGATCGCCTCGATGTTGGCGCGCAGCCCGTCGCGGGAGAGCCGCACGCCCTTGGGCGGGCCCGAGGAACCGGAGGTAAAGAGGAGCATCGCGGTGCGTGGATCCAGCTGGCGCGGATCCGCGAGCTGCTGGAGGCCCTCGGCGGTGCGGAACAGCACAGGCCGCGCCCTGCGGATCAGCGATTCGGTTGGCCCGGAGCCTGCGCGCACGTCGAGCGGCAGGAGCACGGCCTCGCACTCCCAGACGGCCAGGGCGGAGACGAGGAAGCGCTGCGGATCGGCGAACCCCAGGGCGACGACGCGCCCCGGCGCCGCGCCCTGCGCCCGCAGCGCTCGAGCTTCCGTCTCCACCTCCGCCGCGAGCTGCCCGTAAGAGAGTTGCGCCCCGTCGGGCTTGACCAGCGCGGGCGCGTCGGAATTGCGCAGTTCGATCAGCATCGGAGCATCGCCTCGACCGCCGCCATCCGCCGACAGTACAACGACCGGCAGGATCCGGGCATCGCGAACAAGGTGGCGCAGGTCGCGGGTGGCGGGCGGTGGACGTGCGGCGCGCGGCGGCCGTCTGCAAGCGTGTGCTACCGGACAGGCTGGAGGCGCGCTGCTCACGGAGGTGCGAGGTTCGCACGGGCAGACTAGACTGCCCGGCATGGATCTGCGCGAAGGCGGCCTCTTGAGGTGGCAGTGGTCCGGGTACCTGGGAACGCACTGCGATCGGCGGAACCTCGTTCTGCATGCCGCGACCGCGCCGGTCTTCATCGCCGGTGCTTTCGCGCTGCTCTCGTCGCCTCTGCTCGGAAGCTTGGCGGCCGCCGGCGGCGTGGGGGCCATGGGGCTCAGCCTCGTCGCGCAGCGCCGCGGGCACAGGCTGGAAGGCAAGGCACCCGCGGCCTTCCGCGGACCGCTCGACGTGATCGCCCGCTTCTTCGCCGAGCAGTTCGTCACCTTCCCCCGCTTTATCCTCAGCGGCCGGTTCGCGGCGGCCTGGCGCAAGGCCGGCCTCAGCGCCGCCCCTTCACCTTCTCGATCATGAACCGCTGCAGCGCCCGCCGTTTGCTGCATCGGTGCGCCGCTCGACCTCGACGCCCGCCTTCAGCAGCGCCTCCATGCCACCCCGGACGGTGGCGACGTTGTTGAAGCCGAGCGCGGCCAGGTCGGCGGCCGCCGTCGCCGAGCGCACGCCCGTCTTGCAGACGACGATGATGGTCTCGTCGCGGTTCCATCCCGCCGCGGTCGCCTGCAGCGTGGCGAGCGGAATCGGCTGCGCGCCCGGCAGGTGCCCGTCGCCGTCGAACTCCGCGGCGTCGCGCACGTCGATGAGCCGGGTCGCGGACTGGCGCGAGCCCAGCGCGGACGGATCGATCTCCCGCACCGTGCGGCCGTCGAGCATTCCGCAGGCCCGGTTGGCGGACACGGCTTCGTCGATCTTCTTCGGCCTCGGGAGGTTCAGCCCGCTCATCAGCTTGATGAACTCTGCCCGGCTGCGTCCCGCGACTCGCGCGTTGAAGCGCTTCTCCTCGCCGATCGTCGTCACCGTCAAACCCTTGTAGTCGTGCGCCGGGTGAACCTGCGTGTCGTCCGGCAGCGCGAAGAGCACCTGCGTGATGGTGTCGTAGAGCTGGCCGGCGTCGCCGTTCTGGAAGTCGGTGCGGCCCGCGGCGCGGATCATCAGGGCGTCGCCGGTGAAGAGATGGCTGCCGACCCGGTAGGTCAGGCTGTCGTCGGTGTGGCCCGGCGTCTCGAGCACGTCGATGACGACGCCGCCGAAGCGGACCTGCTCGCCCTGCCCGACTTTCAAGTCCGCGCAGGAGGGGCCCTTGCGCCCGGCGACGGTGCGCGCCCCCGTCTGCGCCCGCAGCAGTCCGGCGGCGGTGACGTGGTCCGCGTGGACGTGCGTGTCGAGAACGTAGACGAGCTTGA
>JAYWBT010000154.1:0-3887 GCA_043781235.1 Deltaproteobacteria bacterium
GGCGACAGCGGCTGCTTCTACCTCTCGCCGGGCACGGTCGACTTCGGTGGCACCACGCTCGGCTGCGGCATCGCCGCGCAGAGCGCGTACGCGGTCAACCACTGCGCGTACGCCGTCACCGTCACGCAGGTGGCCACCTCGGGGGCGCCCTTCTCCACCGCGCCGCAAGTTCCCTTCACGGTGGCGCCGCAGACTTCTTCGCCCATCGCGGTCAACTATGCGCCGTCTTCGACCGGCGACGGCGTCGGCGCGCTCCTCGTCACCAGCTCCGCGAATCCGGTCGCGCTGCGGGTCGGTCTCACCGGCGGCACCCAGGCGGCGGCCACCGTCCTCGACCAGTGGGACCAGTCGACGCCCAAGGTCGACCTGCTCATCGTGGTCGACAACTCCGGCTCGATGGCCAGCAAGCAGCAGGCGATCCAGTCGAACCTCGACCACCTCTGGAATCGCATCGCCGCCGCCAACGCGGACTTCCACATCGCCGTGACCAGCTCGGGCATGACGCCCTACACCGCCGGCTGGTCGCAGTGCTCCGGGGGTGCGAACGGCGGCGAGGCCGGGCGCTTCTTCCCGGTGGACAACTCACGCCCGCGCATGCTCACGCCGCAGACGCCCAACCTGAAGTCGGCGCTCTTCTCGAGCATCGAGGTGGGGATCTGCCACTGGGACGAGCGCTTCCTCGAGCCCGCCGTGGCGGCGCTGACCGATCCGCTGGTGAGCGCGACCAAGGCTCCCGGCACCTCGTGGCCCGCCGACGGCAACGCCGGCTTTCTCCGCGACGACGCGCGCCTCGCCATCCTCGTCGTCACCGACACCGACGACGACAACAAGATGGCCAGCCCGCCGCCGGTCGACGGCTATGTGCAAAAGCTCATCGCGGTGAAGCATGGAGCAAAGGATCTGATCTCCTTCGCCGCCATCGTGCCGCTCTCGAATTGCGCCGCGGCGGAGATGTATCCGACGCCGCGCTTCCTGCAGGTCGCTGCGTCGCTCGACGGGCACCTCTTCGACGCCTGCGACCTCAACAACTACGGCGCGGTGCTGGAGAACGCGGCCGGCAGCCTCATGCTGCCCCTGACCAGCTTCCCGCTCTCGGCGCACCCGAAAGACCCGGCGGCCATCGTCGTCGCCGTCAACGGCGCGACGGTGACGGGCTGGAGCTACCACGCCGCGGCGAACCGTATCGTCTTCCCGCAGAGCGCGGTGCCCCAGCCGGGATCGCACATCACCGCGAGGTACGAGCCGGCTTGCCAGTAGTGGTGGCCGGCGCGCTGAGCAGTCACTGTGTCGCGCTGGCCACCCACAGCTGGATGCAGGCGACCTGATCCGGCTCGAGCGGCGGCGCGCCGAGCGGCATCTGGAAGTTGAACGGCGGCGTGTCGGAGAGCTTGGTGAGGATGACGCTCAACTGCGGATGCTGCGGGTCGATGAGGTAGCCCGGCCCTCCGGAGGCACTCTTTCCGAGCAGGCGCCGCGGCATGCCGGGCGACTGCAGATCGAGATTGCCCTGCTGCGCCTGGGCCGAGTGGCAGGCGCTGGTGGTGCAGGAAGGAATGAAGATGGCGGGCAGCGGATCGCAGCCGCCGTCACCCAGCGTCAACGTCCCGCCGTCGGCGCCGCCCCCGTCTAGGTAGGCGAAGCGCTGCGGGCCTTCGAGCGCGCCCGCGCAGCCGGCAAGAAGGAGCGCGCTACAGGCGATAGCCCAGCGCGAGGCTGGCCGAGGCCACCTCATCGATTGCTCCTCCGGCGATGTACGGGTCGTGCGGCAAAGGATGCAGCGAATAGAAGAAGCGCAGGTAGCGCGCGGCGAGGCGGAGCCAGAGCTTTCCCAGCGCCAGCTCGGCGCGCAGGCCCAGATCGACACCTCCGCTCGAGGCGCGGGGGAAGGCAGCGCCGACGGCATCCTGCCGCGCCGGTGCGAGGTATCCGAAGCCGGCCGCGAGCACGACCGGCCCGAGCGGAATGCGTCCCTCCACGCCCGGCCGCCAATACTGGACGGTCCCGGCGGGCAGCAGCACGCCCGCGATGCGCGGCCCGGCGAAGTCGTTGCGCAGGCTGCCGTAGCCGAGCGAGGCCACAAAGCGCTCCTCGCCGTCGATGACGATGCGGTAGCGCGCGCCGGCCTCCCAGGCGACCTCCTGCGTCTCGAAGGCGAGCGAGCCGTCGGCGGTCAGCGTGCGGGATTTGAGGAGGGACCGCGCGTACGAGCCGAAGAAGCCGAGGTCGTCGAGCGCGAGCAGCCCGTGCGCCGGATAGGCCACCGCATCGAGCCGGAAGAGCGGCAGCGCGCCGCTCTGGTAGCCGGCGAGGCCGGGCGTCAATCGATCGCGAAAGCTCACCCGCCGCACCGCGAGCTCGGGCCCGGCGGAGATCTCCAGCAGCAGGCAGAGCAGCGCGATCATGCGACCGTCACGACGATGATGGTTCCGTCGAAGGCCGCCTCGAGCGGCAAAAGCGGCTTCGTCGACGGCCCCAGCTTCACCCTGCCGTCGAGGTTGAAGAGCGAGCCGTGGCAGGGGCAGATGACCAGCTTCTGCGCGCCCCGCACCGCGCAGCCGAGGTGCGGGCAGCGCGCGTCGTACGCCAGGACCTGCCCCGGGCTCACGCGCATCACCAGCAGCGGAAACGGCACCCCGGCAGAGTGGCCGGTGACGCTGCCCCCCAGCGCCGCCAGCGCCGGAAGTTGCTGCACGGTGAAGGTCACCTTTCCGTTCTGCGCCGCCGGGAAGACGCCACCGCTGCCGGAGATGTCGACGATCAGCGTCGACAGGTCGGGGCTCAGTTTCGCCGAGTATGTGTCGAGGTCGGCCGTCGCCGGCGGATGCGTCACCGCGCCGTCCACCGAGAAGCGCGAAGCGTGGCAGGGGCACACCACCGCGTCGTCGCCGTCCACCCAGGCCACTTCGCAGCCGGCGTGCGGGCAGTACGCGCTCCAGGCGCGCAGCCCTTGCGAAGTGGTGTTCGCGACCAGCAGCGCGAGCGGGCGTCCGATGAAGTCCGTGCCGTCCGGATGGAGCAGCACGCTGCCTCCGCGCTGCTGCACTTCGGGCACGCGCGACGCCTCGACGGAGATGAGCCCGCGAACCGGCGCCCCGACCTCGATGGCCACCGGGTCATCGATGCGCCGCGCGCAGGCCACCGCGCAAGCCGCCACCCCGCAGTGCAACAGCGCGCGCCTCTTCACGCGAGGGCGCCCGCGACGACCTTCCCGCCGAGGATGTTCGCGTCGAGCACGCCGCGGTCGACGCCGCAGGCCGCGCCCAGCGTCTTGCCGACCGCGGAGAGCGTCTCGGAGAAGGGAATGTCGCCGCTGCCGCCCGCAACGCCGGACCCGCTCGCGGAGTCGAGCGACATGGCGCGGTAGTCGTTGTTGGCGGGCTCGACGCCGCCGATGATGCTGCCTTTGAACGGCTTGCCGATCAGCACCGTGCAGTGGTGGTCGCCGTGGTGGGTGCGGCCGTTGCCATTGCCGCGCGCCGCCGAGAGGGTCCGGCCGAAGACGTTCATCATCGCGAAAGTGACCTTGTCTTGTAGATTTGCGCTGACCAGCTGCGCCCACAGCTTCCCGATGGTCGAGGCGCCCGCCACCGTCTGCTTCGTCTCGTTGGCGAGCAGCGCGTCGACGTGGTTGTCGCCGCCGAAGGGAATGTGGATGCTGATCACCGGCGAGACGTTCATGCGGAAGAGCGTGACGGCTGCAGTCACCTGCGAGTCGGGGCTGTTGTCCTTGATGCCGGCGAGCGTTCCGAGGAGGCTCTCCGAGATGTTGCGCGCCTCCTGCTGCGAGAGCGCATAACGGTCGAGGAACGACCGCTGCGCGGCGTTGCCGTTCTGCCGGTACCAGGCGTTCAGCTTGTCGAGGTCGGCGTCGCGGACCTTCTGGATCT
>JAYWBT010000155.1:0-78609 GCA_043781235.1 Deltaproteobacteria bacterium
CAGCCGACCTGGTGCTGGCGCAGCCAGAGCTCGAGCACCCAGAGGGTGAAGAGCTCCTCCTTGCGGTCGCTGACGGCGTGCTTGTGATCGTCGAGCAGACGCTGCAACGGCTTCTCACCGAATCGCGCGCGGGCAAATGAATCGCCGCTCAAGAGCGCGTCGCGCAGCGGCTCGTGCAGCTGCCCGCGGAACCAGTTGGAGACCGGCACGGTGAAGCCGCGCTTGCCGGGCGCGGTGCACTCGGACGGCAGCCGCTCATAGGCCGCGTGACGCAGGAGCCACTTGCCATTGCGCCCGCGCAGCTTCATCCGCGTCGGCAGGCGCACGCACCATTCGACCAGGCGATGATCGAGAAAGGGCACGCGCAATTCCAGCGACGAGGCCATGGTGATCTTGTCGGCCTTCACCAGCAGATCATCGGGCAGCCAGACGCGGCGGTCGAGCTCGAGCATGCGCTCCAGCGGCGGCAGCCCTGCGGTCTCGGCCCAGTGCACCGCCAGCCGATCGAGCAGCCGCGCGGAGATTTTGCGCGGAGGAACGAGCGATCCTTCCTCACCGCGCAGGATCGATTTTTCCTCGTCGACGAAGGCGCAGGAGACGCCGCGATAGCGCTCCTCGAGAGGTAATGTCGACCAATAGAGATACTTGCGCGCCTTGGGAGAGCCGATGAGCCGCGCCGCCAGCGGGGCCGCCTGATCGACCGCGCCGGACGCTGCCGCGCGCAGCTTCTCCAGCAGCAGCATGGTCCGATAGATGGGATATCCGGCCAGGACCTCGTCGGCGCCTTCGCCGGAGAGCACGACCACCACCTCTTCGCGCGCGCGCTTGGACAGGTAATGCAGCGGCACGCAGGCGGCGTCGGCGACGGGCTCGTCCATGTACCAGACGAACTGCGGCAGGAAGGCCTCGAAGTCGGAGGCGGTGACGACCACCTCGCTGTGCTCGGTGCCGAGCGCGCGCGCCACCCGGGCCGCCTGCTCCAACTCCGAGCTGCCGTCCTCGCGCTGGTAACCGACCGCGAAGCTCTTGACCACGCCCTCGCCGCGCTCGCGGCGCAGGTCCACCATCTGCGCGGCGATGACGCTCGAGTCGAGGCCGCCACTCAGGAAGACGCCCACCGGCACGTCCGCCATCAGGCGCGCCTCGGTCGCGTCGCGGGTGCGCTTCCACAGCTCGGCGGCCAGCTCCTCGTCGCCGCGGTCGTCGGGCTCGGGCGGGAACACCGTGTGCCAGTAGCGGCGCGTGGAGAGCTTGCCGTTCTCGTACACGGCGGTGGAGGCCGGGGCGAGCTTGTGGATGTCACGGAACGCGGTCAGGCCGGCGGGCACGTAGCGAAGGCTCAGATAGAGATCGAGCGCCTCTTCATCGAGCTCGCGCGGCACCTCGGGGTCGAGCAGGAGCGACTTGACCTCGGAGCCGAAGGTCAGCCGCTGCTTTCCCAGGTGGTAATAGAGCGGCTTCTTGCCCAGGCGGTCACGCGCCAGGAAGAGCCGCTGCTTGCGCGCGTCCCAGATGGCGAAGGCGAACATGCCTGCGAGCCGGTCGGGCAGCGCGTCGCCCCATTCCTCATATCCGTGGACCAGGACCTCGGTATCGCAGCGGCTGCGGAAGGTGTGGCCCTTGACGAGCAGCTCTTTGCGCAGGTCGAGGTGATTGTAGATCTCGCCATTGAAAGTGATGTGGACGGTGCCGTCCTCGTTCGACATCGGCTGGGCGCCGGCGGCGGAGAGATCGATAATCGACAACCGTCGATGGCCGAGCGCAACGTGATTGTCGATATAGAGGCCGCTGCCGTCGGGGCCGCGGTGGGCGATCACGTCGGTCATGCGCTGGAGGAGCTCCCTGTTTGCCGGCCGCGAGCGGTCGCGATTCAGGAAGCCGCTGATGCCGCACATACTGCCTCCGCCGTTGCCGCGTAGCCGTAGAACGCGAGGAGCCGCTGCACGCAGTCGCCGCCCTTTGCCGCCGCCTCCCGGACCGGGCGCGCCGTGAGCTCGGCCACCGCGTCGAGCAGCCCCTGGGCGAGCGACGCAGCGTCTCCCGGTGCGACCAGCCGCGCTTCGGGCGGCCGGTTGCCGACCCGGGTCGCGACCACCAGGCGGCCGAGCGCCAGCGCCTCGCGGACGCTCACCGAGTCGCCGTCCGCGAGCGTGGGCCGGATGAAGATGTCGCTCTTCGCCATGACCGCGAGCGCCTGCGGGCGGTGCAGCTCGCCGTACGCGACCACGCCGTCGGCGCGCACCGCCCCGCTGCCGGGGCCGTACACCGCGAGCCTCGCTTTCGGGACCAGCGTGCGCACGCGCGCGAAGGCGTTGAGCAGGATCTCCTGGCCGTAAACCTTGCCGGGCGCGAGCATGGCGCTGAAGAGCGGCGCGGCCTCGGCACGGAGCGCGGCATAGCCCGGGGGCGGCGCGCCCGGCTCGAGGAACGCATGAGAAAACGCGGGCAGCACTTCAATCTTCTCGCGCTCGACGCCACAGCGGATGAGGTTGTCGCGGATCTCGTCGCTGACGGCGATGATGGTGCCGAACTGGCTCGCCACCGTGGCCGCCGTCTTCCGGCGCGCCGCCGACTGCGCGATCCACGCGGGACCCAGGCCCGAGTGGAAAGTGACCAGCGGCGGCTTCCCCGAGACGGCGCCGGCAGCCGCGCAGACGCCGGCCAGTATCCACGATTTGAAGTTGGCGCCCGAGGTGTGGACGTGAATCTGGTACCCACGCGCGGCGTATTGACCGAGTAGAACCGTGAAGCGCACCAGGCCCCCGGCCGGGACGACGCCGTCGGCGGGTAGCTGG
This sequence comes from Deltaproteobacteria bacterium, assembly GCA_043781235.1. Classification (GTDB taxonomy): domain Bacteria; phylum Myxococcota; class Myxococcia; order Myxococcales; family 40CM-4-68-19; genus JANYKT01. The sequence continues at coordinate 2,796 of JAYWBT010000155.1, forward strand.
CCCTTGCCGATGTCCAGAACCTCACAGACACCGCCGTGGGCGCGAACGGCGCGGAAGAGGACCTCCACGTGCACCGCCACTCCGCCGTGAGGCGGGGGAAAGTCTCCCACGAGGAGAACCTTCAAGTTGGAAAACTCTTTCACGATGCGGTCCAAGCTGTGCAGCACGGCGCTGCTTGGCAACCGGCTAGGCGTGCCGCAGGTTGCGAGGCGCCTGCGGCAGATAGGTGCCGTGGAGCGGCTGCGGGCGCGACAGTGCCGCATAGCAGCGCGCCAGCTCCTGCGCGACGGCGCGCGGCGCGGCCAGCTCGACGGCGGCGTTGCGCGCGTTCTGGCCGACCTTCATCGCGGCCATCGGGTCGTCCACGACCTGCGCGAGCCTCGTCGCCAGCGCGACCGGCGCGCGGGCCGGCACCAGCCAGCCGGTGCGGCCCTCGCGGATCCAGGTGGTGTGCGCGCCGACAGCGGTGGCGATCACCGGAGCGCCGACGGCGAGCGCCTCGGGGAGGGGATCGGGCCTGTTGCCCGAGCGACTCGGGCCCACCACCGCGGCGGCGCGCGCGAAGACCGCGGGCAGCTGCTGGCGCGAGACGGGATGGACGATGATGCGCGCGAGCATTCCGGCGCGATCCGCCTGCGCGCGCATCTTAGCGGCCTCGGGGCCGTCGCCGGCGATCAGGAGCTTCAGCTTCGGGCGTGAGCGCGCCACGCTCATGAAGGCGAGGATGAGATCCTGGTGGCCGCGGTCGGCGCCGTCAGCCGGCGTGGCCGCGACGACCCAGCGGGTGGCGGGGTCGAGCATGGGCGGAAACACCGACGCGGCCTGCAGGGCGCTGGTCACGTCGAAGAGGCTGCGCAGGATGCAGGTGCTGGAGGGCGGCGCGCCCAGCGCGACGAGGGCCTCGCGCACCAGCGCTCCGCCGCAAAGGACGCGGTCGGCCAGCCGCGCGGCGTACGCGGTGGACTTCGACAGGTCTTCCTCGCCGACCTGCAACACCAGCGGCGTTCCGAAGACCCTGGCCAGCAGCGCGGCCTTGAGATGGTGCTTGCGCGCGTGGATGGCGGCTGGCTTCATGCGGTAGAGGTCGCGGGCGAGGTCCACCGTCGAGCTGGACGAGAGCGTCTCGGTCCGGTAGCCGTACTCGCGCAGCTCATCCGCGACCTGGATGTCCGGTTCACCGATGAACGCAATCCGCCGCGTCGTGACTCGCATGTTCCTCGCCTCCCACCGTCGCTCCCCCAAAGCAGGGAGCGCCTGGAAGGAAGCTGTGTCCGCGGCTGTCTACCGGCAAGAGCTTGCCGGTACAGAGCAGGCCGGCGAGCGTGCGCTCCCCCGGAACCGTTCACTTTCTTTCAACTTGCGGACCACGAACAGCGCGGTCACCAGGTGGCTGCCTCTGCAAGAAAGATGGTTAGGCGCGCGCGACCTGCTGTGCGGCATCTAATAGCCTCCTCGACCAGCCCCCCGACAGCGACGGCCGCAGCACGAGCACCGCGCCGTTTCTTCCCCGCCGAAGCTCGATCACGCGCGCGAGGTGGTCACCGAACACGCCTGTGATCATGGGTCATCGTGCCGGCGCGGCCGTTCTTTAGTGGACGGCTCGGCGCTCTCGCGGAATTTCATCGGAGTTCCTGCTGCGCTCGACGAGGTTCGCCGCAGCGGATACAGCGGCTCAGCGGACCGGAGCTTCATCAGGGGTCGGCGCTATACGCTGCTGTCGAACCCCGAGTTCAGCCAGCTGTGAGATTTCATTCAGGGTGTGGATCGCCGACGGAGCAAGGTCCGCAGGGCGGCTCTCGGGTGAGAGACCGTCCTCGCTGCGCCTTCAGCCGAAGTCGTGGCAGCCGACGCGAAGCAGCCACGTCAGAGGACCTGCGACGGGGGCGGCGGGCCCCGGCGAGGTCGCGAGATAGCGCACCGAGCTGAACGGGTCGATGAAGGTGGCGCTGATGTTCTCGCCCCAGACGCGCGCGTGATGCCCGAAATTCATCAGCACGTAGCGCAGCGCGCGGGCAGCCTCGCGCGGCGTCTTCAGGACACGTGCGTGGTAGCGGTCGCCGAACACCCGCCCCTTGCGGCGCATCATCCGGTTGACCGCCCGCGCCAGGCGGACCTCGAGCCCCTTCATCCCGCGCGCGAGGGACTCCTTGCCTTCGGCCTCGATTATCAGGTGCAGGTGATTTCCCTGCACCGAGTAATGGACGAGCCGGAATCCAAAGCGTTCGCGCCCCGCATTGAATGCCGGTTCCAGCGCACGCAGGGCCCGGAAGCTGCGCAGGTTCCAGCAGCCTTTCGCGACCCGCAAGGTGACGTGCACCGGGTGGCGCGCGGCCAGCTCGGCTCGCTGCAAGTGCGGCATGCCCGAAGTCTTCGAACGCTTCCGACCCGCCCCCGCGCGCCGCCCGCCACGCCCATGAAAATCCAGCACCGTCTGCATCACTTGATTATGGCGTACAAGTTGTAAAAGTCAAGCGCAAGTCTTGGCAGGACGCATCGCTCAATCAGTGCCGTCAAGGATTCAAGGATGTCTCCGCTTGCTCAGTCCGTCGGGTTCGTCGGCGCCCTCTGCCGGCGCTGCGCGAAACCGGCGGTCGCTGACTTCGTTCGGCGAGCGGGCCACCACGGCAGGATCTGCGGGCCCTGCAATGAGTCCATCTCGTCCAGGCAGTCGGCCACCTGGGTTCGCCGCGTTGCCAGCGAAACTTTCGTCGCTTGCAGGGCGGCCATCGCCCGATCCGGGCACTCCGGTCGCCGGTGAACGTACAGCGCCCGCCGTCGCGTTCGTAGACGGCGCGCTTGATCGGGTCGGGGATGTGCCGCGTACCAGAGCCTGTCGGCGGACCCGGTCTCGCCTTCCGGCCCAGAGCGAATCGTTCCTTCATCACTGCATCGATCAAGGGCTCGAGCGCGCCCTCCAACAGCGCAGCCAGGTCTCCGTTGGGGACGCGGTGCCCGAGCAGATCCTGTGTCTGCCGGAGCTCGTCTCGAAATGCGCGGCGGCCGGCGGTGAACTGAAACTTGTACGTGTCTTCCGCGAGCGGCTGAACGGCCGGCTTGTGCTGGACGCGCGGCGGAGGCTGCGCGGCCAGCATCGCGACTGGAAGCCCGAGCGCGTGGCGCCGGGGGAAGTTCCCGGATCGCCGCGGTAAGTGACGGCTTGGGGAAGAGCGCCGCAATCAGCTCTTCGCGATCTGCCGCTTGGACTTGCCGCTTACCTGGCCAGGAAGTCCCTCGACCAGCGCCGGCAGGCGCCGGCCTGCGCGCGCTACGACGATGCCGTTCTAGGCGCGTCTCGGAGACGCCTGGCTCTTCGACGCATACACGACCATCGAAGGCAAGGAACGTCTTTGAACCGAGGAGCCCTCTCGCCGGCTTCAGTGCAGGAGCTGCGGATAGACCCGGAAGGCCTTGTCGCTGACGGCGGTGAAGACGGTGCCGTCGGTGCCGATGCTCACGCCGCCTGGCAGCGTGAGCTTCCCGCAGGAGGTGCCATCGGGGGCGACCACTTCGAGGGTCTTCGCGAAGCCAGAGGCGAACGCGAGCGCGCGGCCGCCGCGGACCAGCGATACAGCGCCCACGCGGCTCGCGAGCCAGGCCGGCGCTGGGCTCACCGTGGTGGACCCGGGCGCGACGACACCGATCCAGCGCGACGAGTCGCCGATGGCAACGCCGTTGCCCGCGGTCAGTCCGGCGGCCCGCCCGAGGCTATCGGGGTATTGCGCGACAGCGAAGACCGGGCTGACGGCTTGGCCGCTCGCGTCGAGCCAGCGAGCCGATGAGCTGCTCTGGCCGTAGACGCCCCAGAGGACCAGCGTGCCGCCGCGATCGTCGGCGGCGCCGGCGAGGTAGACGCCCGTCGTGGTGGCAATGGCATCGCTGACCGCGACGCGCGAGCCGCGGGGCGCCCCGTCGGCGTCCACCTGCTGCGCGAAGAGCTGCACGCCTCCCGGCACGGGCTCGGGAGTGACCACCTCGATGGTCGCGGCGCTGACGTAGATACGGCCCTTGCTCTGCGCGACGTTGCCGAGCATCGCGCCGCCGTGCGAGTAGAAGTCGTAGTACGGCGGTGGGCGCTGCGCGTAGCTCGTGGTCAGAGCGACCAGGCCGGACGGGAGGCCCCAGACATCGTCGCCGAGGTGAGCGTCCTTGGTGTAGCCGGAGGCGCCGTCGAGGAACATCGTGAAGCCCGGCGAGGGGCCCACGTCCACGTTGTTGCAGCTGAGCGCGATGGTGCCGGCGCCGTCGCTGTCGCCGCGGCCGGTAACGCTGCCGGACGGCCCGCCCGAGCCGTTGTGCCAGCCGGCGCAGAGCGTGAGCTCCGCCGCGCACGAAGGGACCGCGGGTGCGAGCCCCGCGCAAGACGGCGCGCTCGAAGCTCCCGTGAGGATCGCGCCCGCGGCCGGGTCGAGCGCTGGGTCACAGTGCGCCGCGATGGTCCCTGCGTCGGCGCTGCCGCCGTCGGGGGCGGGGCCGGCGTCGGCGCTGCCGCCGTCGAGCGCGGGGCCGGCGTCAACGCTGCCGCCGTCGAGCGCGGGACCGGCGTCGGCGCTGCCGCCGTCGAGCGCGGGGCCGGCGTTAACGCTGCCGCCGTCGAGCGCGAGGCCCGCGTCGGCGCCGCCGTCAGCCGGGCCGCCGACGGAGCCGCTGCCGCTCCCTCCGGTGCCGCCGGCGCCCGCGTCGGCTGGGGGAGCGATTGGAGAAGAGGTGGTGCCCGAGGCACAACCAGCGATGAAGAGGATCGTGAGGAGGCTCGCGCTGCGCATGGTCCGTGAGGCTTGTGCAAGGCGCACGCCGCAAGGTCAGCGCTGGCGATTCGAAGAAGCGCCCGCTCTGCCAGTCGGCAGACGGGCGCCGGTGCTGGGAAATTCGTTGCCTCTTTGTGGAACTCCGCTGTCTCCGCGGCGAAGCCGGACCTACGCGGCCAGGACCGGCTCGGCGTGCGCCCCGACGCCGAGCAGGATCCGCTTCACCTTGGCGACCGGTGAGCCGCCGCCCGGCGTGATCGCGAGGCCGGCGAGATAGACCAGGGCGTACGCGGCGCCCGCGGCGCAGAGCGCGAGGAACGGCCGCGCCGAGGACGCCGTGTAGTGCGAGATGATCACCACCGGCACGCAGGCGACCAGCGACGTGGCTCCGAGCAGCGCGAGTTGCCCCCAGGGAAGGAGCTCGGCCCAGGTTGCGTCGAGCTCCTTGCGCGTCCGGTTGAGCATCGCGATGCGGATGCACGACTCGGCGATCCCGTGCCCCGCGATGGCACCCGACATTCCGAACAGCTTCAGGCCCACCAGCACCACCGGCACCGTCACCAGCAATTTCCAGAAGAACACATTGAACAGATAGCGGGTTTTTCCGAGCGCGCGCAGCACGCCCTCGAGCGGCAGGCACGCGAACGGCGTGGTCAGGATGGCGATGCGAAAAATGGGGATGGACGCATCGTAGCGATGCGTGAAGAGCGCCGGGATGAAGAGCGCGCCCGCCGTCACCATGCCGGCGGTGAAAGGAAAGAACACCGCCGCGAGCCGCTGGTTGGCGTCGTGGAAGAGGTGAACGTGGTGCTCGTGGCTGCCCGGCTCGGCCATGCGGACCTGGAGCACGTCGCTGATCGGCGAGTAAAGCAGGTTCACGATCGGCAGCTGGAAGCAGCCCTGTGCGTAGATGGCGAACATGGCCGGATCGACCGACCAGCCCACCGCCCACTGGTGGAACGTCTTCTGCGGGACATCGAGCAGGATGGCCGCGCCGAAGGGCAGCGCATAGGCGAGCTGCTGGCGGAAGAGCTTCCAGTCCCATTCGGGCGCGCCGCGGCGCAGGAGCAGCACGGCGATGGCCACCGAGCGGAGCGCGCCGTGCAGCACGTACGCCCAGAAGAACCCGTGCAGACCCCAGCCCAGCAGGAGCGGCAAAACGCTCGCGGCCACGCGCACCGCGTCCGAGAGGAAGATGATCCAGGCCGACGCCTTGACGTTGCCCTCGGCGGTGAGCGCGATCTCGAGCGGCGCGGTGAGGATCATCGTCAGCGCGATCAAGGCCATCGGCACCCCGAAGGTGGCGATTTCCGGGTTCGCGAACTGCGCGGCGATCTTGAAGCGGCCGATATAGATGACGCTAGCGCAGAGCGTGCCCAGCATGGCCATCGCGCCGACGGATTGCGTCAGCCAGGCCTGCTCGCGCCCGTCCCTGCGCGGCACGAAGTAGTAGAGGCTCTGCGCGATGCCCAGCTGCAGCATGAAGAAGCCGGTGGTCACCACCAGCCACACCTGCTTATAGGTGCCGAACTCGGACTGGGGCAACAGCCGCGTCAGGACGAGCGGCAACGCAAACCCGAGAACCGTCGCCCCCAGCCGCCCCAACATGAGCGGCCCCGCCTGCCCCAGAATCCCCCTCGGTCGCGCCATCGCTCTCTATCCGTGTGCGGAGAAGGTGCGCTCTTCCGCAGCGTCACCCTGGTGATCGTCGAAGTGGGTCGGCCGCGCGCCCATCACCGGAGACTGCACCGCGAGCACGCCGAAGGTGTCGTCCATCTGGCAGGCGGCGAGCGCCTTCGAGAAAGTCCCGAAAATGCCCGCCGACGAGTTCTCCCAGAGCACCTTGCGCTTGAGCGCGAAGGGGTCGGTGCCGGGAACGTTGGACATGTCCTCGGTGGTGACGGCGCTGGCGAAGCCCTCGGAGCGCAGCGCCTGCGCCACGCCCGCGCTGTAGTAGCCGTTGCAATAGGCGAAGTGGCGGATGGGCTTGCCGAGGTTCTTCTCGATCACGCGCTTGCACTCGGCGATCTCGCGGCGCGCATCGGACAGCACCGAGTTGGTGAGCACGGTGTGCTCGGCGGTGTGGCCGCCGGTCTCGACGCCGTGCGCGTCCATCTCGCGCAGCATCTCCCAGCTCATCGCGGTCTGGCCCTCGGGGACGGGCTCGCCCTTGAGGCCCAGCCGCTCCTCGAGCGCGTCAGCCAGCTTGTAAAGGCCTTGCGTCGAGTGCTTCGAGATCAGCCGCTCCAGAACCTTGTTGGGCGTGTGCGCGCCCTCGAAGGCGTCGATCAGCCACTTCTCCGCTTCGCCCTGCACGCCGACCGCCATGGGGCCGACCTTCCGGTCGCGCATCCGCACCAGCACGGCCCAGAGGCGATCGTGGCCGAGCCGCATGCTGGTGGTGCCGATGAAGTTCGACGGCACGTAGACCACCGCCGGCACCCGCATCTGCTGCATGACCGGATAGGCCCAGGTGTAGACGTCGCGATAGCCGTCGTCGAAGGTGATCACGGCCACATCGCGGCTCGCGCGGCGGCTGCCGTCGAGGATCTCGAGCGCGTCGTCGAGCCGCACGATGTCGTGCGTCTCCTGCACCGTCTCGAGGTGTTTGCGGAAGGTCTCCTGCGAGATGTTGAGCGTGGGCAGGCCGCGCTTCGCCTCCCGCTCGAAGTTCCCGACCACCCGGTGGTAGCTGAGGATGAGCACGCGCCGGCCGCCGACCGCACGCCGCTGCAGGGTGGAGAGCAGGCCTCGCGCGCCGCTGTAGTGGAGCGCCAAAGCGGCGGCGCCCTTGACCGTGCGTCGAGCCAGATGAATCGCCTCGTCCTTGATGCGCGCCATCTCCGCCCTCCCCTGCTGCACGAGCGCGCTCTGTCGCCCGGCGACGGAATACTGTGCATCGGGTTCCAATCAGGCCTCCTCTCGTCCGCTCTTGAACAGCAGGGCGGCGGAGGTCAGGTCGAGCTCGCCGCGGCGCGCGAGACGGCGCGCCTTGCGGACGCCTTCGATCAGGTTCATCGGGAGCGCGCTCTTCACCGTGTCGCGCGCGAGCCTCGCTGCGCCCGACGCCGCCTTGGCCGCGCGGCCCCGCGCTCCGCGCCACAGCCGCAGCTGGATGGTCCAGCGCTCGCTGCGCGCCCACTGCGCCTTGTAGCCCTCGTTGCCGCGCAGGAAATCGAACTCGCTGAGGCCCTCGGCGTAGGCGTCGGAGACCGTTCGCGCCAACAGCACCAGCCCCACGCTCTTGTTGCCCCAGGCCGGATCGTAGCCCGATTGGTAATAGAGGAACTTGCCGCGGTGGACGACGCCGTAGACCGACGCGACCGGCCGCCGCGCCGCGAAGAGCGTGTACAGGCGCAGCCAGCCGCGCTCGGCCAGGTGCTTGACGGCCGCCCGGTGGAAGGAGTGGAAGCGATCGTCGGCGAGCCCGTCGCTGCCGCCCTCCTCCGCCCAGCGCGCGTCGTGCAGCTCGAAGAAGCGCTCGGTGGCGAGCGGCGCGTCGTCGGTCGTGCGCGCGCACTCGATGGAGGTGCCGGGCTGGCGGTTCAGCCACTTCTCGCGGCGCTTGAGGTTCTCGCGGCGGCCGAGGCCCTGCAGGTATTGATCGTAGGTTCCGGTGAGCGCGAAGTTCGGGCAGACGTAGCGGATGCGGCCGTCGCGCACCACCTGCGTTGCCGCGCCGCCCAGCCCGGCGCTCCCGGTGCCGATTGCCTTCTCGCTCGGGAACCGCTGCGCGAGCTGCAGCGCGGTCGGGCTCTCGCGCCACAGGCCGTCGAGGTCGAGCAGGTCCCACTCGATCTCGCCGACCTTCTGCAGGCACGCGTCGAGCACCTCCTGCTCGCGGCCCGGCGCGGCGAGGAGGTCGAGGTAGTCGCAGCCGGTCGCGCCGTCGCCGAGGAAAGCGAGCCGCTTCACCAGAACGCCGCCGAGCCTGGTCTCCTCGACGAAGAGCGGCCACAGTCCGATGAGCTTGTCGCCGTCATTCACGGTGATGACGCGCAGCTCGCGGCCGTGCTCGTTCATGCCGAAGTAGAGCCACCACGGCTCGAGCCACTCGTAGCTGAGGAAGAGGCAGCCGGCGCGCGCGGTCTCGTTGAGCGCATGCCACTCTTCGCGGATGCGCGCGAGCGCGAGCGGGTCGTTCACCACCTGCGTGGAAAGCGGCTGAGACGGCCGGGGCTGCGCGGCGCGGTCTTCGGCGACGGCGACGGCGACGGCGACGGCGTTCACGCTCACGAGAGCAGCTCCTTCACGCACTGCGCGACATGCTCGGCATCGGCGGGAGAAAGATCCTGGTGCACCGGCAGCTCGAGGATGCTCTCGCGCAGCTTGTCCACCTCGGGGAACTCGCCCGCGCGCACCACCGGGTGGCGCAGGCGCCAGAAGTCCACCGTCTCCACGCCGCGCGCGAGCAGCCGCGCCATTGCGTTCGCCTTGTTGGCGATATGAATTGGATAGAAGAGCGGGCAGACGCCCGACGTCAGCTCGCCGGTGACCGGCGGGGCCACGTCGCGCAGCATGGCGTAGAGCAGGAAGTAATTGCGCCGCCGGCGCTCGACGATGCCGGCGAAGTCCTGGTTGCGCAGCACCACGTGGCTCGCGGCGCTCATCCCCAGGCCGACGTCGCCCTGGTTGAAGTGCTGCGTCCCGGTCGAGACGCGCTCGATGTTGCCGCGCCGGATGACCAGGTGCCCCGCGTCGCGGATGGCTTTGCGCGCCAGCCGGCCCAGCTCGCCCGTGCGCAGCTCGAGGTTCGACAGCAGGCTGCCGATCAGGTGCGAGGCGGTCGACGGCAGCGGCGGCGGGACCGTCGCTGGCAGCTCTCCCAGCCGCTGCGCGAAGCCGCCCCGCGCCAGCAGCGCGCCGCCGTTCGGCACCGGCAGCGTCTTGTAGAGGCAGAAGACGCTCACGTCGCCGTACGAGCCGAGCGGCTTCTCGCCGTTGCGGCTGAGCAGCGCGAGCGCGCAGTCTTCCACCAGCGGCACGCCGGCCTCGTTCGCGAGCGCGCACGCCGCGTCCATGTCCTGCGAGAAGCCCGCGTAGTGGATGACGTAGAGCGCCGCCGTCCCCTTGGTCAGCTTGCGCTTTGCGTCCTGGTAGTCGGCGCGCATGGCCGAATCGACGCGATAGAAGATGGGCTTCACCCCCGCAGCCAGCAGCGTCTCCAGCTCGACGCCGTGGTGGTACGCCGGCACCAGCACCTCCTTGCCGGCGAGTCCGAGCAGCTGCACCGCGTCCCAGACAGCGTTGCGGCAGAAGTAGCGGTAGCGCAGGCCAGGCTGCTCGAACGGAAAGACCAGCGGCACCGCCGCGGCAGGCCGCGGAATGAGCATGTGCGGCCAGGTCGTCTGCATGCACGGCACGGTGCGGGTCGGCGCCGGCGCGCGCTCGCCCTGCCCCTCGGCGATGCGGAGATGTTGAGCGGAGTTGGCCATGGTCAGCTCCCGGTCGTCGCAGCGGTCGAAGGTTGCGTTGATGGATCGGGAAGGTTCGATGCTTCGAAAGTCGTCGATGCTTCGGCAGCGGGCGAGGCGGGCGATGCAGGAGCGCTGGCGCGCCGGCTCTTCCAGGCTTCGAGCGACTGCTTTGCCCGCCCGAAGATGTTCTTCGCCACCGGCCACGCGGTGAAGCGCGCCTCGTGGACCAGCACGCCTTTGCGCGTGGGACGGAAGATGGTCAGCCACTGGTGCGTGCACACCTTCGTCTCCCAGTCGGCCTTCCACTCCATCCAGGGCCCGAGGAAGTCGAACTCGCGCAGGCCGCGCTGGCAGGCGTCGCGGATGGCCTCGCTGACCAGCTGCTGGCCGGGCGAGAATTCGTGGAAGCTCTCGTCGTAGCCGAGCTTGAGCAGGAAGCTGCGCCCCGCGTGAATGAGCGTCAGGTGCGCCGCGATGGGCTTGCCGTTCAGCGTGAGGAAGCCCAGCGCCAGCGCGCCGCGCTTCGCGGCGTCGCGCGCGAGCTGCGTGTAGAAGCCGACCAGCTCCGGCTTCTGCGAGATGGCGGTGCCGCCCTTGCCCTTCCAGCCGCTTGCCTCGATGACGAAGAAATCGGCCAGCGCCTCGTCGAGCTGCTTCGGGTCCTTGCCGTCGACGATGAGGTACTTCACCTCGCCCTGCTCCGCGAGCCGGCGCTTCCGGCGCCGCAGGTTCTGGCGGAACTTACTGTCCAGCGAGGCCTCTACGGCTTCGTAAGAGGGGTTAGGAGTTGAGAGTTGAGAGTTGAGAGTTTGTTTACCCTTGTTCGGCTTTTGCTTCTGACTTTCAACTTTCAACTTTAAACTTTCAACTTGCTTCAGAGGCAGGTACGGCGACCTCAACGAGACCCAGAGCCCGCATGGATAGCCGGCCTTCTCGGCGATCTCGCGCAGGCGCCACTCGCCGCCGCCGTCGGGCAGCTCGCGCAGGCGCAGGCGATCCCAGCCAGGGGTCTCGACCAGCTTGTCCCAGATGGCCTGCAGCGCCTCGAGCCCGCGCGGCCCCAGCAGCACGCCACCGCGCTGCGATTGATCGTTGCAAGGCGTCGCCCAGGTGGTCATGGGAACGAAGCAGGTGTCGAGGTTGCGCTCCTTCGTCTCGACGAGCGGCACCGCGGCCTGCAGCTCGTTGCCAGCCAGGCCGGGAGAGCGCGCGACGAACACGCGCAGCGGCGCGCCCGGCGCGAAGTTTTCGATCCACGCCTTCATCCATTCATGGCGCAGCATGGGCTCGTCGCGCGGGCCCTTGGCGAGCGCGGCGTTCCACTGCTTCTCGAGCCCCGCGAACGCGTCGCGGCCCTCGAGGATCTCCACGGTGAACCCCTGCTCACGCAGGTCCTTCGCGACAGCCAGTGCCATGGCGAACCCTTAGCGAGCGCCGCGCCCGAAGAGCACGGTCTTGATGGTGTGGAAGCAGATGGTGAGGTCGAGGAAGAGCGACTGGTGCTCGACGTAGTAGAGGTCGTACTCGAGCTTGTTCTTCGAGTCCTCGACGGTAGCGCCATACGGGTAGCGGATCTGCGCCCAACCGGTGATGCCCGGCTTGACTGCCTCCCGCAGGCCGAAGAACGGGATCGACTGCTTGAGCTGGCTGACGAAGAACGGCCGCTCGGGCCGCGGGCCGACGAAGGACATGTCGCCGCGGAAGACGGCGAACACCTGCGGGATCTCGTCGAGCCGCGTCTTGCGGAGGAAGCCGCCGATGCGCGTGACGCGCGGATCCTTCTGCGAGGCCCAGACCGGGCCCGAGAGCTTCTCGGCGTCCTGCTTCATGGTGCGGAGCTTGTGCACGCGGTACGGCTTGCCGCCCTGCCCGCAACGCTCCTGCCAGTAGAACACCGGGCCCTTCGATTCGAGCTTGATGAGGGCCGCGAGCAGGCCGAGGATCGGTGAGGCGAGCAGCAGCAAGAGGCCGCTCATGGTCAGGTCGAACACGCGCTTCGCCGCGGCGCTGAGCGGCGAGGTGAGGCCCTCGCCGATGGCGAAGTCGCTCGGCCGCACCAGCGACAGCGGCACGCGCCGCAGCACGCGCTCGGCGAAGCGCTGGGCCGGGAACACGCTGGTGCCCGACAGCCGCAGGCGGATGAGCTCCTCGACCGGCATGCGCATGCGCCGCTCGTCGGAAGCGATGACCACCGTGTCGGCGCGCAGCTCCCGCACCGCGCCGCCGAGCGTCCTCGCCGGCACCACCACGGTCTGCGAGAGGTTGGGAAGCTGCATCACCTGCGCGAACGGCTGGTTGTGGGAGGCGCCGCTCGCCTCGATGCCGGCGGTCAGCGCGGTCCACTGGCCGGCGCGCACCGACGCCTCGGCGGCGGGACCCTGCAGGTGCAGGGACGAGGCGTTGCCCGGACCGACGATCAGCTGCGCGCCCGAGACGACCTGCGGCGACGGCGCCATCGCCACCTCTTCCTGCTTCTCGTCCTCGAGCGAGACGAGCTGCGGGCCCTGCGCCTGCTGGACCAAGGTGCCGGGCGCATTTCCCACCGCGGTCATCACCTGGGTCTCGGCCTGCGGGAGCGCGAGATCCTGCATCGGGTCGAGCGTGGCGGCGACCTCGTACTCGCCGTACGCCTCAGTGCGGATGAGCCGCGCGATCTCCTGCGCCCGCTTGCCGGCGCCGATGATCAGCACGCGGTTGTGGCCGCGCTCGTCGAGCCGCGCCACCAGCGCCGCCCGGGCCAGCAGCACGCCGACGCTGGCGATGCCGATGGTATCGATCAGCGCGCCGCGCGGGAGGCCGCCGCCGAGCAGGCCGAAGATGGCGGCCGCCAGCGCCGCGAAGCCCAGCGCCTTGAGCGTGCCCGAGCCACGGCTGCGGTCATTGCGCATGACCTGTGGATCGTAGAGGTCAGCCAGGTAGAGCGCCGCCGGGACGCACCCGGCCGCGGCGATCAGCGCCGCGATCTGCCGCGCTCCGTGAACGTGACGGCCGGCAACGAAGAGCGCGAGGCCGACCAGCAACGCCTCGATGAGCACGAGGCGGGCTGCACGTCCGCTGTACCAATGTCCTGCGAATTGCGGCATGGCGAGATGCCTCCAGAGATGACGATGGGACTGGCGGCGGCCGGGAGATCTCACAGAGAGCCCTCGGCCGCTCGCCGGCGTAGAGCTAGCGTCCCGACCCAAGCTGGCCGCGGACCACCGGCAGGGGCGGCGCGACGCGCGAGGGGTCGACGCCGTTCAACACCATGCCCCAGAGCGGCGCGCCGGCCAGCGAGCGGACCGCGCTGGCGACGTGCTCGCGCGCCGTCTTCTCGGCGCGGACCACCAGCACCACGCCGTCCGCCTTGTGCACCACCACCGCCGCGTCGGCCGTGGCCAGCGCCGGCGGGACGTCGAGGTACACCTCGTCGAAGAGCTGCCGCAGCAGGTTCAGCGTCTGCGTGAAGCGCGGGCCCGCGAGCAGCGCCGCCGACTCGGCTGGCGCCTTGCCCGCCGGGACCACGGCGAGCTTGCCCTCGTGGTAGTTGCCGAGCGCCTCGCCGATCTCGTTCTTGCCCGCGAGCACCTCGGCGAGACCCGCGCGGGAGCCCATGCCGAAGAGCTGCGCCGAGCTGCCCCGGCGCAGGTCGCAGTCCACCAGCGCCACCCGCGCGCCGGACCGGGCCGCGGTGAGCGCCAGGTTCGCCGCGGTGAGGGTCACGCCCTCGCCCCGCACCGAACTGGTCACCGCGATCACCGCGCCTCCCTGGATGGAGTCGCCACGCAGCGACCGTGCGTGCCGCAGCCGGTGCAGCAGCATGCGGTACTGCTCCGCCGCGGCGCCCTGGGGATCGGTGAGCGCCACCAGCCGCTCGTCCACCGTCATCGTCTCGGCCGCGCCTCCCTCAATCCTCTCGAGGTACGGAGTACGGCCGCCCATTGCCTTCGGAATGCTCGTCATATCCTGGCTCCTTTCCATAAAAGCGAGGGCGGCTTACGCCTCGCTCCCTGCGTTGATGGTGAGAAGACGCGGCGCGCTTCGCCCGACCACGGCAAGGCGCGGGATGCAGGCCAGTACCGGCAGTGCAATCGAGGTGCCGACCTCGGACTCGGACCGCAGCGACCGATCCGCCAGCTCCTGGCTGAGCGCGATGGAGGCGCCCAGGGCGAGCGCACCCAGCAGGGCGAGCAGGAAAAACTGCGGGCGGTTCGGGCTGCCCGGCAGCGCCGGCGGCGCGGCGCTCTCGAGCACGCGGAACTCGGTCGGCGCTGACTTCGCCTCGAGGTCGGCGGCGATCTCCGCCTCCGCCTTCTTCGAGGTGAGCGAGACCACCTTGACCTTGAGCACGTCGATGTCGCGATCCATCTCGTTCACCTGGACGGCGATCTGCGGAGAGACGGCGACGACCTTGTCGATCCGGTCCTGGCGCGCCTCGAGATCGGTGATGCGCTTCTGGCCGCGGCCCACCGCCTCGGTCATGCGGCGCGACTCGAGGTCGTTCTGCGCGGCGCGGGCGCGGGCGGCCTGCAGGCGGCTCAGGGTGGCCTGCGTCTCGCGCTGCTGCGCGATGACGTCGGGGTTGTCGGCGGTCAGGTGCGAGGTGGCGGCGCCCAGCTTGGCGCGGGAGTTGTCGTACTCCTCCTCGAGCCGGCCGACCTCGGTGTCCTTGCCGGACGGCTGGGTGCCGATCAGGTCGAGGCGGTGCTTCGCCTCGTTCATGAAGGTGGTCTCGATCTCCACCTGCTTGGCGAGCTGCTCGCGCTCGTGGATGCGCGACTCCACCAGCTCAGGCAGCTCGTTGGCGTGCTCCTTCTTATAGGCGATGAGCTTTCCCTCGGACTTGGACAAGTCGCCGCGCATCTCGGCGAGCTTCTGCGAGATGATGTCGCGGGTGCGCGTCACCTGGCCGGCGCGGACCTGCAGGTTGGTCTCGATGAACAGCTCGGCCAGCCGGTTGGCGGTGCGAGCCGCCTCGTCCTTGTCCTTGCTGCGCACCGTGATGGAGAAGGCGTCCTCGCCCTCGGCGTGGACCTCGGCATCCTTGCGGAGCGCCTCGACCGCGGCGTCCATCCCGTTCTTCTCGCGCTCCTTCGGATAGAGCTTCAGCTCCTCGATGGCGGTCGAGAGCAGCCCTCGCGCGTAGACCTGCGCACGGACGTTCTTGACCCGCTCCTCGAGCGAGGTGGAGAGAATCGGCACCACCAGATCCGGGTGCGGGTGCAGCCCCTCCACCATCACCAGCGCGCGGGCCGAGTACTCGTTCGGGATCCGCGCGATGGCGATGGTCGCGAGCGCAAGCGCGCCGACGGCGACAATCGCCATGATCTTCCACCGGCGCTTCAGCGCCCCCAACAACTCATCCACCGTATACGTGCGATCCATCGCTTGCCTCCTCCGGGAAAAGGTTTTTTACTCGCCAAACTTCGCGCGTTCCCACGTCAGCCGAAGCTGCAGGACGTCGCGGTCCACCTGCCGCAGGTACTGGTCTTGGTTGTTGAGCTGCGCATCCCTCAGGGCCGCGAGGCCCACTTTCCATTCATTGGTCAGCTTCCAGCCCACCGACACCTCGCCGCCGTAGCCGAGGAGTCCGATCGAGCCCTGGTTGTAGATGTCGCTGTTGCGGTAGATGCCGGCGCGCAGCTCGCCTTCGAGCCGGTTCAGGTTCTGGAAAACCCCGAGCTCCGCGATGTCGCCCACCAGCGGGCCGGCCGACGAGGCACCGATCACCAGATCGTGACCCAGCGTGAGGTGCAGGCCGTTGGTCGGCGTGACGGCCTCGAGCTCGATCTTGCCGGTCGGAATCACCGCCTGGCCGTGCGCGCCGGTGACCAGCAGCGGGCCGCCGCGGACGATCAGGTTCGTCACCTCGGTGAGGCGGTAAGTGACGCCGAGCAGCGCCGCGTGGCCCTCATTGAGGAGGCCGCCTCGCGTGTCCTTGATCTTCTTGACCGGGTCGGCCTGCGAGCCAACCGCGAAAAAGAGCTGCTCGCGGATGCCGAGGTCCCAGGTGGTCCGCGGCGAGGTATGCACCAGGTACCGCATCTGCGGCGTGGCGACGTAGCCGTTGCCCGGGTCGTTGGAGCCGAAGTTGAGCACCTCGCCCGCGGCGCCGATCTCATAGCTCGTGGTCGAGGTGAGCGCATGCGCGATCTCGCCATAGAGCTTGCCGATGAAGACGCGTGTCTGCCCCGGCCGCAGCAACAGGCCGTAGCCTGCGATGGCAAACGGATCCTGCGCGTAGGTGGCGCGGCCCACCCAGCGGGTGGTGGTGCGCGCATCGAGATGGTCCTTCATCCCGAAGAGGCACGACTCGTTCGAGGCGAACGCTCCTTGGTCGATGCCGAACCGCTCCGGGTGGACCAGGTGCGCGATGCCCGCCTGGCAATCGAGGTTGACGTGGAACTGGTGCTCGCCGAAGACGTCCAGCTTGAGCCCCGGGATGGCCTGGCCGAAGCCGTCCGACCCGGAGCCGTCGAGTTGCACGTTGTCGTCGTAGCCCGCCATCATCGTGGCCCTGGGGCGGAGCTCGACGTAGACCTTCGCGCTCGCTTCAGACGCAGCCAGCAGGAGGCTGGCCACGAGCGCGAGCTGGATGTTCATGCGCGCGGCCATTGTCATTACCTACGGGACCACTACGGTGTCGCCGGCGCCGAGCGAGACCTTGCTCTTGCCATTGACCAGGTCGTCGTAATCGACGGAGACCTTCTTGCCGTCGGCACGGACCACCGCGATCTCGCCGCGATCCGCGAATTCTTGCAGGCCGCCCGCAAGCGCCAGCGCCTGCAGCACGTTCATGTTGCTGCGCAGCGGGAAGGCGCCAGAGTGGGTCACCATGCCGGTGACGTAGACGCGCGAGCCGTTGATGTCGTGGACGATGACCGTCACGTGCGGGTCGCGGACCAGGCCCGCGAGCGCCTTCTGCACGTTCTGCTCGAGCTCGGCCGGCTTGAGCCCTTCGGCCTGCAGGTCCCCGACGAGCGGGAGCGTGATCTTGCCGTCGGGACGGATCGGCATCGTGCGCGACAGATCGGCCTCCTTCCAGACGGAGATCTCGACCACGTCCTCGCGGCTCAAGCGGAACTCGGAGATCTGCTGGACCTGATCGTCCTGCACGCCCGAGTGGTGGGCACAGCCGGCCGAAGCCAGCAGCGCCGCCGTGACCATCCAGTAAGCGAATCCTCTCATCATCGATTCCTCCCTTTCCGCCTCATGGGCGGGTTGGACCGGTCGGGCTCCAGAGCACATCGTGTGCCAGCGCTTGCTTCGTTGCGCTGCGGCTCCCCTGCTCTCTCTGCAGCCTTCAGACCAGCCTGCCGGGCAGGCGCCGCTGCGCTTCCCCCGGTTTTCAACTCGCCACGATTTCCTTGAACGAGAACTTCGGTTCCTCTTTCGCGGACTCTTTCCGTCTCTCCCACCTCCGAACGTTCGTTGGCCGACGTCTTGCTCATTCCGGGTGTGGCCGCCAGTTCGGGTGCGGCACAGAGGGGTCGGGCAATGCATCGCACCATCGCTGCCGCAGCAATCGTCTTCGCCATCACAGCCTTTTCGCTGCGGTACAGCACCGTCGCGGGGGCGTTCCAGGAGCCGCTGCTGCTGCTGGTCATGGGCACGCTGTTCCTCGTCGTCGGCAAGCTGTTCGGCGGCTCGGAGCGCAAGGCCCCCGCGCCGCAACTCATCGAACGCCGCGGGTGATCCACCGCGGCCTTATCTGGCGGAGCCGGTCGAGTCCGGGACTGCGGAGAGCGCGGGAAGGTTCTCGGGCAGACCTGCGGTGATGCGCGGATCGGTCAGCCCGCAGTCCTTGATTTTGTAAAGCAGCGCCTTGTACGAGATTTGCAACCGCACGGCCGCCTTGCGCTTGTTCCAGTTGGTGCGCGCGAGCATCATGCTGATCGCCTCGCGCTCCGCCCTCAGCGCGGCCTGGCGCGAGATCTCCTTCAGCGAAACCGTCTCGGCGTACACCGGCACCACCGACGAGGACGGCTGCGACGCCGGCACCGGCGCTGTGCCCTGCGCGGGCGTCTGGTAGCTCTGCTGCTTCGCCGGCGGCAGCGCGCCGCCCGCCGAGCCGGTCGGGAGCGCCACCTGCACCGCCGGCCTGCGGCTCACCCCCGCCGCGAGCTCGTCGAGCACGAACCGCTCGTCGCGCAGCACCACCAGCCGCCGCACCAGGTTCTCCAGTTCGCGGACGTTGCCCGGGAAGTCGTACTCGCCGAGGCGCCTCATCACCTCCGGCGAGAAGACCATCGCGCCCTGCTTGTACTTGCTGCCGTACTTCTTGCGGAAGTGTTCGATCAGCGCCGGAATGTCTTCCTTCCGGTCGCGCAGCGGCGGCACCGTCACCCCGACGACGTTGAGCCGGTAGTAGAGGTCCTCGCGGAAGTTGCCGCGCGCGATCTCGTCCTCGAGCACGCGGTTGGTCGCCGTGACCACGCGCGCGTCGGCCTTCATCGGCCGCTTTCCGCCGACGCGGTAGTACTCCTCGTCCTGCAGGACCTGGAGGAGCTTGGCCTGCAGCGAGGGGTGCATCTCACCGATCTCGTCGAGGAAAATGGTCCCCTTGTCGGCCAGCTCGAACTTGCCCGGCTTCTCGCTGGTCGCGCCGGTGAAGGCGCCGCGCTCATGGCCGAACAGCTCGCTCTCGAGCAGCTCGCTGGGGAGCGCCGCGCAGTTGATCTTGATGAAGGGCTTGCCGCGCCGCGGGGAGCGGTCGTGGATGGTCCGCGCGATCCCTTCCTTGCCGACGCCGCTCTCGCCGCGGATCAGCACCGGCACGTCGGTCTCGGCGATGCGATCGACCATGTCCCAGATGGCGTTCATTGCCGGGCCGCTGGCGATGAAGTCCACCGGCGCACCGCGACGCGCGGGATCGTGCCGGCGCTCGACCGGCGGCGGCTCGGACGAGGTGATGCGCACCGCCGAAGGCGTGGCCGACGGCGGCGCCGATTCCTCGCGGGGCGCGACCTTGGGCGACATGCTGCAGCGATCGATGGCCTCCTTCAGCTCCTCCGGCGCGATCGGCTTGACCAGGTAGTCGCTGGCGCCGAGACGCATCGCCTTGACGACCGCCTCCTTCTCGTCCATGGCGGACAGCGCGATGACCGGCGCGGTGCCGCCCTGCGCGCGGTAACGCCGCAGCACCTCGAACCCGTCGATCCCGGGCATGCGCAGGTCGAGCAGCACCGCCTGTGGCGGCACGGCCGCGCCGGCGAGGATCTCCAGCCCCGTCGCGCCGTCGGCAGCCGCGAAAGCGTGAAAGCCGACGCTTTCGAGCAGCTCGACCAGGATCTCCCGGGCGGCCTCGTCGTCGTCAATCACCAGAACCTGGTTGGGTCTCTCGATCATCTGTTCGCCTCACCCTTTTTTGACCGGTCGAAAGTCGACAGGCGCCGGTCAAGTTTTCCGTCCAACCCTCGCAAAGCGCTTCCGAAGGGCTCATGAGCAAGCGATGTGCCACATGGGCAATCCAGCTCCACACCAAGGAAAGCACGGCGAGTGCCGCGCGGAAGTGGCCTGCTTAAAAGGAATCGACCACTTCTCTACAAAGGAGCGCGCTTCCACAGCGAGCGCAGCGCCGCGTGCACCGCGCGCTGGCCTTCCAGGTTGGCGGCGTGCCCGACGCCGTCGAGCGCCGTGAGCTCCGCGCCGGGGATGAGCCGTGCCAGCTCCTCGCCGCACGCGAACGGAGAGAGCTGATCCTCGCGCCCGTGGATGACGGCCGCCGGGACTTTGAGTTGCCCGAGCCGGTCGCGCGTGTCGTGCGCGAGCGCTGCGTCCACCTGGCCGAGGAAGCCCTGGACCGACTGCTGCGGCTGCGTCCGCGCGAAGCGCAGCGCCGCGCGCACGTTCGCTTCGGTTCGCCAGAACTTGTCGGTGAAGAGCCAGGCGTAGGCCTGCAGCTCCCACGCTTCTCTGTGCTTCACCGCCAGCGGATAGAGCTCGCGCCAGGACTTCAGCAGCGCCGCGCTGCGCGGCGACTGGACGGCGAACGATGCCAGCAGCGCCAGCGAGCGGACGCGCTTCGGGTGCCGCAGCGCCAGCTCCTGCGCCGCCGCGCCGCCGAGGGAGGTGCCGACCACGTGCGCGGAATCGATCCCGACCGCGTCGAGCACGGCGACCGCGTCTTCGGCGAGCTGCGCGGTGCTGTACGGACCCGGCGGCGCGTCGCTCTTGCCGACCCCGCGCGCGTCGGGCGCCACGCTCCGCCGCGTCTGCCCGAAGTGCGCGAGCTGCACTGCCCAGGCTGCCGCGGGCGCGTTGAGCCCCTGCAGCCACAGCACCGGCTCCGCGTCGCGCGGGCCCTGCTCCACCACGTACAGCCGGGTGCCGTCGGGGACCACCACTTCCATCGAGGCAGTCTATCCACGATCAGCGGCGGCGGGCGCTGGACCGGTTCGTTGCAAACGGATCGGGCGAATCACGCCTGCCTGGCTACATGAACTGGCCACCGTTGATGTTGAGCTGGGCGCCGGTGATCCAGTCGCCGTCCACGCAGAGGAAGCGGACCAGCTTGGCCACCTCGTCGGCCTCGCCGAAACGGCCCAGCGGGATGCGCGTCTTGACCGCGGCGCGCGCAGCCTCGGGCATGCTCGCCATCATGTCGGTGTCGACGAAGCCGGGGCAGATGGCGTTGACGGTCACGCCGTATTTCGCCAATTCCTGGGCGACGCTCTTGGTGAAAGCGATCACGCCGGCTTTTGCCGCCGCATAGTTCGCCTGCCCGAAGGCGCCGGTCTGTCCGATGATCGAGGCGATATTGATGATGCGGCCCCAGTTGTGCGCGATCATCGGTTCGATGGCCGCCTTGGTGCAGTGGAAGACCGAGTTGAGGTTGGTGTCGATCACCTCGTCCCATTCGGTCCCCTGCATCTTGCGCAGGCTCTTGTCACGGTTGATGCCCGCGTTGTTCACCAGGATGTCGATGGGCCCGAGCTTCTGCGCCGCGCTTTCGACCAGACGGTGGCAGTCCTCGGGGCGCGCGAGGTCGGCCTGGAACACCAGCGCCTTGCCGCCCGCCTTGATGAACTCCTCGGCGAGATCGGCCGCGGGCTTCTCGCCGCGGCAATAGTGGACGGCGAGCGTCGCGCCCTCGGCGGCGAGCGCCTTGGCGATGGCGCGTCCGATGCCGCGGCTGGACCCGGTCACGACGGCGACCTTTCCGGCGAGGCGCTTCGCGGTGGGGGAATTCACCTGGCTCCTCTCAGCGAACGGCTTCTCCAGATCGGACTCGCGGCGCATAGAGTACCTCCAATCAGGCACGGTGTGGATGATCAACGGACCGCGCAAGCGCACGCCCCGAGCGTGTACACTGCTCGACCCGATGCTCCGCACCGCTGTCGTAGTCGCGACGTTCGATCAGCCGCGCTGGCTCGAGCTGGCCCTCCGCGCCTGGATGCGGCAGACGGCGCGCCCCTTCCGGCTCTTGATCGCGGACGACGGCAGCGGGCCCGAGACGGCGGCCGTGATCGAGCGGCTCGGCGCCGGGCACGTGCGGCTCGAGCGCAGCGACGCCTCCTTCGGCAAGTGCCGCGCGGTCAACGCAGCGGTGCGCCGCGCGCGAGAGCTCGGCTGTGATCACCTGCTCTTCACCGACGGCGACTGCCTGCCCGCGGCCGACCTGCTCGAGCGCCACCAGTGGGCGACGCGGCCTTCGCGCTTCGTCGCCGGCGGCGTGGTGCGGCTGTCGCGCGAGGCCTCCATCGCGCTGACGCCCGAGACGATCGACAGCGGCGCGTTCGAGCGCGCGGAGGGCGGCGACAAGACTCGCTACTCGCTGCCGCGGCCGCTGGGGAGGGCCATCGACGCGCTGCTGGTGCGGCGGACGCCGTTCAAAGGCGGGAATTCTTCATGCCTCCTCTCCGATTTCATTCGCGTCAATGGATACGACGAGCGCTTCGGCTGGGGCTCGGAAGACAAGGAGCTGGGCACGCGGCTCGAGCACGCCGGAGTGCGCGGATATTCCATCCGCTATTCGGCCCCGGTCTTTCACCTCTGGCACGAACGGCCTTATCTCGATACCAGCGTGATTGCCCGCAATCGCGAGCTCCTGGCGGAGACCCGCCGCACCCGCTCGACGCGCGCCCCCGCCGGATTCGAGCAATTCCGTTTTCGACCGTCCTAGTGCCGCAGGTCGGGCTAGAGTTCCCGGTGCTTTGCCCGCGCGACGATGCCGGCGCCGATGCGGAGCCCGTTCGCCATGATGCTCAGAGTGAATGGCGCGCCGCCGCTGGAAGGAAAACCGCTCGAGTCCGCGACATAGAGGTTGCCCACGTCGTGCGCCTGGCACCCCGCATCGAGCACCGAGTCTTTCGGGTCCTTGCCCATGCGCGCCGTCCCCGCCTGCAGCACGGAGTAAATGCGCTCGTCGGAAAAGGCGCCCTGCTTCACCGCGCCGGCCGCGTCGAGCACCTTGCGCGCCAGCACCGCGAGCTCATCGGACGCCGCCAGGCTCTCGGGATGCACCGCCATCCGCACGCGCGCCGCCGCCTTGCCGCGCGCGTCCTTGATCTCCGGATCGAGCGACACCGCGCAGCCGTCGTGCGGCCAGAACTCGCTGAAGCTCTCCCATTCAATCGTATGCGTCTCGTGGAAGAACTCGCGCATCCGTGCTTTGAGCGCCGCGCCGAACAGCGGCGGGCCCGATCCATTCCAGGCGAGCTTCTCGACCTGGAAGATGGGATTCAGATGCGGCCGCTGGAACAAAATGGTGCCGCCCTTCTTGCCCGACGGCAGCACATAGCGGTCTTGCACGGCGCGATCCAGGAACGGCAGCCGCTCGGAGCTCGCGGGCCAGGCAGGAGACGATCGCGGAAAGCGCGCATATCCCGACGCGAGCGTCGCAAAGAGCAGATTCTTGCCGAGCTGGCCCGAGCCGTTCGCGAGCCCGCTCGCGAGCAGCAGGCGCGCGCTCTCGATGGCCGAGCAGGCGACGACGACCACGCGCGCGCGCGCCTGCTGCTCATGGCCCTTCTCGTCGAGCCAGGTCACGCCATCGGCCTTCCCTCCCACCGCCGTCACCGCCACGGCCTGCGCGCGCGGCCGCAAGCTCAGCTTGCCGGTGCGCTGCGCGAGCGCAACGAACGTCGCGAGCGAGGACGACTTGGCCGACACCTCGCAGCCATAGCTCCCGCAGAAGCCGCAATAGCTGCACGCCTGCCGGCCGCGATAGTCGGCCGAGACGATGGCGCGAGGAATGGGAAACACTTTGAGCCCCAGCTTCTTTCCCGCTCCTTCGATCAGCCCGGCGGACGGATGGGCCAATAAAGGCGCCAGCGGGAAAGGCTTGCGCTTCGGCTCCGGCGTCCAGGCGCCCGAGACGCCGATGACCCGCTCGACCTCGTCGTAATACGGCTCGAGCTCTTGATAGGTAATCGGCCAGTCCGCGCCGATTCCAAACAGCGTGCGCGCGCGGAAGTCCTCGGGGCGCAGGCGGAAGAAGTATCCGCTCATATGCACCGTCCCGCCACCGACGCAGCAGGCGATCTGGCCTTCGGCGCTGCGCTCGGGCGCGCGGCCGTCCCGGACGATCACGTGCGGGTCGTCCACCGGATCGGGCACGAAGAAGCTGCGCCGGCAGACGGTGAGCTCGTCATGGATGAAGTCGCGCTCGGTGTAGTGCGGGCCTTTCTCGAGCAGCAGCACGCGCATTCCCGCGCGCGTCAGCGCCCAGGCCACGGCGCCCCCGCCCGCGCCGGAGCCAATCACGATGGCGTCAGCGGTGGTGGGCATGACGCAGGCCGGGCGCTGCGAAGCCGACGGCGCGCCAGCCGGCCTCGCGATCGTTGCCACCATGGAACGGGTCGCTGAGAAAGCCTTCGAGGGTCAGCGTGTGCAGCGCGCGGAACAGCTCGGCCTGCGGGAAGGACTTGACCGGAATCTCCGCGCGCGAGAGCTGCCCGAGGATCTCGTCCTGCTGCGCGCTCTCGAGCTGCGCGAACGAGCGCTCGAAGCGCTTCTGCGACCACTTGTCGAGCAGCAGCGCGCCCTGCTCCAGGGCCGGCCGCAGGCGCCGCAGCGGCCCGTCGAGCTGCCGTTCGATGAAGCGGATCACCTGCGCCTCGCGCGCGCCGGGGCCGTCGTCCGAGGGCAGGATGCGCGCGCAGGCGGCCTCGAGCGTGCGCCTGGCATCGGGCGCCGCAGGGTCGGCGCCGGGCCGCGCTTCCCCTGCCCGGGTGGCTGGTGCGCTCAGCGCGCGCGACGCCGCCGTGAGGGCGGCAAAGGCGAGCAGATCGCGGCGGCTCAACGAGAGCTTCATCGCGCGCACCGTAGCCCAGTCAAAAGCGCCCGACCATTCCGAGCCCCGGCGCGCTGTGCTGGCTGAGCGGCACCCAGGTCAGCGAGAGCGCGGCATAGGGCGCGCGATGCTCTTCGGGCTGCGTCGAGAGCGTCCAGAGCGCGTGGCTGGTGAGCACTCCCGTCCAGAGGGTGTAGACCCCCAGCTCGAAGACGCCGGCGCCGGTTCCCGGATGGTGATCGGCCAGCGCGGCGATACCGTCGAATCCGGTGAAGCCGATGTCGAGCGAGAGCGCAACCATGCCCACCTCGACGAGCGCGTAGTAGCCGCCGCCGCCGCCCCGCCCACACGCGCGGGCGCTGCGCGCAGAGAGCATCGTCACCGTCAAGATCGCCAGCAGGATCGTTCGTCGCATGCAAAAAGGGACAGAGCAACGGGCATGCCAGGCGATCTTCAGAGGAGAGCGGCGATGACTGGCGCTGTTACGGTGTGACGATTTCCTGTTGCGCTGACTGTTGCGAAAGCACTCGCGCCCGCGCGAGCACGCGGTCGAGCATCTCTGGCGTGAGCTTGCCCGTGTTCGTGTTCTGCTGACTCACGTGGTAGCTGCCGAGCAGGATGGGGGCGCCCGCAATCCGCGCCTCCGCGCCGTGGCCAAACTTCGGCAGCGGGCGCGGCAGCGCGATGCCGCGGCGACGGAAGTGATCGAGCGTCGCGGCCCAGGCGATGCCGCCGAGCGCGATGATCAGCCGCACTTGCGCGAGCAGCGCGACCTCTTTGTCGAGCCACACGCTGCAGCGCTGCAGCTCGCTTTGCAGCGGCTTGTTGGCGGGCGGGGCGCAGCGGCAAGGCGCGGTGATGAAGGCGCCGGACAGCTTCAGGCCGTCGCCGCGCCGCACGCTGGTGGGCTGGTTCGCGAAGCCTGCGCGGAAGAGCGCCGCAAAGAGGAAGTCGCCGCTGCGGTCGCCGGTGAACATGCGGCCGGTGCGGTTCCCGCCGTGCGCCGCGGGCGCGAGGCCCATCAGCAGCACGCGCGCGCGCGGGTCGCCGAATCCAACGATGGGCCGCGCCCAGTAATCCCAGTCGCGGTACCGCTTGACCTTGATGCGCGCAGCCTCCTCGCGCCAGGCGACGAGGCGCGGGCAGGCACGGCACTCGACGATCTCCGAGTGCAGCGCCTGCAGCCGCGAGGCCACTCAGCTCCCGCGGCCGCCGCCCCGTCCGCCGCCCCGCGAGCTGCCGCGAGACGGTCCTGCCGACGGCCCGCGGCTGCCGAACCCGCCGCCGCGGCCTTCCTTGCTGTGGGGAGTGCCGCGGAATCCGCCGCCCGCGCCGCCGCCACCGAACTTCCCGCCCCCCGCGCCGCCGGCCTTCTCCTGCGCTTCGTTGACCACCAGCGCGCGGCCGCCGAAGTCTTTGCCGTTGAGCTCGGCGATGGCGGCCTTCGCAGCCTCCTCGGTGTCGAGATCGACGAAGGCGAACCCGCGTGGGCGGCCGGTGTCGCGGTCGGTGACGAGCTTGACCGAGGTCACGTTGCGGCCGCCGCCCGCGATCAGTTCGCGGATCGCCGACTCGGTGGCGTCGAAGGGAAGGTTGCCGACGAACAGGCGTGTGCCCATGAAATGTTCCTTTCCTGGAGAACCGGCGGACCCTACGACAGTTCGGGGAAACTTTCACGCGGCTGTGGCATCTTCCGCGCCGCCCATGATCCCTGCCGTCCGCCTGCGCGGTGCGACCAAGCGCTACGGAACCTTTACTGCCCTCGACGACGTCTCGCTGGACATCCAGCGGGGCGAGGTCTTCGCGCTGCTCGGCCCCAATGGAGCAGGCAAGACCACGCTCATCAGCCTGGTCGCCGGCACCGCGCGCGCCACCTCCGGCACCGTCGAGGTGCTCGGCCACGACGTGATCGCCGAGTACCAGATCACCCGGCGCGCGGTGGGCCTCGTGCCGCAGGAGATCAACTTCGATCCCTTCTTCACCGTCGAAGAGACGCTCGAGTTCCAGGCGGGCTACTTCGGCGTGCGGCTCTCGGAGGAGCGGCTGGTCGAGATCCTCACCGCGCTGGGCCTGCTCGACAAGCGCAAGTCCAACACCCGCGCGCTCTCGGGCGGCATGAAGCGGCGCATGCTGATCGCCAAGGCGCTGGTGCACCGGCCGCCGGTGCTCTTCCTCGACGAGCCGACCGCAGGGGTCGACGTCGAGCTGCGCCGCGACCTCTGGACCTACGTGCGCAAGCTCGCCGATGCGGGCACCACGGTAGTCCTGACCACGCACTACCTCGAAGAGGCGGAGGAGCTCGCCGATCGCATCGGCGTGATCAAGAACGGCAAGCTGCTGGTGGTGGAGCGCAAGGCCGATCTACTGGCGCGCTTCAGCCAGCGCACGGTGCGGCTCACGCTGGAGCGGCCGGTGGCGGCGCTGCCGCAGGGCGTGCTCGACGCGGGCGCGGCGCTGGCCGACGGGGGGCAGGTCATCGTCTTTTCTGCGCGCGTCGGCGACGGAGTCTCCGCGCCGCTCGCCGCGGTGGCTGCGTCGGGCCTGCGCGTGGTGGACGTGCAGACGCGCGAGCCCCGGCTGGAGACGGTCATCGTCGAGCTCCTGCACGCGAAAGCGCCGCTCCTCGCCGCGCCCGCGGCAGCGCAGCATGAAACGCTGGAGCCGGCCCCGCCAGTGACTCGCGAAGCCCGGGCGCAGCAGGAAACAATCGAGCCGCTGCTCGGCGTCCGCACCCTCTTCCGCAAGGAGGTGAAGCGCTTCCTCCGCGTGCCGGGCCAGACCATCCTGTCGCCCCTGGTGACGACCGCGCTCTATTTCATCGTCTTCGGCTGGTCGCTGGGCGGCCGGCTGCGCGAAATCGACGGCATTCCCTATATCCGCTTCCTCGTGCCCGGCCTGGTGATGCTGGGCGTGATCAGCACTGCCTTTCTGAATACCTCGTCCTCCCTCTTCATCATGAAGCTGCAGGGCACCATGGTGGACGTGCTGGTGACACCGCTCAGCTATGTGGAGTTCCTGGTCGCGTTCGTCGGCGCCGGGGTGACGCGCGCCTTCATCGTCGGGACGCTGACCTGGGGGACCGCGGCGCTCTTCGTCGGCGCTTATGTCCCGCATCCATTCCTCGCGCTGCTCGCGGGCGTGCTGGTCGCGCTCGCGTTTTCCTCGCTGGGCGTCATCGTCGCGCTCTGGGCCGAGAAGTTCGAGCAGGTGAACTTCATCCCCACTTTCGTCATGACTCCGCTCACCTTTCTCGGCGGCGTCTTCTATTCGGCCGCGATGCTGCCGCCGCAGTTCCAGTTCTTCCTCCATATCAATCCGATCTATTACATGATCGAAGCCATGCGCTACGCGCTGATCGGGCACGTCGGCACTTCTCCCGGCACCGGCTTCACCATCCTGACGCTATTGGCGGCAGCGCTCGTCTTCACCGCGCTCACGCTGCTCCGCCGCGGATACAAGCTGAGGTCCTGACGACATGGCGCGCGTGCTGCTGCCGCTCCCCGACCGGGACTTCGACGTCACCGAGGCGTCCGTGCCCTGGCGAATGCTGACCAACGCCGGACGAGGTCAAAGCCGCGCTCGATTCCCCCGCACACTATCTGCGCGGCCCGCTGGTGCTGACCGCCCGCGGAACCATGCTCGATGATTCGGCGGCGTTCGTGGTGGAGGACGGCAGGTATATCTCCGCGCGCTGACCCGGCGACGCGTATCTCTTTGCCAGGAAGCTTTTGCAGCGGCTCACTGCCGCGGCAGCGCCCCGCTGAACTTCACCACCACCACGTGCGGCTTCACGCCTGCGCCGCTCCGGACCGTCACGCGCACCGGTCCCGATAGCCCGGCGCCGCTGACGAAGGCGGCGAGGCCGTCGGCGCGCAGCGACACCGCCGCGCCCCCAGGCGACAGCTCGCGATAGTCGAGGTGCCGCAGCCGCGCGTGAAACGGTGACCAGCCGGTGCCCGAAAACGAGAACGACGGCATCGGCGAGCTCACCTCGTTGGAGAAAAGCAGCGCCGTGGCCCACTCGGCGAGCGCGCGCTGCAGCGGCATTCCCAGCGTGTGCTCGAGCCCCGCCTGCTGGGCGAGGTTTCCCGGGAAGGAGCCCCCAATGCGATCGGTGAAGTAACGCATGAAGCTGTGCGCGCCCTGGTAATTGCCGATCGGGTCGCCTTCCCATTGCGTCAGGCTGCGTCCGTCATATCCCCGCAATGCACCCTCCGCGCGGGCGAGATATTGCGCGCCCTCCCAACGGCCCTGCCCGCCGTTCCAGCCGAAGCCGGTCAGGTCCTCGGCGACCTTGGACAGCCCCTCGTTGACCCAGGTCGCCTCGGGCTGGTTGCAGACGCGCAGCAGGCAGCGCTGGTTCAGGTTGATCAAATGCTGCAGCTCGTGCGCGATGGTGGCGGGAAACACGCTCGCGGCGAGATCGGCGGCCGCGTATCCATTCGCCTGACCGTTGGCGATATCGTTCATATAGAGCATATCGGTATGATTGGAGCCGGTGCCGCCGCAATCGGGCGAGCCGTCGCGCGGGCGCAGCAGGTCGTTGTTGCCGAAATATCCAATCAGCCAGCCCCCATCGACGTGCGCGCCCAGCTCGTGAGTGAAGAAGAGGGTCAGCCTGCCATTGCCATCGACGTCGCTCTCCGCGCCGAACACCCGGGTCGTCACTGGATAGATGCGCTCCTCGAAGAGCGGGCCGATGGTGGTCCAGAAGCCGGCCGGGTAATGCGCGGTGTCTTCGTCGTCCACGTAAAAGAGCGCGTGCGGCGTCTCGAGCGCGAGCGTCGCGGCCTTGCGCACGCGGTTTCCCGAGTCGAGGCCGCGGGCCGTGCAGAAGCTCAGGTGCGACACGATCTCGCGCGGCTCCTGCGCGAGCGTGATGCCCGCGGAGATGGCCTTGCGGACCTGCTCGTCCTGCGCCGCGCGCACCCGATCGTGGCTGGATTCGGGCAGCCGCGGAGCCGCCACCAGAGCGGCGCTGCGCGCGGGCGAGGCCGGGAAGGACGCGGTGCCGCTCACGTCCACCTGCGCGTCCGCGTGATCGGGCGCGCCCGCGTTGACCAGCAGAACCGCCAGGTGCTCGTCCGCGCCGAGGGTGCCGAAGTCGGCGTGCAGCGCCTCGCCTGCGAAGTCGGCGGGAGAGAAGATCTGCCAGGCCGCGCCCGCGCCGCCGTGCCGGCCCGCGCTGACGAACCCGGTGCCCCGGGAGACGTGCGGCGCGGGGAGGACCACGCTCGCGTCTCCGGGATCAGCGGCGAGCGCCTCGAGCCAGACACCGGACCCGGCCGCCGGCAGCGGGGCGCTGGTGGCGCGGACCACGGCGGGCGCGCCGACCGGCTCCTGGCTGTCGAGGTCCATCGCCTGCACGCGGTAGGCGGCCGCGCCTCGCACCGCGCTCCACCAGACGCCGTCCGGGCCGGCGGAGATTACCTCTGCCGAATCAAGTGCGCCGGGCGCGAGCGCGAAGCGGGCCGTGACCGGAGCGCCGTCGAGCGTGGCCGTGGCGGTGAAAGTCTGCGCCGGCGCGACCTCGGGCGCGCGCAGCTCGCAGGTGGACGCGCCCGCCGCGCAAACGGCCTGGAGCGGAAAGCCCGGCGCGTCGGCCGAGATGGTGACGACGGAGGTGGTGGACTGGGCTGCGCCGGCCGCCGAGCGCAGGCGGACGACGAAGATGCTCCCGCGCGCGTCGCCGTCGGTCATCACGCCGGCGGCGACGGCGAGGCTGGGGCCGAGCGCGATCGCGAGCGGCTGCGACACCACCGCGCCACCGAGCCCGCGCGCCGTGAGCACGTAGGCCTGCGCCGCGATGGGCCGCACGATGGCGCCATCGGCCCCGACCGGGCCGACTCCAGACAGGGACAGGTCGCTGGCGCCGGTGACGTGCCAACGCAGCTGCAACGGCTCGCCCCAGCCGACGCTGGCGGCGGCGGCGGTGAAGGACTCGATCCGCGGAGGCGGCCCGAAGACGAGCCGGCCGCAGGCCGAGATGACGAGCGCGAAGCTGACGGCGATTATCCGGAGCATCCTCGGGACAACCGGCGGGCGCGCCCCGCGCTTCCAGCTATCCTCGAAATCGGAATCCGCCGAACGACCGAGCGATAAACACCTACATTCGCCTCAAGCTTATGGAATCACTAAACAAGGGCGGATCGCCGACTTCGGCTCCATTTCCATACATCGTCTCACTGTATTGCATCCCTTTTAAGAATTGATCATTGAATCGCCCCGCATTTGACGCCAACTGCGTTCCCACAACCCCCGGGTGGTCTAGATGCTACAGCGCAAAGCCGTTCTCATCGTCTCGCTCTTTGCAGTGACCGCGTGCGCCCAGAGGCCGGGCCAAGCCGACGACAGCAACTCGGTCGAGCTTCGCTCGCCCGCGATCTCGCTGGCTTCGCACCACGACCTCTCGGCGCCGCTGAGCATCCTGCGCGCGCCGGACTCGAACACCAACCCGGAGCACGAGGTCAAGAAGATCCCGCGCCACTTCAACACCAGCCAGGCGCTGGCCGGAGACCCGGTCCGCCAGTCGGCCTTCATCGCCATCATCGCGTCGCCGACGGTCACGCACAACTGGGAAGGCGTCGGCCAGGGCTTCACCGGGCCGAGCGGGACCTTTTCACTCACCGGCGCACCGCCCGACACCAACGGCGACGTCGGCCCCAATCATTACGTGCAGACGGTCAATCAAGATTTGATGATCTGGAACAAGAGCGGAACGGCGCTCTACGGCCCGGTTCCGATCAACTCGCTCTTCAGCGGCTTCGGCGGCCTCTGCCAGACGGACAACGACGGCGACCCGATCGTGCTGTACGACCCGATCGCCGATCGCTGGTTCATCTCGCAATTCGCCGTCACCAACCCCGACCCCAACTATCACCAGTGCGTCGCCGTCTCGCAGACCAGCGACCCGACCGGCGCTTATTACCGGTACGACTTCACCTATGCGAACTTTAACGATTACGGCAAGGCCGGCGTCTGGCCCGACGCATATTACTGGACCTACAACATGTTCGCCGGCGGCTCGACCTTCGCAGGCGCCACCATCTGCGCGATGCACCGCAGCGCGATGCTCACCGGCGCCGCCGCCACCCAGCAGTGCTTCTCGACCAGCACCAGCTACGGCGGCCTGCTGCCGGCCGACCTCGACGGCACCCGCCAGCCGGCCGCCGGCGAGCCGGAGTTCATCGTCGGCATGGACGTGAACCCCAACGGCCTCGCGCTGTGGAAGTTCCACGTCGACTGGACCACGCCGTCGAACTCGACCTTCACCGGCCCCTCCGTGCTCCCGGTCGCGGCCTTTGCGGAAGCCTGCGCGGGCGGCACCTGCATCCCGCAGTCCGGCACCTCCCAGCAGCTCGACTCGCTGGCTGACCGCATGATGTTCCGACTCCAGTACCGCAACTTCGGCGACCACGAATCGCTGGTCACCAACCACAGCGTCACCGCCGGCAGCTCGACGGGGGTGCGCTGGTACGAAATCCGCAGCCCCAACGCCAGCCCCACCATCTACCAGCAGGGCACCTACGCTCCGGACGCGGCATACCGCTGGATGGGCTCGGCGGCGATGGACGGCTCGGGCGGCATCGGCCTCGGCTTCAGCGTCTCGTCGTCGTCGTCGGTCCCCGGCATCCGCTTCACCGGCCGCAACGCGACCGACGCACTCGGCACCATGGGCCAGGGCGAAGGCACGCTGCAGAACGGCGGCGGCTCGCAGGGCACCACGCTCTCGCGGTGGGGCGATTACTCGAATATCGCCGTGGACCCGACCGACGACTGCACCTTCTGGTACACGACCGAGTATCTGGCCTCGAGCGGCACCTTCAACTGGCACACGCGCGTCGGCTCGTTCAAGCTCTCGGGCTGCGGCGGGGTCCCGCCCGCGAACGACTTCTCCATCACCGCCAGCCCCACCAGCGTGACGGTAACGCAGGGCAGCGCCGGCACCAGCACCCTCTCGACGGCGACCACCAGCGGCAGCGCGCAGACCGTGAGCTTCTCGGCGAGCGGCCTGCCTTCGGGCGCGACGGCGTCGTTCAACCCGGCCAGCGTCACCTCCGGCGGAAGCTCGACGCTGACCCTCAGCACCGCCTCCACCACGCCGGCCGGTCCCTACACGGTGACGGTCACCGGCACCGCCACCTCGGGCTCGCACGCCGCGTCCATCTCGCTGACCGTCAACAGCACGGGCGGCGGCGGTGGCGGCATCGTCAATGGCGGCTTCGAGACCGGCACGCTCAGCGGCTGGACCGCGGCGGGCTCCACCAGCGTCGGCGGCTCGGCTCACACCGGCAGCTACGCGGCGGTGGTGGGCAGCACCAGCCCGACCAACGGCGACAGCTCGATCGCGCAGACCTTCACCGCGCCACAGGCCGGCGGCACGCTGTCGTTCTATTACAACGTCCACTGCCCGGACTCGGTGACCTACGACTGGGCGACGGCCACGCTGAAGGACAACACCAGCGCGACCACCACCACCCTGCTCGCCAACACCTGCTCGAACACGGGCGCCTGGACGCAGGTGTCGTCAGCGCTGACCGGGAGCCACTCGTACACGCTCACGCTCGTCAGCCACGACGACAACTACGCGGGCGACCCGACGTACACGCAGTATGACGACGTCGCCGTCTCCGCATCGACGCCGCCGCCGCCCCCGCCGCCGAACCCGGTCGTGAACGGCGGCTTCGAGACCGGCAGCTACTCGGGCTGGACCACCGCGGGCACCGCCACCGTCAGCACCGCTTCGCATACCGGCACGTACGCCGCGCAGCTGGGCTCGACCAGCCCGACCAACGGCGACAGCTCGGCATCGCAGACGTTCACCGCGCCTACCGGCTCCAGCACGGTGAGCTTCTGGTACAACAACCACTGCCCGGACAGCCTCACCTATGACTGGGCGACCGCGACACTGACGACCGGCACGACCACCACCACCATCCTCGCCAAGACCTGCAACAACGCAGGCTGGACGAAGGTGAGCGCGGCGGTGTCCTCCGGGAAGAGCTACACGCTCAAGCTCTTCAACCACGACGACAACTACGCGAGCGACCCGACCTACACGCAGTTCGACGACGTCAGCGTCCAGTAGCTCGAGCTGAATCTCCTCCAGACGGCGGTCGGGGCCTCGCGCCTCGGCCGCCGTTTGCTTTTGGCTCGCGCGGCAGCTACGAGGTCGCGCCATGATCCGCGTGCTGCAGCCGGGCGACGAGGCGGCGCTCGAATCGTTCCTCGCCCCGCGCGCGCTCACCTCGATGTTCCTGCGCAGCAACGCGCGGGCGGCGGGCCTGGTCGATCGCGGCGAGCCGATGCAGGCGACCTATGCCGCCGCCTTCGCCGAGGACCGCATCGTCGCGGTGGCGGCGCATTGCTGGAATGGCAACCTGATCCTGCAGTCGCCATCCGACCTGGGCGCGGTGGCGCGCGAGGCGCTGCGCGCATCGGGCCGCGGGCTGACCGCGCTCTCCGGCCCCTGGGATCAGGTGTTGCGCGCGCGGGACGAGCTGGGGCTTGCGGACCGCCCCACCATCACCCGCGACCGCGACGCGCTGTTCGACCTCGACCTCTCCGCGCTGCGCGTGCCGCCGGAAAAGTCCGGAGTCGAATGCCGCAGACCGGAGGACTCCGAGCTGCCCGGCTGCGCCGAGTGGCGCTATGCGTACATGATCGAGACCGGCTTCGGCGAGGCGTCGCCCGCGCTGCGCGCCGCCGCGTACCAGAACGTCGACCTGACCCATGAGCTCGGCAACGACTTCGTGCTGGTCGAGGACGGGCAGCTGGTCGCTTATTCGGCCTTCAATGCGCGGCTCCCCGAGATCGTGCAGGTGGGCGGCGTCTGGACCCCTCCCGCGCTGCGCGGACGCGGCCATGCGCGCCGCGTGGTGGCGGGCTCGCTGCTGGCCGCGCGCGCGCAGGGCACCGGGCGCGCCGTGCTCTTCACCTTCGAGAAAAACCTCGCTGCCATTCGCGCCTACCAGGCGCTGGGCTTCCGGCATGCCGGCGACTACGGGCTCATCTTCTTCAGTTCGTCGTGAGCGAGTCGGTCTCTTTGGCGATGGCGCCCTTCCAGGTCTCGGCGTCGCGGTTCGCCTTGCTCTCTTTGTTCGCCTTCTGCCGCGAGACCAGATCCGCGTGCGTCGTGAAGTACGGGAGGCTGCGGCCCACCGCCTCGCCGATCGAGCCGAACTGGTGGTCGAGCATGAACTTCGTCAGGTCGGCCTTCAGCTCGGCGATGATCTCGTAACCGCGCAGCATGGCGCCGGTGCAGATCTGCACGGTGTGCGCGCCCAGCAGGAAGAACTGCGCTGCGTCGGCGCCGGTCTCGATGCCGCCCATCCCCGAGATGGGCGTACGCGGGAAGGCGCGCGCGAGCTCCATCACCTGCCGCAGCGCGATGGGCCGCACCGCCTGCCCCGAGTAACCGCCCGGCACCGAGTAGCCCTCGACGGTGGGCATCGGCCGCAGCGTCTTCAAATCGACGCCGATGACCGAGAGGATGGTGTTGATGGCGCTGATGCCATCGACGCCGGCCTCGATGGCGGCGCGCGCCGGCGCGGTCACCGAGCCGACGTTGGGCGTCATCTTGGCCCAGACCGGAATGGTCGAGACCTCCTTCACCCAGCCGGTCACCTCCTTCACCAGCGCGGGGTCCTCGCCCATCGCCATGCCCATCTTGCGCTCGGGCAGACCGTGCGGGCAGGAGAGGTTCAGCTCGAACGCGTCCACGCCCGTCTCCTGCGTGCGCCGGACGATCTCGTGCCACGCCTCGCGCCGGTACTCCTCCATGATCGACGCGATCAAAACGTGCTTTGGATAGCTCTTCTTCAATTGCCGCAATTCATCGAGCCAGGTCTCGAACGGCCGGTCGCTGATCAGCTCGATGTTCTCGAAGCCCAGCACTTCGTTGGACTCGCGCGAGCGCAGCTTGCCGTAGCGGGGCACGGTGTTCACGACCTTGCTCGCGTCGAGCGAGATGGTCTTGATCACCACGCCGCCCCAGCCGAGCTCGAAGCTCTTCGCGATCACCTTCGCGTTGGTGCCGGGCGGGCCCGACGCGAGCAGGAACGGGTTCTCGAAGGCAATGCCATTGACGGTGGTGGCGAGGCTCATGGGGCGGAGAATACCGCCATCGCGCCGCGAAAGATTCTATCCGCCGGGAGCCGGACGGCTCCGGGCCTCCAGGCGAGCGGCCCCTCCAGCGCGCGACGGACGGTCGCGGGGAGCCTCCCGTTGTCTTATCCTCCCTGCATGGTCGAGTCCGTGCGCAAACGAGCGACCTACGACGACGTACTCGCCGCGCTCGGCTGATCTGGTTGCGGAGGTCATCGACGGCGAGCTGCACCTGAGTCCGCGGCCGGCCCTGCCCGATACTTTCGCGGCCAGCGCGTTGGGGGGAGAGCTGACCTTTCCCTTCGGACGAGGCCGCGGTGGCCCGGGCGGTTGGATCATCCTCGACGAGCCCGAACTGCACCTCGGCGCGGAACCCGCCATCCTCGTTCCCGACCTCGCGGGTTGGCGGCGCGAGCGGCTGCCCTCGATTCCGGACCAGGCCTATCTGACGCTCGCCCCCGACTGGATTTGCGAGGTCCTCTCGCCCTCGACGGGCCGCTTCGACCGCGCGGAGAAGTTGCCGCTCTACGCAGCCGAGAACGTCCGCTACGCCTGGCTCATCGAGCCGCTGCAGCACACGCTCGAGGTGCTGCGCAACGAGAGCGGTCGCTGGCTTCTCCTCGCAACCCATGCAGGCGACGCGAAGGTGCGCGCCGAGCCGTTCGACGCCATCGAGCTGGAGCTCTCTGCATTGTGGGCCGACGTGCAGACGGCGCGCTGAAGGGAAGCGCGCGCCGGGCTCGGCAGGCCGGTCAGAACGCAGGTCCCCACGGTCAGCGCGCCGCTGCGATGATGCGGGCGAAATCTTCGGCCTTCAGCGAGGCGCCGCCGACGAGCGCGCCGTCGATGTCGGGCTGGGCCAAAAGCTCCGCGGCGTTGTCGGGCTTGACCGAGCCGCCGTACTGCACGCGCACCTGGTCCGCCGCGGCGGCGCCGCCGAGCTCGCGCAGCAGCCCGCGGATCTGCGCGTGCACCTCTTGCGCCTGCGCGGTGGTCGCGACCTTGCCGGTGCCGATGGCCCAGACCGGCTCGTAGGCGATGGTGACGCGCGAAACCGTCGCCGCGTCGAGGGCGCCCCGCAGCTGCCGCGAGACGACCTCCCAGGTCCGGTTGGCCTCGCGCTCCTGCAGCGTCTCACCGCAGCAGACGATCGGGTGCAGGCCGGCCTCGAGCGCGGCGCGCAGCTTCTTGCCGACCATCTCGTCCGTCTCGCCGAAGAGCTGCCGCCGCTCGCTGTGGCCGAGGATGACGCCATCGCAGCCCAGTTCTTTGAGCATCGAAGCCGAGACCTCGCCGGTGAAGGCGCCCTGCTTCTCCCAGTGGCAGTTCTGCGCGAAGAGCTGAATGGGCGAGCCGGTCAGCGCGCCGCGCGCCGCGGCCAGCGCGGTGAAGGGCGGCGCCACCGCGACCTGGACATTGTTTGAGCTCAAACGACTTCTCAGCTCGCGCACCAGCTGGTCGGCTTCGCTCGCAGTCTTGAACATCTTCCAGTTGCCGCAGACGAAGGGACGGCGGGACATGGAAACTCCTTAAAGCAGTTGAGAGTTAAGAGTCGAAACGTTGAAACGGAGCGGATCAGCAACTCTCAACTCTCAACTGTCAACTCTCAACTTTCCTCCAGCGCCTTGATTCCCGGCAGCTCGCGCCCCTCGAGGAGCTCCAGCGAAGCGCCGCCCCCGGTCGAGACATGCGACACCTGCGAGGCGAGCCCGAACTCGGCGATGGCCGCCGCACTGTCGCCGCCGCCCACCACGCAGGTGGCGCCGCGGCGGGTCGCCTCGACCAGCGCATCGGCCACCGCGCGCGTGCCGGCCGCGAATTCTTTGACCTCAAACAGTCCCATCGGCCCGTTCCAGAACACGGTCGCCGCCGACGCGATGCGCTTGCGGAACAGCTCGATGGTCCCGGGCCCGATGTCGAGGCCGAGCAGGCCGGCTTCGATGGTCTCGACGATCTGCGTCGGCACCCCGCCCTTCGGCTCGCGCGCCACCACGTGATCGACCGGCAACAGGATCTCCACGCGCGACGCGCCCGCTTTGTCGAGGATGCGTTTGGCGACGGCGATCTTGTCCTTCTCCACGCGCGAGCTGCCCACGGAGATGCCGCGCGCCGAGAGGAACGTGTACGCCATCGCGCCGCCGATGAGCAGCGCGTCCACGCGGCCCACCAGCTGATCGATGACCTTGATCTTGTCGCTCACCTTGGCGCCGCCAAGGATGGCGAGGTACGGCTTCGCCGCGCCCTTGAGCAGCGGCTGCAGGTGCTTCAGCTCGGTCGCGACCAGAAATCCCGCCCCCTTCTCCTTGACGAAGCGCACCATCCCCACCGTCGAAGCGTGCGCGCGGTGCATGGTGCCGAACGCGTCGTCGACGTAGACGTCGGCGAGCGCCGCGAGCTGCCGCGAAAAGTCCTCGTCGTTCGCCTCCTCTTCGGCGTGGAAGCGCAGGTTCTCGAGCAGGAGGACCTTGCCCTCCTTGAGATCGCCTGTGAGCTTGCGCACTCCGTCGCCCACGCAGTCGTCCGCGAAGATGACGTCCTGCCCGAGCAGCCCGGACAGCACCGCGCCCGCAGGCTCGAGCGACAGCTCCGGCGCGGGCTTGCCGTCGGGCCGGCCGAGATGCGAGGCGAGGATGACCCGCGCCCCCTTCTTGATGGCGTACTGGATGGTCGGCAGCGCCGCGCGGATGCGCGCGTCGTCCTTCACCTCTCCCGTCTTCTTGTCGAGCGGGACGTTGAAGTCGACGCGAATGAAGAGCCGCTTGCGCGAGAGGTCGAGCTGCTCGATCGAGCGGATCACTTACAGCTTCCCGCCAATCAGCAAGCCCACGTCCACCATGCGATTCGAGAAGCCCCACTCGTTGTCGTACCAGGAGAAGACCTTGACGAACTTGCCGTCGTCGCCCACCGCGGTCTGGGTGGAGTCGAAGATCGACGAGTGCGGGTTGCCGTTGTAATCGATGCTCACCGTCGGGTCGGTGTTGTAGGCGAGAACGCCCTTGAGCCTGCCTTCGGCGGCGGCCTTGAATGCGGCGTTGATCTCCTCGACCGTGGTCTTGCGCGAGAGCTCGCAGGTGAGATCGACGATCGAGACATTGGGCGTCGGCACGCGGATGGAGGTGCCGTTCAGCTTGCCCTTCAGCTCGGGGATCACCTCGCCGATCATCCTGGCGGCGCCGGTGCCCGACGGGATCATGCTGAGCGCGGCGGCGCGGGCGCGGCGCAGGTCCTCGTGCGGCAGGTCATGCAGGCGCTGATCGCTGGTGTACGAATGGATGGTGGTCATCAGGCCGCGCTCGAGGCCGAAATTGTCCATCAGTACCTTCGCCACCGGCGCCAGGCAGTTGGTCGTGCACGAGGCGTTGGAGATGATGTGGTGCTTCGCCGGGTCGTACTTCTCGTGGTTGATGCCGAAGGCGATGGTGAAGTCCTGGCCCTTGCCCGGCGCCGAGATGAGCACCTTCTTCGCGCCCGCGGTCAGGTGCTTGCCGGCGTTGTCCCGGTCGGTGAACCGGCCCGAGCACTCGAGCGCGATGTCCACGCCGTGCGCCTTGTGCGGCAGCTCGGCCGGGTCGCGCTTGGCGGTCACCGGGATCTTGCGGCCGTTGATCACCACCGCGTCCTCGGTATGCTCGACGGTGCCGTCGAAAACGCCGTGGACGGAGTCGTACTTGAAGAGGTGCGCGAGGGTCTTCGGCTTGTCGATGTCGTTGATCAGCGCGACGTCGAAGCTGGCGCCCCGCTTGATGGCGGCGCGGAGGATGTTGCGACCGATGCGTCCAAAGCCGTTGATGGCGAAGCGAGCCATGTGCGTTTCTCCTTTTGGGTGCGGAGAAATAGAACTCGCTCACGCGACCGTCAAGGTGGAGCTGGAGACAGCAAAGCCCGGCGCTCGAAAAAGAACGCGGCGGGCCTCTCGACCCGCCGCGCGCTCGCTGCGATGGGATGGAGCTAAACTACGCCGCGCCCTTGCGCTCGCTCTGCAGGTCAAGCGTGATCAGCTCGATGAGCTCGGTCGACAGCGCGAGGAGCTGCTTGGGCGTGTACCCGGACGCGCGAAGCTCCTTGTAGAAGGAGCGCGCCAGGATGCGGGCGCCGGCAGAGCGATCGAATGGAAGAGCCGGAGGGGGAGTCTTCGTCGCAGGCTGGGTGGAGAGCTTGTCACTCATCTGGAAACCTCGTTGGGGATGCCACGCGGCTGCAGTCCTGGGAGAGCCGCCGTTCCCTCTGCAACCTATCGGCCGGAGTCGTGATTCCAGAGATTTCAACGGTTTGCAAGACGCGCTGCGCAGTGCGGTGCGAAGCCGGCGATGCGTTGGGCAGGGACCAAGGGTCCAAAGTGCGCAGTGTCTTTCGCGCCGCGGCGCGTTGCGCTTGCCCGGTGGGCTGGCAGGCCGTAGCTTCGCGGACGATGAGGCTCCAGGTGAAGCAAGCCAGCGGAGAAGGTGAGCTGACCGTCCCGAGCCAGAAGGAGTTTCTCCAGCTCTTCAACCGCGGCGTGATCGGCAACGACGATCTCGTGCTGCGCGCGGGCAAGTGGGTGCCCGTCGCCGAGCTTCCCTGGATCCGCGGCATGGCCGTCGATCGCAAGCATGACAACAAGCGGCTCTTCTGGATCACGCTCGCGATGATGGCGCTGGGCCTGGTGCTGGTGATCTTCATCCAGTCGAAAGCGCGCGCGCGCGTGAAGCCGTGGGAGGTGCGCGCGGTGGCACGCTGACGTTTCTGGTAGAGAACGCGCATGGCGAAGGCGATCTGGGAGGGCAAGGAGTGCGACGTGCTCGTCAACACCGACCTCGAAGCAAACTGGTCGGTGAGTATTCTCTCAGGCGAATATGATCCGGTCAGCCTGATCAGGCGGCCGGCCGCGCCCATCGTCATGAAGCTGCGCGCGAAGTCGCGCTGGCTCGCGCTCGACCAGGGGCTGCGCTCGCTCAAGGCGCAGGGAAAGATCAGCGACTACACGCTCGAGCCGCGGCCCGCCGAGGAGCTCGCCGCGGCCGAGGCGGAGAAGGCGCGGCTCGCCGCGAAGAAGGTTGCCGGCGCGAAGGCAGCCGCCGGAGAAGAGGACGCGGAGTAGCGGCTGCGGGCAGAAAATTTCGCCGCGCCGATCACTTCGCCTCGGCCCGCCGTCGCACTCGCAAGAACAGCTCGGGCAGCGCCGTCGTGTTCGCCTTGTTCGCGATGAAAGTCGGGATCGACCCGCCCGGGTCGGTCAGCAGCTGGTACGTCGCCAGCGTGCGCTTCCCGCCGTCGAGCGGCTCGAGGGTCCAGCTCCCCGTGCTCGTAGTCGCT
Source organism: Deltaproteobacteria bacterium (assembly GCA_043781235.1). Classification (GTDB taxonomy): domain Bacteria; phylum Myxococcota; class Myxococcia; order Myxococcales; family 40CM-4-68-19; genus JANYKT01. Next base: position 43,571 of record JAYWBT010000155.1, read on the forward strand.
CACGACCTCGAACACCCTGGCGGGAGACGCATCGACCTGCCCCACCGCCTTCACCTCGCGCGCGCTGAAGCCCGGCACCTCGCGCGTCGAAACCCCGAGCCCATATTGGCAACACTTGGTGGCATCGCAGCTCGAGGGACGCTTGCAGTCGAACTCCTTCTGCTCCCAGTTTGGCTCATCGGCGGACGCTGCGGACGCGAGCAGGACGATCGCAAGGAGCGTGCGCATGCACCCGATGTTCGACGGCCCGGTCCGCGCTGTCAAAGTCAGACCCTTGTGCTAGAGCACGAATCATGTCGCTGCCCACCTCGCGCTTCGACCCGGACCAGATGTTCGCGGAGGTGCGCGCGCTGGTCGCCACCGTGCGGCAGCTGCAGCTGCGCGAGCTCTTGCTCGGCCTGCTCGACGACCCGGAGATCGGCCCCGCCTTCCGCCAGGCGCCCGCGGCCAAGGGCATTCACCACCCGTTCGTCGGCGGCCTCTGCGAGCACACGCTCTCGGTGCTGCAGCTCGGCTGGCGCATCTGCGATCATTACCCGCAGCTCGACCGCGATCTGGTCACCGCCGGCTGCCTGCTTCACGACCTGGGCAAGACCCGCGAGCTCGAGGCCGGGGAGGGCGGGTTCGACTACACCGACGAGGGCCGGCTGGTCGGGCATCTCCTCATCGCCACGCAGTGGATCCACGAGCGCGCGGCGCGCATCGCGGGCTTCCCGCGCGAGCTTACGCTCCACCTCTTGCACCTTGTCGCCGCGCACCACGGCAAGCTCGAGTACGGCAGCCCCAAGGAGCCGGCCACGCTCGAGGCTATGGTGGTGCACGCGGTGGACGAGCTCGACAGCCGCGTCAGCTCGTTCGGCCTGCTCTTCGAGACGGCGGAAGGCGCCTGGACCGACCGCAGCAACATCTACGGCAGGCGGCTCTTCAAGGGCCCCTCGTGGAACGGCGCCGCGCCCGAGCCCGACCCGCGCCGCCTGAGCAGCCCCGGCATCTACCGGAGCCTGCGAAGCCTGCGGAGCCCGCGCTAGCGCATGCAACCATTCCAGCGCACGGCCGCCATCTTCGACATCGACGACTCGCTGCTCGACGGCAACGCGGGCACCATCTTCACCTGGTACCTCTACTCGAAGCGGGAGATGGACGCGGCGGTGCGCAGCAACGTCCCGCGCGCGCTCTACGACTACGCGCGCAAGCGGCTCAGCGAGGCCGACATGGTCGCGCTCGGCAGCAAGTGCCAGCAGGGCATCCGCGCCGATCGCCTGCGCGAGCTCGCGCACAAGTGCTTCGAGCGCCACGTCAAGAAACGGGTCACGCAGGCGGGATTGCGCGCGGTGCGCCGGCACCTCCTGATGGGCCACTTCGTCATCGTCGCGTCGGGCTCGCCGCAGTTCATCATCGACGAGCTTGGCCGCTTCCTGCATGCGCACGAAGCCATCGGCACGCGTGCGCTCATCAAGGACGGCGTCTCCTCGCCGGACCTGGCGCCCCCCATCGTCTTCCGCGAAGGCAAGCGCGAGCGCGTGAAGGAGATCCTCGCGCGCCACGGCATCGACGTCGGGCGCTGCTACCTTTACTCGGACAGCGTCGCGGACACGCCGCTGTTCGAAGAGGTCGGGCACCCGGTGGTGGTGAACCCCAAGCCTGCCTTCCGCGCCGAGGCCCTGCGGCGCGGCTGGGAGGTGGTGACCTGGGAGGGCCGCTGGAAGAGTGGCCCCGGCGCGGACCGCGAGGAGCCGCTGGGCGAAGAGTGGCTCAGCTGGGAGAGCTAGCTAGCCCTTGTCCACGCTGAAGCCGCTGTCGGTGATGGTCTTCTCGATGTCCGCGTGCTTCAGCTGCGCATCGTCGTAGGTGACCTTCACGGTCTTGCTCGCCTTGTCGGCCAAGGCGCTCTGCACGCCCTTGAGCTCCTTGAGCGCGGTCTCGGTCTTGGCCGAGCAGCCGGCGCAATGCCAGCCACTGACCTTCAGCGTCTCGGTCTTCTCTCCGGCGAGCGCAGCGGTTGCGAGCCCGGCCGCGAGGGCCAATCCTCTAATCAGGTGTTTCATGGCGTTCTCCTTTGCGTGCCCCTGTCGATCGCGTTGGACGCAAGCCCGCAGAAGGTATTCAGCCCGGCAGCCGTAGGACCCGGCGAGCGTTCGCCGTGGTCGCCTGCTCGAGTTCCGCCAGCGGTATCCCCCGGACCTCGGCCAGGCGGGCGGCGGTGAGCGTGACGAAGGCTGGCTCGTTGCGCTTGCCGCGGTGGGGCACGGGCGACAGGAACGGGCAGTCGGTCTCGACCAGGAGACGATCGAGCGGCGCGCGCGCGGCGGCGTCGCGGACCGCGTCGGCCGTCTTGAAGGTGAGCACTCCCGAGAAGCTCAAGTGCAGGCCGAGCGCGAGGTAGCGCTGCGCCGCGGTCCAGTCGCTGGTGAAGCAGTGCACCACCCCGCCGTCGGGTCCGAGCTCCGCCTGCAGGATCCCGGCGGTGTCGAGATCGGCCTCGCGCGTGTGGATCACGACCGGTTTGCCGAGCTTCTTAGCCAGCTGCAGCTGCAGCGTGAACCGCTCGCGCTGCACTTCGCGCGGCGAGCGGTCGTAGTGGTAGTCGAGGCCGCACTCCCCGACCGCGACCACCGCGGCGTCGCCGCAGAGCCGCTCCAGCTCGGCCAGGTCGGCCGCCGTCGCCTGCGCCGCGTCGTGCGGATGGATGCCGGCGGTGGCGCTAAAGAAGTGCGGCTCGCGCTTTGCGAGCTCGATCGCCGCCGCCGCGCCGGCCATGCCCTTCCCTTCGCGCCACTGGCCGACGAGGACGATGCGGACCAGGCCCGCGGCACGCGCCCGATCGATCACGGCAGGCAGATCGGCGCCGTAGTCCTCGAAGTCCAGATGCGCGTGCGAGTCGATCAGCAACCTACTTCTCCCGCGCCGGAGCAGGAGCAGGCTGCGAGGCGTCCAAAGCGGTCTGCGTCGCCTCCGGACCCGGCGCATCGGCAGCCGCTTCCGCCCCGTGCCGAGCCGGCGCGTCGGCAGCCAGCTGCGCTGCCGCGGAGGCCTCGTTCGCCGCCACCTCGAAGAGGAGCTCCTGGCACAGCACCGTCAGCTCTCCGGCCGCGCCCGCCGCCAGCTGCTTCAAAAGCTCCAGCGCCGCCGGCGTACCCAGCTCGGCGAGGCCTTCCGCCGCGTCCATTCGCAGATCCTCCTGGACCTTCCCGGAGCGCGCGAAGGTGAGCAGCCGCTCCTCCGCGCCCGGTGCGCGCAGCCGCCCCAGCGCCCGCAGCGCCGCGCCGCGCGCTGGATCGCCTTCCTCCTCCGCCAGCTCCTCCAGCGCCGGCGCCGCCTGCTGAACGCCGAGCCGCCCCGCCCACTCGGCCGCGATCGGACGGTCGTCACCTTCGCTCTCGATGCGCGCGACCAGGTGCTCGCTGCCGCGCGCATCGCCGAAGCGCGCCAGCGCCGCCGCCACCAGCGTGCGGTCGAAGTCGCCCAGCGATTCGTCCTCGAACAGCTCCGCGACCTGCGGCAGCGCCGCCGCATCGCCGAGCGACATCAGCGCCGAGAGAGCCTCCTGCCGGCGGTGGTCCTCGCGCAGCGCCCGCACCAACTCGGGCAGCGCCGCGGAGTCGCGCGCGTCCGACAGCGCGCACGCCGCCTGGAAGCGCATCGGCTCCTCCTCCGACGCGAGCAGCGCGCGCACCTGGTGCCTCGCGGCCTCTCCCGGAATGCGCAGCGCCGAGGTCACCGCCGCGGTGCGCACCTGCGCGACATCGTCGGCCAGCAGCGCCAGCACCGCGCTTTCGTGCTTGCTGAGATTTTCGGGCCTGCGCAGCAGCCGAACGCCGCCGAGCCCCGCGATGCGCACCAGGGGCTCGACGTCTTCGAGCAGTTCCCCGAGCCGGGTCGCCACCACCTCCGCCGCCGCCAGGTCGCCGCCCCGCCAGCGCTCCAGCAGCGCGCGGGCCGCGTCCACGCGCAGCGCGCCGTCGCCCGACGAGAGCGCCGCGGTCAGCTCCTCGAGCGACGAGCCCGGCAGCTCGTCTTCTGAAGCTGGTGGAGCCTGCGACGCCTCCGGTCCGGCAGCCTTCTTTCCACCCAGCCACGAGAACAGTCCCATCACTTCACCTTCGATCCGGGCGCGATCTCGCCCGGCAGCTCGACCGCCGTCAGCCCGCGCGGGCCGCCGGTGGCGAAGAGGACCATGCCGTGCGAAACCACGCCCCGCATCTCGCGCGGCGAGAGATTCGCGACCACCACCACCGTCTTGCCGACCAGCTCCTCCGGCGCGTACGCCCTGGCCACGCCGCTCAAGATGGTCCGCGGCGCCGGCTCGCCGAGATCGATTGATAGCTTCAATAATTGATCGGCCTTTGCAATCCGCTCGCAGGCGATCACCTTGCCGGCGCGCAGGTCGATCTGCGCGAAGACGCCGAGCTCGATGACCGCGGGAGACGGCTCGTCGGCCGGAGCCTGCCTGGGCGGCTTCTTCGCCGTGGGCGCAGGCCTTGCCGGCGCACCTGATGAGACGAAGCGGCTCGCCAGCTTGACGAGGTCCGCCTCCTCGATGCGCCGCACCAGCGGCTTCGGCTCGCGGATCGCCGCGTCTTCCAGCGGCGTGAAGTCGCCCCAGCGCAGCGGCGCGCCGGTCTGCTGCTCCACGCCGGCGGCGAACCTCGGGACGATGGGCGCGAGCAGCCGCGCGCAGACCCGCGCCACGTTCACCGCCAAAGTCAGCTCCGCCTGCGCCGCCTCGCGATCGGTCGCCAAGAGCTTCCACGGCTGCGTTCGCTGCAGCCGCTCGTTGGCGCGGCTCGAGAGGGCGAGCACCGCCTGCACCGCGGCGCGCGTGTCACAGCGCAAATACGCAGCGGCAACCTCTTGCTCAGTGGCCGGCACCGCAGGCCAGACATCATTCTCGGGCAGGCGCCCGAGCCGGCCCTCGAATCGGGTAAACAGAATCGACAGGGCGCGATTGGCGAGGTTGCCGAGGTTGTTGAGCAGCTCTCCGTTGACGCGATTCTTCAGCTCGGAGAGCGAGAGGTCGATGTCGGTCGGCGCGGGCCCCAGGTTGGCCGCATAGAAGTAGCGCAGCCATTCGGTGTCGAGCCCGGCGTCGAGGTATTCGCGCGCATTGATGAAGGTGCCGCGCGACTTCGACATCTTCGCGCCCTCGACGGTGAGCATGCCGTGCACGTGGACCTGCGCCGGCACCTTCCAGCCCGAGGCGTGCAGCATGGCGGGCCAGAAGAGCGTGTGGAAATAGACGATGTCCTTGCCGATGAAGTGGACCACGTCGCAGTCGGCATCCGCGGCCCAGAACTCCTCGACGGTGCGGCCGTGCGCGCGCGCCCAATGATCCGTCGAGCTGAGATATCCAATCGGCGCGTCGAGCCAGACGTAAAAGTACTTGGCGTCTTCGCCGGGGATCTTGAAGCCGAAGTAGGGCGCGTCGCGGGAGATATCCCAATCCTTCAATGGCTCGGAGAGCCAGCCGTCGATGGAGTGGCGGATCTCCGGCTGCAGCCGGCCCGGCGTCGAGGTCCACTCCCGCAGGAACTCCTGGTACTTCGACAGCCGGACGAAGTAATGCGTCGACTTGCGCCGCACCGGTGGCGTGTTGCAGAGCACGCAGCGGGGATCCTTGAGCTCCGTCGGCTGGTAGGTGCTGCCGCACACCTCGCAGGCGTCGCCGTACTGGTCGGGCGCGGCGCACCGCGGGCAGGTTCCCTTGACGAAGCGGTCGGGCAGGAAGCGTTGGTCCACCTCGCAATAGAACTGCTCCACCTCGCGCTGCTCGACCGCGCCGTCCGCCTTGATCTTCTGGTAGATCCGCTCGGCGTGGAGGCGGTTCTCCTCGGAGTGGGTGGTATAGAAGGTATCGAAACCGATATCGAAGGCGGCATAGTCCGCGGCGTGCTCGGCGTGGAAGCGCGCGGCGAACTGCTCCGGCGCGACGCCAGCCTTGGCCGCATTCACCTCGATCGGGGTGCCGTGCGTGTCGCTCGCGCAGATGAAGACCGCCTCGCGGCCCATCGCCTTCAGGGCGCGGACGTAGATGTCGGTCTGCACCGCCTCGACCAGGTGGCCGAGGTGGATGCTGCCGTTGGCATAGGGCAGGGCCATCGTGACGAGCGTGCGGGAGGCCATGGCCGCCATCTAGCACGGCCGGGCGCAGGTGGCTGCAGCCTTCGACGCGCAACTCCCGATCGAAACCGGCCGCGCCGCGAGCTCGTCACAGAGGAGGCGCGAGTTTGGCTCCCCTTTTTCCATTTATCTTTGCTATCCGTAGCGGCCTTCAAGCTGGAGGGACCCCATGAATGTTTGTCGTCCGAAGTTCGCGAGCCTGTCTGTTTTGGCAGCTCTCACTTTCGCTGCCACGGGTGCGCTCGCACAGGGTGTGACTGGAGCGGCGGTCACCGGAACCGTCAAGGAGGAGTCGGGCAAGCCGGTCGCCGGCGCCTCCGTGCTGTTGCGGAACACCGCCACCGGTGAGACCTTCAACGCCACCACCGGAAGCGCCGGTGACTACTTCCTCGACAACGTGCCCGCTGGCGGCCCGTACGAGCTGACCGCGACCTCTCCGGGGAACCAGAGCAGCAAGCAGAAGGACCTCCAGCTCTCGCTGGGCGAGCGGCTCACGGTCAACCTCGGCTTGCACGCCGAATTGGGCGAAGAGATCGCGGTGGTGGCGCATGCCGACGCGCAGGCCGACCGAAGCCGCAGCGGCCCGTCCACCACCTTGAAGAGCAACACCATCACCGCGCTGCCGCTGCAGGGGCGCAACTTCACCGACTTGATCCGGACCGACCCGCGCGTGACCGGCAGCGGCTCGTTCGCCGGCCAGAACGATCGATACAACAACATCCAGATCGACGGCGGCGCGAACAATGACCTCTTCGGTCTCGGGAGCGGTACTCCCGGAAGCCAGGCCGGCGCCAAGCCGCTCTCCATCGAGGCCATCCAGGAGTTCGTCATCCAGATCGCGCCGTTCGACGTGCGCCTGGGCAGCTTCGCGGGCGGCTTGGTGAACGCCATCACCAAGAGCGGCACCAACGACTTCCATGGATCGCTCTTCGCCTACGAGCAGAACAAGGTGCTGGCGGGCAACCAGGATGACCCGACCTTCCTCGCCTACAACACCACGCAGTTCGGCGCCACGCTGAGCGGGCCCATCATCAAGGACAAGGCGCACTTCTTCATCGCCACCGACCTCCAGTCACGGCAGTCCTCGTTCGGCAACTCCGCCCAGATCGGCGGCGTGGACCCGGTGGCCGACCAGAACGCGGCGGGATTCACCAACGCGACCGCGCAGAAGTTCGTCGATATCCTCAAGAGCAAGTACAATATCAATGCCGGCAATGCCCTGGCGCCCAGCCTGGGTACCCCCGACCGGAACCTGTTCGTCAAGGTCGACACCAACACGCTCCCCAACAGCCGGCTCGAGCTCTCGTACAACTTGGTGAGCGCGAGCCAGGACTCTCTCATTCGCGACCCGACGGCGACCAGCGTGCCGAACAAGCTGCGTGACGGATATGAGCTGTCCGGCAGCGGGTACAGCCTGCAGAACCTGACCAACACCGTGCGCGCCAAGCTCACCACCAACTCCGACGACGGCAAGTTCTCCAACGAGCTCCTCGGCGGCGTCTCGATCATCCGCGACGTGCGCCAGCCGTCCTCGTTGGCACCGCTCATCCTGGTCAAAGTCGGGAAGATCGGCTCGGCGGACTCGTACCTCGCCGCGGGAGCAGAGCGGTTCTCGCAGGCCAACACGCTCGACCAGAACGTCTACCAGGTGCAGGACAACTTGACCTTCTCCCAGGACAAGCACCGCCTCACCGTCGGCACCAGCAACGAGTTCCTCCATCTCAAGAACGTCTTTCTGCAGGCGGCGACCGGCGTGTACTCATTCGACAGCCTGGACGCCTTCGCCGCCGGCACGCCGAACGCGTTCGAGCGGCGCCTGCCGGTCAACAACCTGCAGGCCGCGGGCACCGCCGCATTCAACGTCTCGCAGCTGGGCCTTTACGTGCAGGACGAGTGGACGGTGGCCGACCACGTGACGCTCACGCCGGGCATCCGTCTTGACGTGCCGTTCCTCTCGAACGCGGTGACCAACCCGGCCCTGGCGACCAACGCCGCCTTCCCTCTCGACACCGGCAAGGTTCCGTCCGGGAACATCCTCTGGTCGCCGCGGATCGGGTTCAACTGGGACGTGGAGGGCAACTCCGATACCGTGCTGCGCGGCGGCGCGGGCGTCTTCACCGGCCGCCCGCCGTATGTCTTCGTTTCGAACGCCTACGGAATGAACGGCCTGGCGTCCACCGGGATCACCTGCGTTCCGAGCACGGGCAAAGTGCTAACCTTCCCCTTCAACCCGGACCCCAACGCGCAGCCGACCGACTGCACCGGCGGAACGGGAACGCCCACGCCGCCCACCAACCAGGGTGAAATCGATTACTTCGATCCGAATACGAAATATCCGCAGAATTTCAGGCTGGCCGCCGGCGCCGACCACCGGCTGCCCTTCGGACTCAACGTCTCGGCCGACTTTCTCTATACCCGTGATATCAATGCTTTCTATACCAACGATGAGAACCTCAACTTCCTGGGGTATGATGGCGAGGGTCGCGCTCTCTACGGCGACCGCGGTCTCGTTAAGGGAAATTTCGCCGGAACGCCCAGCCGCAAGGACCCCACCAACCTCAAGCAGGCCGTGGAAGTCTTCAATAAGGAGGGCGGCCACGTCACCACCGCCAGCCTGACGGTGCAAAAGCAGTTTGCCCGGCGCTATTCGCTCTCGGCCTCCTACACCTATTCGCGCTCGCTCGACCGCATGTCGTTCACCAGCTCGCAGGCGTTCTCGAACTTCCAGTTCGCGCCGCTCGACGGCGAGCTCGAGAACCGCGCCGTGCGGCCGTCCGCGTTCGACCGTCCGCACAAGATCACCGTCTCCGGCAACGCGTCGCTGCCGTACGGATTCGTCCTGGGCCTCATCTACGTCGGCCAGTCGGGAACGCCCTACACCTGGACGGTCAACGGCGACGTCAACGGCGACGGCATCGGCGGCAACGACGTCCCGTTCATCCCGGCGAATGCCAGCCAGATCTCCCTCGCTGATCCGAAGCAGTACGCCGCCCTCGACAGCTTCATCAGCGGCCAGGGCTGCCTGAACGACGCGCGCGGCGGCTTCCTCAAGCGCGGCGCCTGCCGCAACCCCTGGCAAGACTTCCTCGACACGCGCGTGTCGTGGACCTCGCCCGAGTTCAAAGGCGGGCAGCACTTCGAGGCGCAGTGGGACATCTTCAACCTGCTCAACCTGCTCAACAGCAACTGGGGTCATTTCGATCAGGTCGCGAATTTTGAAACCCCCCGCTCGCAGTTCCTGCGCGCGGTCGGCTACGACAAGGTGGCCAACCGGCCCATCTACAGCTTCGGCGCGCCGAACTCGCTCATCAGCACGGTGTACAGCCCCACCGCCTCGCGCTGGCGCATGCAGTTCGGCGCCAAGTACGTGTTCTAGCCGCGCTCTGCGGCAGCGTAAAGTCTGCGCTCCGGCTTGCTCAGCGGGCGCAGACTTCGGTGAGCAGGCGCTCGATCAGCAACCGCTGATCGGCGCCGCTCTTGAGCGCCTCGTCAGCCTCGGCGCAGCGGACCAGCGCGCGACGCCAGAAGGCGCGCGGCTTGCGGCGCGCGCGCTTGTATCCGAGCCAGGCGCCGAACGGATGCGGCACTTTCTGCTTCTTCTCCGACAGCTCCTTCTCGACCGCCGGGAAGAGCTTGCTTTGGTACTCGCTGTAGCCGAGCTCGCGCGGCCCTGTGTCCGCGTAGCGCGCTGAATCCCCCAGCGCCTTGCGCACCGCCGAGGCGATGCCACCGAGGAAGGGCAGCGCCACCGCGGTCGCGTTCGCCTTGCGCCGCAGCTCCTCGTGGAACAGCTGCAGCGCCTTGCCGAGGTCGCCGTCGCCCACAGCCTCGGCGAGCGCGAAGAACTCTTCCTCGCGGACCGGCGCGACCAGGAGCTCGACGTCCGCCTTCGAGATCATCGGCTTGTCGCCCGCGTAGGCGGCGAGCTTCTGCAGCTCGCCCGCGATCAGCCGCAGGTCGTCGCCCAGCCGCAGCTTGAGCTCGAGCTCGGCGTCCTTCGCCAGCCGCTTGCCGAGCGGCTTGAGCTCGTCCTCGACGATCGACGCGATGTCGAGCGTGTCGATGGTGCGGCCCTTGCGCTCGGCGCGCCGCTTGACGTGCGCGCCCAACGCCGCCGCGAGGCGCACCAGCGCGTGCTTGGGCGGCAGCGCCTCGGCGACGAGAATCAAGTGCGTCTTCGCCGGCAGGCCGCGCTCGACCGCCTTGATCAGCGCTTCCAGATCTTCGGGGGGCGCCGACAGCCCCTGCGCCGCGGCCCAGGCCGACAGCTCCTGCAGCCACCCCTTGTCAGCGTCCTCGGGCGCAGCGCCGATCTCCTTGCGCCACTTCGCCGCCGACGGCGCCGCCTTGGTGCCGAACGCGACCTCGGCCGCGCCCCAGCCCGCCGGCCGCACCAGCTTGAGCAGCCGCCGCGCGGCATCGCGCTGGCGCTTGCCCCGCCAGAGCTCTCGCGCCCGCTGCAGCTCGCGCTCGGCGTCCACCTCCTCGGCGAAGGCCTCGGCTCCCTCGACCACCACCGCCTTGGGCGCGGCAAACATCGCCACCGTCACCAGGTGCGAGGTGATCTCGCGCGCGCCCGCGGAGGCGTCCATCACCACCAGGTTGAGCCCGCGATCCTTCTCCGGCACCAGCGCGTCGGCGAGCTCGCGCGCCGAGTGGCGGGCAAGGTATTCGTCGCCCTCGAAGAGGTAGACGGGCTTGCCCTTGCCGCTGCGCGCCTCCTCGAGCAGCTCATCCATGGGAAGGCCCCGCGCCGGCACGCAGCTCGCGCGCGCCGAGGAAGAGGCGCTCGAGTTGCAGGCGGCCGTTGCCATTCTGGACCAGCGCCTCGAGCACCTCTTGGCAGAGCCGCGCCTGCGACAAAAGCGTGAACGGCGGCAGCCGCGCCCCGAGCTGCGCCGCGGTATCGAAGAGATCGCGCGCCTCCAGCTGCTCCCGCGGCGCGCCCGCCTGCGCCACCAGCAGGTCTCGCGTCCAGGCCTCGATGACGACGGCGACCCGCGCCGCCGCCTCGCGGTCGCTGTGCTGGTCCGCGAGGTCCAGCGCCTCGCGCTCGTCGGGCGCCGCCAGCGCGCGCTCGAACGCCTCGATCACGGAGCGGCGCTCGCCCGGATCGGACAGCGCCTGCGAGAAGCTGCCCTGCGCCCGCGCCGCCCGCTCGCGCGCCTCTGTCTCGGCGACCCCGTCGCGGACCAGCCGCTGGAGAATGAGCGCCTCGGGCACCGGCCCGAGCTGCACCCGCGCACAGCGCGACCGGATGGTGGGCAGGAGCGCGTCGGGGTTGGCCGAGACCAGCAGGAAGGTGGTCGCGGGCGGCGGCTCCTCCAGCGTCTTGAGCAGCGTGTTCTGCGCGCGCTCGTTCAGCGCATCGGCGGGGATGAGCGCCGCGATCTTCCGCCGCCCGCGCAGCGCCGCGAACGAGAGCCTGCGCGAGAGCGCCCGCACTTCGTCGACGCGGATCTCCTTCGACGGCGCGCCCTCGAGGTCCGCCTTGGAGACGAGCCCGCGCGCCACCAGCTCGCTCTGCGGCAGGATCCACTGCACGTCGGGAAAGTTGCCGCGCGCGATGGCGACGCAATGGCCACAGCTTCCGCAGGGCCGCGCCCGGGTGTCTTCCGCCTCGCAGTTGGCCGCCTGCGCGAGCGTCCGGGCGACGAGCTCCTTTCCCACGCCCGGAGGCCCCGCGAGCAGATACGCGTGGTGCAGCTGATCGCGCTCGAGCGCCGCGCGAAGAGGCCGCACCGCCCGCTCCTGCCCGACGATGTCTTCCCAGCGCATGAATGCGTTCGTGTACACAGCGCCAAAGCCCGAGGCAACGATCATTGTTATGCTGCGACCCATGCTTCGCCGATGCGCCCTCCTCCTCCTCTGCTCCTGCGCTGCCGCCGCCTGCGGCCGGTCCGACACCTACGTCGTCGGCGGCTTCGTCGCCGACACCACGCTGCCCGTCGTGCTCCTCGACAACGTGCGCAGCGCCATCTCCGGCGAGGTGACGCCGAGCGATTCAAACGGGCAGCCCTCGGGCGGCAAGCTGTCGGTGGTGGTGCTCAGCACCGCCTCCGACCTGTGCAACAAAATCAAGGCGAACCCCGGCTACTTCCGCACCCCGCCCGAGGCCTTCGTGGCGCTCGTTCTCTACGCGCCGCTCAACAAGTCGGGCACCTTTTACGTCGGCCGCGTCATCGACACCGGCACGATGGCCGAGGCCATCACCACCTCCGGCCCCAGCGACGGCGGCCCCAGCGACGGCGGCCCCGCGGCGGCGGCGCTGAGCCTCTTCGCCCTGACCGGCTCGTCGGTGAGCCTGAGCGACTTCGCCCTGCGCGAGCCCGGCAACGCCACCGGCGGTTTCGACGCCGTCTTCCAGGATCAGTCAACCGTGCAGCACCAGCTGTACGGGCGGTTCAAGACCAACACCTGCGACGGTTTTACCCAGGTGCTGCTGCCTTGACATGGCTGCAGTTGCGCTCTACTCAAGCGCTCGCCATGGCCCTGCCTATCACCACTGAACTGCCGGATCGCAGCGCCCCGCTCGCCACGCGAATCATGGCGCGCGACTTTCTGCTGGCGAAGCTGGGCTCTCTCTTCGCCATCCTCCCGCTCGGCGTCTGGACGGTAAACCACCTCTGGAACCAGTTCGCCGCCTGGAACGGCGCCGCGGCCTGGGAGACGTCGGTCGAGGGCCACCAGAGCCCCGCCGGCGCTTTCGTGACCTTCGTGGTCGTGCTCGGCCCGCTCCTCTGGCACACGGTCTGGGGCATCCTGCGTATGAAGCGGACGCGGTTCAACACCGACCTGTCGCGCTTCTCCAACGTGCGCTACTGGCTGCAGCGCCTCTCGGCGGTCGGCCTTTTGCTTTTCCTCGGCGCGCACCTCTGGCTGGCATGGTTCCAGCCCCGCTTCGTCGAGGGCCACCCCGAGGCGTTCATCGACCTTGCGCACGAGATGCACTTCCACCTCCCCACGCTCGCGGTCTACCTGCTGGGCACGCTCGGCATCGCGTATCACCTCGCGAACGGGCTCTGGTCGTTCTGCATGGGCTGGGGACTCACCGTCTCGAAGAGCGCGCTCGCGTGGATGGAGCGCATCTCGCTGATCGTCTTCGTCCTCCTCCTCGCCATCGGCTGGTCCGCCGTCTACGCGCTCTACTCGGCAGGCGTGAACACGTAGCTTGTCGCTCGACCGGGGCCGCTGCATCGGCGGGCGCGCTCTGGTGGGTGCCGCTGTTTCCGCGGGCGATCCGGGTGTCTCGCGGCTATTCCAATCGGGTCGCTGTTTCCGCGGGCGATCCGGGTATCCCGCGCGCCCTCCTGTGCGCGGCCGCGGTCAGATCGTTCGGGCTGCAATCAAAGGCGTCCGTTGCGGCCGCGCAATGTCGGGCTTCCAGGACACCCGGCCTCGCCCGCTCAGCGGCGCCTCCAGGGAAACCCCGCGCGGCCTCGATCTCCGTTCGCGTGGCGTCGCACCCCGCGATCGCCGGCATCGATGATCATGCCCCGCAACGTCCCGCCGCGAAGAGCAACCTGCCACCGGCGCGGCGGGCCCGGCGAGGTCGCGAGGTAGCGCACCGAGCTGAATGGGTCGATGAAGGTGGCGCTGATGTTCTCGCCCCAGGCGCGCGTGGGGCCCGAAATTCATCAGCACGTAGCGCAGCGCGCGGGCTGCCTCGCGCGATCCTGGTTTGCTCACAACAGCGTCAAGGATTCAAGGATGTCTCGGCTTGCTCAGTCCGTCGGGTGTGTCGGCGCGCTCTCTGCCACCGCTGCGCGAAACCGGCGATCGCCGACATCGCTCGGCGAGCGTGCCACCACGGCGGGATCTGCGGCCCTGCAGTGAGTCCATCTCGTCCCAGCAGTCGGCCACCTGGGATCGCCGCGTTGCCGGCGACACTTCTCGCGTTTGCACGGTGCATCGCCCAGTCGGGCACGGTCCAGACCCGAGAGCCCTCGCTCTGTGCCAATCAAGATCGATCATGCTGGAGGCTCCCTAGCCCGCCAGCCAGGGCAATGTTCGCTGGGCAGCGTGGCGCGCCTGTGCTCCGAGTCCGATGCGAGCGATCGCGGTTCGGCGGCACAAGTCCGACGTGAGCGATCGCGGGCCACGATTCCGATGCGATCGATCGCGAGGCACGGCCCCACGATCCGATCCGAGCGAATCGCGGGGTGCGGCGCCACGCGAACGTAGATCGAGATATCGTGGGGTCTCTCGAAGGCGCCGCTGAGCGGGCGAGGCCGGGTGTCCTGCAAGCCCGACATTGCGCGGCCGCAACGCACGCCCTTAATTGCAGCCCGAACTATCCTGACCGCGGCCGCGCACAGGAGGGCGCGCGGGATACCCGGATCGCCCGCGGACGCAGCGGGACCGATCGAGAGAAGCTACGTGAGGTTGCGGCGCAAGAAGCCCGTGATCTTCGCCCAAGCTAGCGTCGCCTGCTCCGGCGCGAACATCTCGCTGCGCGTGTCGTTCAGGAAGGCGTGCCCCGCGTCGTAGAGGTGCACGTCGCTGCCGGCCGGCGCCTTTGTGCGCAGCTCGTCCACATCGGCGATCGGAATGGACGGATCCTTGCGGCCATACACGCCGAGCACAGGGCAGCGGATGCGCGCCGCCGCGTCGATGGGGTGCTCGGGCCGCAGCTCGCCGAGCGGGGCGCCGTGGTGCAGGCGGCCGTAGCACGCCACCGCGGCGTCGAGGCGCCGCCCGTCAGCCGCCAGCAGGAGCGACAGCGACCCGCCCATGCAGAACCCGATCGACGCGAGCTTCTCGCCCGACACCTCCGCGTGGTCGAGCGCCGCCCGCAGGTCGGCAACCACTTGCGGATAGGAGGTGCGGCTGATGCGCGCGATATAGGCCGCCATCTCGCTCCCGGCGGGCAAGGGATCGCGCGCGAAGACCTCCAGCGCGATGGCCCGGAATCCCTCGTGCGCCAGCCGCCGCGCCACCGAGCGGACCCAGGGCGTGAGGCCGAACGCCTCGGGCGCGATCACGACCAGCGGCGCGTCGTCCACGCCGGGCGGCTCGCAGAGGAAGGCGGGCAGCATCGCACCGTCGCCGGCGCGGACGTTCAGCTCGTTCTCCAGGATCCCCGTCTCTTGTCCCATGGAGGGACGCCCCTATCACGGGTGCGGTGTCTGGGTGGCGTTCTGCAGCAGCACCGCGCCGAGCGGCACCGCGAGGTAGAGCGCGGCGTCCGCGGCCACCGCTGTGTCGCGCGAGACGCCGGCGAGGGCCAGTCCTTGGCCGGCGCCGAGCGCGAGCAGCGAAGTCCCGTACGCGCCCATCGTCGCCCAGCCGAGGTGCGGCTCCCAGGCGTCGCTGCCGTTGCCGACGATCCACGAGGTGAGCGCGGCGACGAAGGGAGACAGCACGAAGCAGCCGAGGGCGCCGCCGAGCGCCGCCGTCGAGCCGTCGTAGCTCGCGTGGCCGCCGCCGACGGTGAAATGGCCCTGCGACAGCAGCGCCGAGCCGATGGCGTTGACGCCGGTGAACGCCGCCAGCGACGCGCCGTACTCGGCGGCGGCGCGCGCGTACTCGTGCGGCGGCTCGGCGCGCGCCACGGTCACCGCGTCAGGCGTACTCTGGTAGAGGGCGGCAGACGGCGCGCCTGCGGCCAGGAGCGCGAGCAGCAGAAGCGGCATGAAAGACGCTAGGGACCGCCCGCTTACCTGTCAACCGGCGCCGACGCCAGTTCGTGCTTCTTCACACCGCGCACCAGATAAACAACCACCGCGAGGTTGAGCACCAACAACAGTGCGCGGATCCAGCTGGGCTTCTTGACCACCTCGAACAGCTCCCAAGGCAGCAGCGCGCCGGTGGCGAAGACCACCAGCCACGGCGCCCACCACTTGCCGGCGCGCAGCGCGAGTCCCTCGACCGCGGAGAGGATCGCATCGATGAAGGCACCGGCCGCCGCGATCTCGACGTGCCTGGTCGTCGCGGTGACGACCAGGATGGTTGCGGTCTTGAGCGCCCACGCGCGCGCCGAATGCTCGAGGAGGACCTCCGCCAACGTGGCCGCGCCCGCCTCGGCGCCACTGGCGAGCAGGTAGACCATCAGCAC
The DNA here is from genome assembly GCA_043781235.1 of Deltaproteobacteria bacterium. GTDB lineage: Bacteria > Myxococcota > Myxococcia > Myxococcales > 40CM-4-68-19 > JANYKT01. The sequence goes on from JAYWBT010000155.1 coordinate 59,745, forward strand.
GCCCACCAGCGCCTCGCCGACGGCCTTGAGCAGCTTGTACGCGATGATCGCCTGCAGGCCGACCGCGCGACTGCGCCGGGCCGGGACTTGCGCTTCGGTCACGCGTCGCCCGCGTCGGGGAGGAGGGACTTGACCAGCTCGAGCAGGCGGTTGACATCGAACGGCTTCTCCAGAGAGCGCACGCCCAGCCCGCGCGCGATCTCGTGGCCCGCGGCCGAGCCGGTGGTGAGCACCACCGGCATGGCCGCGAGCGCGCCACCGGCTTCGCGGAGCGTGCGCACCACCCAGCCGCCGTCGGCGTCGGGCATCATGAAGTCCACCAGCAACAGCGCGGGAGGCGGCACGGAGGCCTTCGCCGCAGCCACGGCGTGGTGCGCGTCGGGACACGAGACGACCTGATAACCGGACATCTCCAGCAGATCCTGGAGCACCGCCCGGCAGTCGTCGTCGTCCTCGACCACGAGGATGCTTCTCTTCGGCATCGGGTGCACGCCTTCTGATTGAAATCGGAGCGGGGAGACTAACCGACGGCGCTCCGGCGAGCCATTCCCGCGCCGCGGCCGACCAGCACCCGTCGCTTGGGCGCATCACCGATCGGACAGCGCGGCCGCCACGGCGTCGCACAGCGCTGCCAGCCCGCCGTCGGCGACGGCGTCCACTCGCAGGCCTGCCCTTTGCGCCTCCTCGGCGCAGACGCGGCCCATGCACGCCACCCGCGGCGCGGCGGCGGCGCCGGCCAGGGCGACGAAGCCGTGCGCGGCGCTCCCGCTGGCGAAGGCGACCGCGTCGATCGCCCCCGCGCGCAAGAGCGCCAGCACGGCGGGGTCCGCACGGGTCGCCGCGACCGTCCGATAGAGCGCGACGGCGATGACGCGCGCGCCGGCGGCCTCGAGCTGCGCGGGTAGCGCGGGGTTGCCCTCTTCAGCGCGCGGCAGCAGCACCGTCTTGCCGCGCACGAGCGGCGCGAGCATCTCGAGCAGCGCATCGGCTCCCGCGCCCGCTGCCGGCACCAGCACGTCCGCGCGGCCGAGCGCCGCGGCAGTGGCCGAGCCCACCGCCGCGAACCGCGCGCGCGGGAAGTCTCCGCGCAACCGCCGCGCGGCGTGCGGCGAGGCCACCACCACGAAGTCGGGGTCGTGCGGGAGCTCGAACGCAAGCTCCTCGATGGCGATGCACGGCAGCCGCACCGGCTCGAAGCCGCGCGCGCGCAAGAGCTCCTCGAGCGGCGCGCAGTCCTCCTCGGCGCGCGTGACCAGCACCTTCACAGCAGCGACCGCGCACCTCGCGCAACGAGCTGCTCCGCTACGGCGGCGCCCAGCGCGGCCGGCTCCGTGCCGCGCCCCTCCGCATGCAAGAGCCGTGAGCCGCCGTCCTGGGTCCCGCCCAGCACCGCGCGGAGGAACAACGCCTCGCCCTCCTCGACCGCGTAGGCCGCGATGGGCACGGTGCAGCCGCCTGAGAGCGCCTCCAGCACCGCGCGCTCGGCGCGGACGCAGCGCGAGACGTGCGGATCGTCGAGCGCTGCCACCGTGGCGCTGGCGCCGAACGTTTCGATCGCGAGCGCGCCCTGCCCCGCCGCCGGCAGCGACAGCTCGATCGGCAGGATCTCCGTGACCTCGCGCTCGAGGCCCAGCCGCCGCAGGCCCGCGAGCGCGAGCACCACCGCGTCCAGCGGGCCCTGCGGATCTTCCTGAGCGGGCCAGGTCTCGATGCCGCCGCGCACGACCGCAGCTCCGGTGGCGCGGGCCAGCCGTGTGGCGACGTTGCCGCGCACCGGGACGATGACCAGATCGGGCCTGCGCGCGAGCAGCTGGTGCGCGCGCCGGAGGGAGCTGGTGCCCACGCGCGCCCCTCGCGGCAGCTCGGCGAAGGTGCGCGCGCGCGGCGCGACCAGCGCGTCGCGCGGATCCTCGCGCTGCGGAAACGCCACCAGACTGAACCCATCTGGCAGCGCGAACGGTACGTCCTTGGCGCTGTGCACCGCGAGGTCGGCGCGCCCGTCCTGCAACGCCTCCTCCAGCTCCTTGACGAAGAGCCCCTTGCCGCCGATCTCCGCCAGCGGTCGATCGAGGATGCGGTCGCCCTCGCTGACGATGCGCAAGAGCTCGCTGTCGTGGCCGCGGTCTTTTAGGAGCGCCTGCACGCGGACGGCCTGCCAGAGCGCGAGCGGGCTCTTGCGCGTGGCGATGCGAAGCATCAGCGCCGCCCGCGACCCGGCTGCCCGGGCTGGCCCGGCTGCAACATCCGGAGCACGCGGACCCCCGCCGGCTCGGGATCCGGCTCGGGCAGGGGACCCGGCGCGGGATCGGGCGCGGGGCTCGGCAAAGGCGGGACCGGGGTCGGCCCGGGCTTTCCCTGCGCAGAGGGCGTCGACTCGGCGAGCGGCGCGCGACGACCGGAGGCCGCAGCGCTTTGATCGAGGGCCACGCCGAAGAGCTGCGCCGCCGCCTCGCCCAACGGACCGTCGCCCGCCTCGCTCCGCAGCCGCTGCGTGGGTCCGTGCAAGAGCTTGTTCACGATTGCGGAGGCCATCGCCCGTACGCTCCTCTCCTGCCGCTCAGTCAATTCCAGCGCCGAAAGCGTGCGGTCCACCTCGGCGCGCGCGATCGCCTCAGCCTGCTGCCGCAGCCGCGCCAGCACCGGCACCGCGGCGCGCTCGTGCCGTTCACGTAGATGCGCCTGCAGCTCCTCGTGGACGATCTCCTCGGCGCGTCCGAGCTGCGACTCGCGCACCACGCGGTTCTCCGCGGCGAGGCGCTCGAGATCGTCCAGGTCGTAGACGTAGACGTTCTCCAGCTCGTTGACCGACGGCTCGACATTGCGGGGCAGCGCCAGGTCGATGAGGAAGATGGGCCGATAGCGGCGCGCCTTGAGCGCGCGCGCCATCAGCTCGCGGGTGATCAAGGGCTCCTGCGCGCCGGTCGAGCAGAGCGCGACGTCCGCGCGCTCGAGTAGTGCAGGCAGCTCCGCCAGACTCACCGGCACGCCCAGCACCTCGCGCGCCAGCTCTTCCGCGCGCTCGGCGCTGCGGTTCGCGACCAGCAGCTCGCGGACCCCCTGCGACTTCAGCTCGCGCGCCGCGAGCTGCGCCATCTCGCCCGCGCCCAGCAGCAGCGCCACGCGGCCGTCGAGGTTGCCGAGCACCTTGCGCGCGAGCTGCACCGCCACGCTCGACACCGAGACGGCGCCGCGGGCGATCTCCGTCTCGGTTCGGACCCGCTTGGCCGCGCCCAGCGCCCGCGCGATGGCCCGCGTCAGGTGCGGCCCCGACGCGCCCAGCGCCTGGGCCTGCGCCGCCGCCTCCTTGAGCTGCCCGAGGATCTGCGCCTCGCCGACCACCATCGAGTCGAGGCTCGCTGCGACGCGGAAGACGTGCCGCAGCGCCTCCTCTTCCACCCGCGCGACGGCGTGCGGCGCCGCCAGCTCGCCGAGATCGCGGAGCAGGTCGTCGGCGATGGCGCGGCTCTCGACGGCGGCAAAGATCTCCAGCCGGTTGCAGGTGGAGAGCAGCACCACCTCGTGCACGCCTGGCAGCGCCTTGAGCCGCGCGAGCCGCGCCGCCAGCGCTTCGCCGGCGACGGCGAGTTGCTCGCGCACCGCGATGGGCGCCTGCTTGTGCGAGAGGCCGACGCAGGCAAAAATCATCGCAGCGCCACCGCGCTCGCGTGCGGCGCCGCGCTCAAAAGTCCCGCATAGGTTCCGACCAGCAGCACGAATCCCACCACCACCAGGATCGCCACACGGCGCCCGCGCCAGCCCGCGACCAGTCGCGCCTGGATGAGCGCGGCGAAGAGTGCCCAGGCGAGGATGGCGAAGCCTTCCTTTGGCGCGAACGGCATGGCGGAGCCGCTCGACTCGCGCGACGCGAGCGAGCCGGTGGCGATGGCGAGCGAAAGAAAGACGAAGCCCCAGACGGCGAGCTGATAGCCGACGCGATCGATCAGCTCCAGCGAAGGCAGCCGGGCGAAGAGGCGGCCGGGGTGCTTGCTCTTGAGCTGCTTTTCGCTGGCGAGGTAAAGCACTGCGAGGCCGAAGGCGAGCGCGAGCGCAGCGGTGCCCAGCGCGGCCGCGATGACGTGGACCGCGAGCGCGACCGAGTGCGTGAGCTCGGGCGCGATGGCGTGCGCTTGTGACTGCACCAGGTGCGCGGGGACCATCACCGCGACCGTGAACGGCGCGACGAACGCGCCGGCGACCGGCATGCGGTAGCGCAGGTCGAGCGCGAGGTAGCCGGCGACCACGAACGCGGCCAGCAGCGAGAAGAGCTGGCCTCCCTTCCAGACTCCGGAACCGAAGCCCGCTGCGGTGAGGCCCTGGTGCGCGGCGACGAACGAGGCGAGGTGCAGCACCAGCCCCACGAGGAGCAGCACGCGGCCCGCAGTGACGAGGCGTTGGTGCGGACGCACCAGCCACCCGAGGAAGGCTGCAGCCCCCCCCGCGTAAGCGAGCAGCGCGATGTGAACAAGCGCGGTCGCCATGGCTATTGCAGGTTGTCGAGGAGGAACTGCGCCAGCAGGTCGCCCTCGCCCGCCTTCGACTCTTCCGGCGGAGGGGCCGCTGCCAGCGCCACCGGCGGCGGAGGAGCAGGCGCCACCTTGCGCGGAGGAGGGGCGGCGGGCGCCGGAGGCTGCGAGGCCTGGGCCGCGCGCCGCAGGGCGTTCGCGTCGGCGAGAAAGCCCTGCTGCACGGCGTAGGCGCACTCGCCCAGGATGACGGACTCCAGATAGTGCTCGGCGCCCATCTGCTTGAGCGCGTCGGTGGTCTTCACCTTCTGCAGCAGGCCGGCGGTGTCGTCGCCGGCTTCCATCTTGATGAAGCGCACCGCGCTGGTGAGCGCGAAGTTTTTCCCCTCGCCCAGGATGATGAGGACGTTGCCCTCGACCTGGACGCGTCCCTGCTCGGACCACTTGTCGAGCACGCTCTGGGGGACGAACAGGTAGTCTGCCATAGGGAGTTTTGTGCGCACCGCGCAGCCACGACTTGCATCTACACGAGGCGCCCCGAGTGATACCAGCGGCACGCTCGTCTGCGCAAATGATTTACAGTCTGGCCTTTAGACTCCGGAGAACACCATGGCGAGCGAGGAGCTGATGACGATCACCGACGACAACTTCCAGAGCGAGGTGCTGGCGTCGAAGGAGCCGGTGCTGGTGGATTTCTGGGCGGCGTGGTGCGGGCCGTGCAAGGCCATCGGGCCGGCAGTCGAGGAGCTCGCGCGCGAGTACAAGGGCAAGATCAAGGTCGGCAAGATGGACATCGACGCGCAGCAGGGCGTGCCGCAGAAGTACGGCATCATGAGCATCCCGACGCTCATCCTCTTCAAGAACGGCCAGGTCGCGGACCAGATCGTCGGCGCGGTTCCGAAGTCCAAGATCGACCAGATGCTCAAGCGCGCCGTCTGAGTTGAGAGTTGAGAGTTGAGAGTTGCCGCGCTGAACTCTCGTGACCGCTAGCGGTTCGGCAGCGGCGTTAGCCGGGCGCCGCCAAATACGGCGGTGCCTGAGACGAGCCAGGCACCGTCCGGAGAAAAGGCGACCACGCTCACCGGACCGCGCAGCGTCGGCAAGGTTCCCAGCCGCAGCGTGCGCTGCAGTTCCCAGAGAGAAACCTCGCCGTCCTCCCCGCCGGCGGCGACGAGCGCGCCGTCGCGCGAGAACGCCAGCGCACGGGCAGGGCTCCGGCTGCTGAATGTCTTCTTTTCAGTACCCTCTATTGAGTAGACCACAAATCCGGGCGCATCGGCGGCCGCCGCGAGGGCGCGGCCGTCGGGCGAGAAGGCCAGCGCGCGAATCTGCCCGCGCAGGGCCCCGAGAGTTCGCACCGGCGCGCCGGTCTGCGCGTCGAAGAGCGCGAGCCAGCCGTCGCGCCCGCCAGCGGCGAGCACCGCCCCGTTCGACGAGAGCGTGCAGGCGAAAGCGTCGAGCTTCCAGCGCGGCGCCGCCGTCCTCGCGTCGAACGCCGCCAGGGGCGAAGGCCAGGAAGAGAGCACGAGCGTGTCTCCCGCGAGCGTCACGGCGGCGAGCCTGCCGCTCTCCACCTCCGCGACCTTCTCGAGCCCGGCGCGCCCCGACTTCCACACCGCGCCTCCCGCCGCTACGCGGCCCGCCGCGAGGGAAAGCGCGGCCGAGCCACACGGATGCGGCGCTCGCACCCAGGCGCTTTCGTGCTCCTCTCCTGACGGGAGCTCCCAGGTCGCGACCTTGCCTTCGCTCCCGAGCGTGACCAACTCGCCGCGCGCAAAGCCCGCGCCGAGCAGCCCGGCGGCCCGGTGCGGATGCGCGAGGGGCTTGGGCAGCGACCAGAGCCGGCCGCCCGCGAGCGCCGCGGAGCCGTCGTCCGAGAGCGCGCACGGCCCGCTCGCGCCGACGAGCCGGTGCGCGACGCGCCGCTCGGCTGAGTCGTAGATGCGCAGGTCGTCTCCGCAGGCCGCCAGCAGGGCGCCGTCGCGCGACCAGGCGACTCGCGTCGCGCGCGCCGCCGCGTCGAGCAGCGTCTCTTCCTTGCCGTCCACCGCGGCGAGGTGCAGCCCCGCCGCGTCCTGCCAGGCGAGAGCGCGCGCGTCGGCCGAGAGCGAGAAGACCTCCCCGACGCCTTCACGGCGCAGCACCAGCTTGCGGTCGATCATGCTCCAGAGCTGCAGCGCGCCGTCGCCGGTGCGGACGGCAGCGAGCGGTCCCGCAAGCTGCAGCTGCCCGCTCGGCGGCCCTTTGAAGACCTGCAGGCGCGCGCCGCCCGGCGCGATCAGCCACAGCCCGTCGCGATAGATCGCGGCGCCGCGGCCGTCGTCCGCGATGGCCACCTTCGCGTCCGCGGGCGCCTCCAGCGAAAGCAGCGTCGCTCCTTCGAGCGACAGCACCCGCACCTGGGACCCCGAGCGCCGCACCAGCCACTCGCGCTGCAGCGACGCGGGGCCGTCCACGTGGGCGAGCGCAGCTCCGGTCAGCGCGTCGCGCACGCCCCCGTTGACGAGAGCGAGCGCGCGCCCATCGCCGGTGAAGGCGACGTCCGCCGCGCCAGTCAGGTGGGCGCCCGTCTCCACCGGGACGCGCGCCTGCGCCAGCGCCGCGCCATAGCGGTCCTCCGCGGCATTGAACCCGCGCAGCGCCTCGGCCCACTCGCCGCGCTCCTGCGCCGCCCGCGCCGCCGTAAGGAGCGGCGCCTGGCGCGCGCAGGCGCCCACCGCCACCGCGAGGAGCAGCGCGCGCCTCAGAACATGAATCTCCGCAAGCTCACGTTCAATAGAATTCCGATGCCGAGCAGATCGGCCACCACGCTCGAGCCGCCGTAGGAGAAGAGCGGCAACGGCACGCCGACCACGGGCAAGACGCCCGTCACCATGCCGACGTTGATGAACGCGTGCCAGAAGAAGAGCGCCGCGATGCCGAGCGAGAGGAAGGAGCCGAACTTGTCGCGCGCATTGGCCGCCACGTCGAGCGCGGCCAGCACCAGAAACGCATACAAGGCAATCAATAGAATACTACCGAGGAAGCCGTGCTCCTCCGCCCAGACCGAGAAGATGAAGTCGGTGTGCTGCTCGGGGAGGAAGGCGAGCTGGTTCTGCGTGCCTTCGCCCCAGCCCTTTCCGCTCCATTGTCCGCTTCCCACCGCGATGACCGATTGAATGGCGTGATATCCCGCTCCCTTTGCATAGGCCTCGGGATTGAGGAACGTGAGCACGCGATCCTTCTGGTAGGGCTTCAAGAGCTTCTGCCAGGCAAAGAAGGAGGCGGCCACGCCGCTCACCAGCAACGTGAGCAGGCTGCGGATCTTCACCTTGGCGAACATGATCATGGTGAAGGCGATGAAGAACGTCACCAGGGCGGTGCCAAGGTCGGGCTGCTTCATCACCAATCCGACCGGGATCAGGATGAGCAGGAACGGCCGCCAGAGATCGACGAGGTCATAGTGACCTTTGCGGACCCCGGCCTCGTCCTTGGTGAAGTAGCGGGCGAGCAGGACGATGACGGCGATCTTGACGAACTCGCTCGGCTGGATCTGCATCGACCCGACCGACAGCCAGCGCCGCGCGCCCAGCACCTTCTTGCCGGCGAAGGCCACCCCCGCGAGCAACCCCAGCGCGGCGAAGTATCCCGGCCAGGCCATGGTCGACAACCATCGGTAATCGATGAAGAGGAAGGCGCCGACCGCCGCCGCGCCGATCATCATCCAGCGGAACTGCACAAACCACATCGCGATGGGCGCGTTCTTCGTGGCCGACGCCAGGTTCCAGACGCCCAGCCCGCAGATGAGGAACGTGCAGAGCAGTAAAGGCCAGTTGAGATGGCCGAGCTTGCTGTCCGAGGCGCTGAGAGCCATCGCTACTGCACCGCCATCTTCGACGCCGGCGCCGTCGCTACCGCCGCGGCCGCGGCAGCCGTCTCTTCCTTCTTCAGCTGGAACCAGGCCTGCACGATCTTTCCGGCCACCGGCGCCGCGCCCTCGGCGCCCCAGCCTCCGTGCTCGTTGATGACGATGACCACGATCTCCGGATCGTCGGCCGGCGCGTAGGAGGCAAACCAGGCATGGTCGCGGCTCAGATAGGCCTGCGCGGTCGGGTCGAGCTTCTGCTTGCCGCCCAGCGTGACCACTTGCGCGGTGCCGGTCTTGCCGGCCCACTTCAAGTCCGCAAGCCTCTGCCGGTACCCCGTGCCGCCGGGCTCGTTGATCACCGCCACCAGGCCCGCGCGCACCACCGAGAGCGAGCTCTCCTTCACCTCCAGCCGCCCGTCGTGGCCATTGGCGAGATCGCGCTCGGGCAGGAACTCCTTGCGCAGGCGGCCGTCGGGCGCCTCGATGCGCCGCACGATCTGCGGCTTCCACACCGTGCCGCCGTTGGCGATGGCCGCGTACGCGACCGCCTGCTGCAGCGGCGTGACGTTGACCTCGCCCTGCCCGATCGAGGCGTTGATGGCGTGGCTCTTGGGCGAGCCGGTGCTGGGATTGATCAGCCTCAGCTCGGGGATCACGCCGGGGATCTCGCGGCCCAGATCGAGCCCGGTGGGCTGGCCGAAGCCGAGCCGGTGCGCCATATCCGAGATGGGGTCCAGGCCGAGCCGGTCGCCGAGCGCGTAAAAGAACGCGTCGCACGAATATTGGAGCGCGTGCTTGACGTCGAGCGACCCGTGGCCCGACGGCTTGTCGCAGCGCCAGCGGTGATTGCCCATCGTATAGCCGCCGTTGCAAAAGATGGTGCTCTGCGGGCCGATGGCGCCCTTCTCCAGGCCGGCCAGCGAGGTGACCACCTTGAAGGTCGAGCCCGGGTGATAGTTCTCGTTCATCACCCGGTTGAGCATTGGCTTCAAAGGATCTTCGTCGAGCTTCTGGTAATCGACGCGCCGCATGCGGCCCGACATCTGATTGGGATCGAAGCTGGGCCGCGAGACCATCGCAAGCAGGAAGCCCGTCTTCGCCTCCATCACCACCACCGCGCCCGCGCGGCCCGGGAAGGCCTCGTCCGCGGCCCGCTGCAGCCGCTCGTCGATCGACAGCACCAGGTTGTTGCCGGGCGTGGCCGGGATCAGGCGCTCGTTCTCGGGGATGAGGAGCTCTTCGGTCTCCTTGTCGAGCTTGCGGCCCTTGGCGTCCACCGCGATGTTCTCGTGGCCGTCCTCGCCGCGCAGCTCCCTCTCCCAGCGCCGCTCGAGCCCGCGCCGCCCGATGGTCTGGCCGCGCCGGTACTCGGGGTGGTCATCCATCTCGTCGGGCGTGACCTCGCTCATGTAGCCGAGCACGTGCCCGAGCGCCGACGCCGAGTGGTAGTTGCGGTGCGGCGAAGGGATCAGGTCTACGCAGCTCATCTCGGTCTTGTGCGCCTCGAGCGCGTCCACCTGGTCGCGCGGAATGTCGAGCTCGACCAGGAAGGGCTTGAAGCGCTCGAGCCGATCCTTCGAGACCCAGCTCTTCTGATAATCCAGCTTCACCTTCTCGACCTCTTCCGGCGTCAATTGCAAAAGATTCGATAGCTTCGCGAGCACCTCGTCGCGCTCTTTGCCCTTGCAGAACGCGGGGGTCATGAAGACGTCGAAGGAGGGCCGGTTGTCGACCAGCGTGCGGCCGTTGCGATCCTTGATCATGCCGCGGTCCGCGGGCACGAAGAGCGACTTTCGATAGTTGGAGATCGACTGTGTAACGTACTCTTCGCCGCGCAAGATCTGCAGTTGATAGAGGCGCACCACCAGCACCAGCATGGTGCACAGCACCACCAGCGCCCCCAGCGCCGCGCGCGGACGGATTTCCCGGATGTCGTCGGCGTCGCGGCGGATCAGCATCAGGCGCCCCGCTCGGCGTGGAGGAAGCCGGCGTCGATGCGGCGCAGGACGTAGAAAACGAACGGCGCGGCGACGGCGGTGCCGAGCGCGCTCCAGAGCAGCTGCGAGACCTGGAAGGAGAAGCTGCCAGAAGCCACGAAGCCGAGCAGCACCGCGGCGATGGCCGAGTGCACGAGCGAGGCGGCGAAGGCGATGGCGGCAGACTGGATCCCGCCCTCGGTCTTCAGCGCGCTCCCGGTGGTGCGGACGACGACGAAGGTCAGCACGGCGAGGAAAGTGTACAGGCACGCCGGCGTAGCGCTCGTCAGATCGGCCAGATAGCCCGCCACCCCGGAGAGCGCGGCGCCCTCGATCACGTCGTCGTGCAGGGCGAGGTAGAGCACGACGCTGAGGAGCAGATCGGCGCGGGCGGTGCGCAGGTGAAGCAGGAAAGGGAAGACCGACTCGATCACCGCGAAGAGCAGGCAGACGAGGACGATCAGCACGATGCGCAGGCTCACGGCGCGACCCCCGCGGTCGTGGCGGGCGGCGTCGCGGGAGCCGCAGGCTCGGCGCCCGGGGACGTGAAACGGGCGGATCCCGGAGCCGGGGCGGCGGCGGCGGCAGGCTGGTCGAGCACCACCATCACCTCGTCGAGCCGCGAGAAGTCCACCGCGGGCGCGACGTCGGCGCCGTTGAACATGCCTTGCGGCTTCTTGTCGACATCGACCACCTTGCCGATGCGCAGGCCCTTGGGAAAGAAGCCGGTCACCGGCGCTGTGACCAGGAGATCCCCCTCCTGGAGGTCGTCGGTGCGCAGCGCGTAGGAGAGACGGCATTTGCGGATGTCGCCGGTTCCCTTCACGGTGCTGCGCGCGCGCGTCCGCGCCGAGATGGCGGGAACCGCGGAGGTCGGGCTGGTGATCAGCTGAACGTCGGCATAGCTGCCGGTCGTCTGGACGATGGTGCCCACCACACCCTCGGGCGAGACCACCGGGGCGCCGCGGGTCACGCCGTCGTCCGAGCCGCGCGCGATCCGCAGAGTGTGGCTGTGCGGCGAGGCTCCGACCGCCACTACCTGCGCAACCAGCATCCGTACGGGCGCCTGCTTGTCCGAATAGTCGAGCAGGTGCTTGAGGCGCTCGTTCTCGGCCTTCAACTCGGCCGCCTGCTGATCGATGGCCTGCGCGCGCCGCACCTCGCGCCGCAGCCGCAGGTTCTCCTCGCGCACGCCGCGCAGGGCCACGTAGCCCTGCCAGGCGTCGATGGCGCCGTAGCTGGCGGCGACGATGGAGCGCTCGACGGGCGCGGTGACGAACACCAGCGCGCGGTCGAGCAGGTTCAGCCCGTGGCCATTCTTGGCCTTGGCGAGGAAAATGCCGAACGGGAGGCCCAACAGGGCGATCACGAAGATCGGCTCGCGGAATTTGCGGAAGAGGGAGCGCACGTCTAGCGGTCAACGCAGGAAAGAGTCCGCTCCTTCCCGTGTTTTGAGCTTGCATCTGTGACCCGGCTTTTTTAGGGTGTCAACCCTTCAAAAAGCAGGGAGTGCTTCGTTCATGCTCGATGTCATGCGGTCGAATGCGCGGTCGTCGCTGATCGTGGTCATTTTTGGCGCCATCATCATCTCTTTCGTCTTCTCCTTCGGACGCGGCTCGTCCGGCTTCCGCACCCGCACGCCCGAGACCTGGGCGGCGCGCGTGAACGGAGATCTCGTCACCGCGAGCGACTTCACCCAGGCTTACGCGTCGCGCTTCCGGCAGGCGTCCGCGCAGCGCGGCGGCAAGTACACCACCGAGCAGGCGCAGCAGGACGGCCTCAAGAAGGAGACGCTGAAGTCGCTCGTCGACCAGGAGCTGATCGCGCAGCAGGCCGCCGAGCTCGGCATCGTGGTCAGTGACACCGAGGTGGCCGAGGCCATCGCCAAATCGCCCCAGTTCCAGCAGGACGGCAAGTTCGACTTCGACTACTACAAGCGGCTGGTCGAGAACGGCTATGGGATGTCCGTCCCGCGCTTCGAAGGTGCCTATCGCCGGGATCTTTTACGCGCCAAGGTGATCCAGGCCGCGCTCGCCGGCGCCAACGTCAGCGGCGATGAACTGCGCGCCTTCTACCAGGCGCAACATGAAGGCGCGGCCATCTCCTACGTGAAGTTCACCGGCTTCATGTTCCGCGAGAAGGCGACCGCCACCGACGCCGAGGCCGAGGCCTGGGCGAAGACGCACGAGAAGGAGATCGCGGACCAGTACGAGAAGGACAAGAAGACGCGCTGGACTCAAGGAGCGGCGGTCAAGGTGCGCGCCATCAGCGCCAAGCTGGCTCCGGGGGCCAAGGGCGACGAGGAGATCGCCGCGCGCGCCCGCATCGACGCCGCGTACGCCGAGGTGAAGGGCGGCAAGGACTTCGCCGCGGTCGCGAAAGAGAAGAGCGAGGACCTGGCGACCAAGGACCAGGGCGGCGACCTCGGGTTCGTCTCGAAAGGCGGGTCGGCATATGGAAAAACGCTGGAGGACGAGGCGCTCAAGCTCAAACAGGGACAGCTGTCCGCCGTCTTCAAGGACCGCACCGGCTTCCACTTCCTCAAGGCGGAAGAGCAGCGCGCCGCGCACGAGCAGCCGCTCGACGAGGTGAAGAAGCAGATCGCGCAGGACCTGCTCAAGGGCGACAAGGCGAAGCAGCAGGCGCGCGACAAGGCGGTCGAGACGCTGGCGCAGGTCAAGGGCGGCAAGGAAATCAAGGATCTCTTCCCTGCCAAGAAGGCCGACGCTGGCCAGTTCGACTTCTCCTCCTTCATGATGCCGCAGTCCGCCGAGACCGAGACCTTCCACCCGGCAGGGGGGTTCATCCCCGGCATCGGCTCGGCGCCCAATCTGTCGGAGGCCGTGTTCGGCCAGGTCAGCGCCGGCGCAACACCGGCCGCGCCGGTCGAAGACGGCGACACCTGGTACGTCTTCAAGCTCAAGTCGCGCGAGCGCGCGGACCTCTCGAAGTTCGACGACGCCGAGAAGAAGCAGGCGCGCGATCGGCTCGAGGGGCAGAAGCAGGGCGAGCTCTATTCGCAGTGGATTGAGCGGCTGCGCAAGGGAGCCGCGGTGGTGGAGAACCAGAGCGTGCTGTCGTACGAGTCGGGCTCGGCGCAAGAGAACTACAACCCCGACGACTACTGATCCTGATGGAAGCGCGGGTCACCATCATCACGCTCGGCGTGGAGAACCTCGAGCGGGCGCTGCGGTTCTATCGCGACGGCCTGGGCTGGCCCGTCTCGAGCTCGTCACAGGGCGAGATCGCGTTCCTGAAGCTGTCGGGCGTGGTGCTTGCGCTCTACCCGCGCAACCTGCTCGCGAGCGACGCCAACCTGCCCGCTTTGGGCCGCGCGCCGTTCGGCGGGATCACGCTCGCGCAGAACGTCCGCGAGGCGAAGCTGGTGGACGAAGGCATGCGCGCCGCGGAGGCGGCCGGCGCGCGCATTCTGCGGCCCGCCAAGGACGCCGAGTGGGGCGGGCGGTCGGGGTACTTCGCCGATCCCGACGGGCATCCCTGGGAAATCGCCTGGCACCCTTACTTCCGCTTCGATGAGTACGGGGCGCTGGTCCTGCCCGACTGACGGTGCAAACGTGAAGCGCCTTCGCGGCAGCGGCATCCATCCCTGCATGAAGCTGATCGACCCCCGCCTCGCCGAGCTGACCCTGCGCGACGCCGAAGACCGGCCCGTGCGCCTCGCGGACCTATGGAAGGACGGCCCGGCGGTGCTGGTCTTCATCCGGCACTATGGGTGAGCGTCCTGCCGCGAGCAGGTGGCCGAGTTGCGGTCACGAGTGAAGGACTTCGAGACGGCGGGAGCGCGGCTGGCCGTCATCGGCAGCGGCTGGCCCGCCATGGCCAAGGCGTTCGCCGAGCGCGCCGCGCTGCCGGCTTCGCTGCAGCTGCTCTGCGATCCGAAGCTTGAATCGTTCCAGCTCGCGGGACTGCACCGGTCGCGCCTGCTGACGCTCAACCCGTTCGCGCTGGTGCTCTGGCTTCGGGCACTCGTCAAGGGTCACCGTCAAGGCAAGCAGGCCGGCGACAACTGGCAGCAGGGCGGCGCGCTGGTGGTCGCGCGCGGCGGCGAGGTCGTCTTTCGCACGGCCAGCCTGATGCCCGGCCATCATCCGTCGCCGGCACGGCTGCTGGGCTCGCTGCCCTCTCCGCGCCCCGCGTAACGAACCCTTCAGGGCCCCTACTCCATATCGAACGTCTCGAACGCACCGCTCGCGTCGAGCACGGTGCCCCAGACTTTGTGCGAGGCCTGGTGCTCGCTCATCCCGAAGCCCATCGTCGCGCCCACGCCCAGTTCCACGCCGCGCAGCCCCTCGAGCGCATCGACGAGCTTTTCGGTGTCGAGGTCGCGGCCCGCCTTGCGGAGCCCCTCGATGAGCAAGCTCGCGGCAAGGTAGCCCTCGAGAGAGACGAAGTCCGGTTTCTCGCCCAGCGAATACTTCGGCAACAGCTCCTGATAGCGCGACACGGCAGTGGAGCGGCTCTGCGGCAGCGGCACCACCTGCGTGATGATCACGCCCTCGGCGTCCTTCGGCCCATAGCCGATGAGCTCGTCCGCGAGCGCCTGGCTGCCGACGAACGAGACGTTGGTAAAGATCAGGTCGGACCGGTCGGCCTTCACTTTGTCGATGAACTTCGCAGCCGCCTTGTAGGTCGCGACCATGATCACCGCGCGCAGGCGCGGGCGCGCCTTCAGGATGGCGTCCGTCGCCTCGGAGACATCGCTCGTGTTGCGCTTGTACCCGACGCGCAGCACCTCGGCCGGATCGCGGCCGTACCGGGTGCGCATCATCTTCGCGACGCCGTTGAAGCCTGCGTCCCCGTAGCCGTCCTGCTGGGCAAACACGGCGATGTCGGAGGGCTTCAGCCGCTTGACGTCGATGAGGTACTTCACCGTGGCCGCCGTCTCCTCGGCATAACTCGCGCGGTAGTTGAAGACGTAGCGGTCGGGAGGGTCCTTGCGCAGCAGGCCCGCGCCGGTGAAGGGGCCGAAGAAGAGCATCTTCTTCTCCAGCGCGTAGGGCACCGCGACCTCGGCGGTGGGCGTGCCGACGTTCCCGATGAAGCCAAACACCTGGCGCTGCTCGGCCAGATCCTTCATCACGGCCCTGGTCCGGTCGGGCTCGTAGCCATCGTCGAGCGCGAGGAGCTTCAGCTTGCGCCCGTTGATTCCGCCGGCGTCATTGGTCGCGGCGAAGGCGATCTCGATGCCGGTCTTCATCCCGCGGCCCAGTTCCTTGGCAGGCCCGGAGAAGGGAGCGCTCATGCCGAAAAGGATCTCGGTGTCGGTGACGCCGGCGACCTTGGCGCGCGGAGGCGCCGCGGGGGCCGCTGCGGGAGCGGGAGGCGGCGGCGGCTCGGCCGGATGCGGCCGCAGGAAGAAGGCAGCGGCAGCGATGACGGCCGCGACCGCGACTCCCGCGCCGATGGCCCACACCGCTGGCGCGCGTCTCTTCAGCACCGGCGGTGGCAACGTCTTCGGCAGCGGACGCGGGGTGGAAGGGGGGCGTGAGGCGCTCGCAGGCTTCTCTGCATTGTCCATGGTTGCCTTCGCGTTCTCGAGGTCCAGGTCATCCCGGGCGCCGCCCGCAATTTCGGCGTTGAGCGCCTCGTCATCGGAGCACATCTCCTCGAGAACGACCTTGCCCCAGGGCTCGAAAATGGTGCGCTCGCGGCACTTCACATTCAGCTCGACGCGGAACTCGCCGTCCTTCAGCCGCAGCGCGCGGCGGACCGCATCGAGCCCCGTGAGCTCGCCGAAGCGCGCGTCGACCACGTCACCGCCCTCGAGGTAGAGGACGCCGTCGTGGTCCCGGCCCGCCGGCGAGACGATGGTCACGACTGCCGTCTGCCGGCTCATGCTGTAGAACTGGATGAGGTCGGTGAACGACGTCTCTGTGAGGTTCCCGGTCAACGCCAAGGTCTGCTCCACAGGTTCACGCGGGAACGCTATCCCCGCAGCCGGCTTCGCGCGAACTTTCTTCTCAGGGGTGGGGTGGCTTGACTCGATGCTCCCGCCCGGTCATCACGCTGAATCCAGATTCATAAACTGAATTACACCTCAACTTTGCCTTGCCCGGTCCCGGTAACCTGGTTAAATTCGACCTTCCCTTTATGAATCCAGCTTCAAAACCAACCGCCGCCAGCTCGAACGGCAACCCGTTGCGCGAGCGCCTGCGCGCCGAGACCGCACTTTCCATCGTGGGCGCGGCCGAGAAGGTGTTCGCCGCCCAAGGGCTGCGCGCAGCGCGCATGGAAGAGATCGCCAGCGCCGCCGGTGTCTCCGTCGGCACCGTCTACAACCACTTCGAGGACCGCGAGGCGCTGCTCAAGGCGCTGCTCGACGCCCGCCGCGCCGAGCTGGTCGAGAACCTCGACGCCGCGCTGAAGCAAGGCAGCGGCCAGCCGTTCGCGTCCATGCTCGAGCGCTTCACCGCCACCCTGCTCGACCACTTCGAGTCACATCGGGCCTTCTTGAGCATCGTCATCGAGGGCGAGCACCAGCGCGGCTTTCCCGCCGCCGGGCGCCCGAACGACGCCATGCTCGAGGTGTACCGCCGCGTCGAGCATCTGATGACGCGCGGCCTGCGCAAGAAAGCGCTTCGCCCCCAGGGCGCCGAGCTGTGGCCTGCGCTCTTCATGGGCGCGGTCCGCGGCGCCATGGTCCACAACCTGTACGAGAAGTCCCCGACGCGCCCGCTGCGCGAGCGCGCGCCGGAACTGGTGCGCTTCTTCCTCGACGGCGCCGGAGCGTAAGGCCGTGTCCGTCTCCGCCGCCCACCTCCCGGCGCTCGCCGCTCCTGCGAGCGCCTCGCGACCCGCGCCGGTCAACAAGTGGCTCGTCACCGTCAGCGTCAGCTTCGGCACGCTGATGGGCGCCATCGACGCGTCGATCGTCAACGTCGCGCTGGTCCACATCCGCGGCGCGGTCGGCGCCACCATCGAGGAGATCACCTGGATCTCGACCGCCTTCGTCATCGCCACCGTGCTGGTGATGCCGCTCACCGCCTTCCTCGGCCGCCTCTTCGGCCAGAAGCGCGTCTACATGGCGAGCCTCGCGCTCTTCCTCGTCGGCAGCATCCTCTGCGGCACCGCTCACTCGCTCCTGGCGCTGGTGGCGTGGCGCGTGCTGCAGGGCTTCGGCGCCGGCGCGCTGCAGCCCACCGAGCAGGCCATCCTCCGCCAGACCTTCCCGCCCAAAGAGCAGGGCATGGCGATGGCGGTCTTCGCCATGGCCGTGATGCTCGGCCCCGCGCTCGGGCCCACGCTCGGCGGAGTCATCGTCGACAACGCGAGCTGGGAGTGGATCTTCTACATCAACCTCCCGGTCGGCCTGCTTGGCCTCTTCATGGTGTGGAAGTTCGTCCACGAGCCGGACGACATCCGCGAGGCCAACCTCAAGGCCGCCGCCGAGACCAAGAAGAACATCGACTGGGCCGGCATCGCGCTGATGACCATCGGCCTCTCGGCGCTGCAGTACGTGCTGGAGGAGGGCGACCAGGACAGCTGGTTCGACTCGCGCGCCATCACCGTCATGGTGCTGATCGCCATCTTCGGGCTAGCCGCCTTCGTCATCCGCGAGCTGACCGCCAAGGCGCCGGTGGTCAATCTCCGCTTGTTCAAGGACCCGGTGTTCGCGAGCGGCACGCTGATCGGCGCGGTAATGTTCGCCATGCTGATGGCCAACATGTTCCTGCTGCCCATCTTCATGCAGGAGCTGCTCGGCTTCACCGCCACGCAGTCGGGTTTGAACCTGATGCCGCGCACGCTGGCGATGATGGTGATCGTCCCCATCGTCGGCCGGCTCTACAACCGCGTCTCGCCGCGCGCCACCATCGCCTTCGGGGTGGTCACCTTCGCCATCGGCGCCTTCCTCATGTCGCACTTCACGCTCGAAACCAGCCCCGCCGGCATCTTCGTTTCGCTGGTCTGGCAGGGCATCGGGTTCGCCTGCCTCTTCGTGCCGCTCACCACCGTGGCGCTGTCGAAGATCCCGCGCGACAAGCTGACCGACGCGACCGGCCTGAATTCCCTCTTGCGCCAGGTGGGCGGATCGATCGGCCTGGCCGTCTTCGCTACCCTGCTCGGCCACTACGCCACGCAGGCACGCGCGAGCGTGGGCGCGCACGTCTCGATCTACAGCACCGCCGCGATGGGCCGCCTCGCCGCCGTCCAGCAGGGCCTGGTGGCCCGCGGGATGGATGCCGCGAGCGCGCAGGCCGCGGCGCCCGGCGCGCTCGCAGGCGCGGTCGCGCAACAGGCGATGGTGCTCAGCTTCGAGAAGGTGTTCCTGCTCGCGGGGATCCTCTTTCTCGCCATCCTTCCGCTGCTCTTCTTCCTCAAGGACGACCGCAGCGAAGAGAAGTCCTCGTCGCACAAGCCCGAGATGCACCTGGAGATGTGAAATGGAAGCCGTTGCCCAGAAATCGCCCGTCGCACTCGAAGAAGCCCTCAACCAGTCCGGCACCGCGCAAGCGACCCGGGCGGCCCAGGCTGCCAAAGCCCGCAAGCCCTTCCTCATCCTCGGGGGCGTGGCCGTGGCTGTCCTCCTCGGCCTCGCGGGATATGCCCTGCTGACCGCA
>JAYWBT010000156.1:0-30471 GCA_043781235.1 Deltaproteobacteria bacterium
CGCTCTTCGCCACCTGCTTCGTCAATTACAACGATCCCGAAATCGGCAAAGCGGCAATTGATGTTCTCGAGCGCGGCGGCTGCAGCGTCGAGTGTCCCGAGCAGGTGTGTTGCGGCATGCCCAAGCTCGACGGCGGCGACCTCGAGGGCGCGCGCAGGCTGGCGCGCAAGAACGTCGAGCTCTTGCTGCCCTCGGTGCGCGCGGGCAGGAAGATCTTGAGCCCGGGCCCGTCGTGCACGCTGATGCTCAAGACCGAGTACCCGGAGATCGTCGGCACGCCCGAGGCAAAAGAGTTGGCGGCCGCGGTGATGGACCTCTCCGATTTTTTGCTGCAGCACGCGCGGGCGAAGAAGCTGCCCAAGCCGCCGCCGCAGTCGATCGGCAAGGTCGCCTATCACGTCGCCTGCCACAACCGCGTGCAGAACTTCGGCTACCGGGGGCGTGACCTGCTCAAGTGGGCGGGCGCCGACGTCACGCTGGTGGACAAGTGCTGCGGCATGGACGGCACCTGGGGAATGAAGAAGGAGTTCTTCGCCGAGAGCCTCAAGGTGGCCGAGAGCGCCGCCCGCAAGGTCGAGGCGGCCGAGCCCGATCTCGTCTCCAGCGACTGCCCGCTCGCGGGCTTGCAGCTGACCCAGAAGACGGGGCGCAAGTCGTTTCATCCGGTGAAGATCCTGCGCGGCGCGTATATTGGAGCCTGGGACAAAGTGCAGGGCGGCAAGGAGCACAAATGAATGCTTTGACCTTTGAGGATCTCTGGCCGGTGCCCATCTATGAGGGCGTGCGTGCCCAATTCCGCCAGGAGGTGATCGCGGCCAAGCGGGACCGGCGACTCTCGGTCGGTCCCTTCATCACCCTCATCTTCGAGAATCGACTGACGGTGAAGTTCCAGGTCCAGGAGATCCTGCGGGTCGAGCGCATCACCGAGCCCGGCGCGGTGGCCGTCGAGCTCGAAGGCTTCAATACGATGTTGCCCGGCGAGGGCGAGCTCTCCGCCACCCTCATGATCGAGCTGCAAGGGCCCGACGCCGAGGTGAAGGAGCAGCTGGCACGGCTCACCGGGCTGGGCGATCACCTCTGGCTCGAGCTCGACGGAGAGCGGCTGCGGGGGCAGATGGAGGGCGGCCGCGACGACGGCCAGCGCGTTTCGGCGGTGCAGTACGTGAGGTTTCCCGTGCCCGATCGCGCGAAGCTGATGGCCGGCCCCGCCGCCCTGGTCATCGATCACCCGGCCTATGCGCACCGCCAGGCGCTGAGCGACGCCGCGCGCCGCTCGCTCGCGCAGGATCTCGCGTGAAGCCGCGGCGCAGCGATCTCGATCGCTTCGCCGCTTATTGCCGCGAGCACGGGCTCTCGGTGACGCACCAGCGGCTCGCCATCTTCGAGGCGCTGGCCGGCTCGCGCGAGCACCCCAGCGCCGAGCAGCTGCACCGCGCTGTCCGGCGCAGGCTGCCCACGCTCTCGCTCGCCACCGTCTACAAGAACCTCGCGGCGCTCACGGCCATCGGCGCGGTGAGCGACGTCAACGCGCTGCACGCCGAGGGCCGCTACGAGTCGGCGCTGCCCGGCACCGGCGCGGGCAGCTCGCACCACCATCTCGTCTGTACCGCGTGCAAAAGGGTGTCCGACCTGCACGACCCGGCCCTCGACCGGCTGGCGCTTCGCAACTCACAGGGCTTCGCCATCCGCGCGGTGCGCGTGCAGGCAGAGGGCCTCTGCCCCGACTGTGCGGCGAAGGAGCGCGCTGCGGGCCGCCGCACGCAGCGTGGCGCGGCGTCCACCCCGCGCCGGGCCGGCTGACGCCCCGCCGCACGCGGGGTTATCTTCCAGGGCGTGCCGGTCATCTCCCAGAACGCCGTCGGGCGTTGCAGCTTCATCGATGTGCTCGAGGAGGCGGTGCTGGTCCACCGGCCCGTCGCGGTGGCGTTGCGCGACGGCGAGCGGTTCATCGACACAGTGATTGATGTGGTAACCGAGAACCACGAGGATTATGCGGTCTTCGCGGCGCACGCGCGCGTCGCGGTCACTGAGATCGTCGCGGCGACACGCGCGGAGCCGCACAAGCGTTAAGGCCGCGGGAGCGTCCCTCGCGCGCTCGCCCCACATTCTCCGCGCCTCCGCCGCCCACCCGCCGCGGCAGGGTGTCGCGCATTCGAGCATTCGCGCGATCGCCGCGTGCCGGGGCGTGCCAGTATGCCGCCGCGATGGCCACCACACTGGGCGTTCCCGGCTTCTCCCTCGACGATCTCCACGACGCTCGCCGCCTCGCAGATCTGACGCGCACGTTCGACGACCGGCTGCGCGCTGCCGACGCGGCGCTGTTCGCACGCTACGACGCGCACCGCAGCGGTGCGGCAGCGCTGCGCGGGTCGCAGGAGAGCGAGCTCCTGATCGAGCTGTCGGCGCACCTGAGCCGCTTCCTCGGCGCGCTCTTCGGTGTCGGCAAAGACCAGGCCGCCCTGCGCGAAGACGCTGGCCGTGACGCGCCCATCTTCAAGGTCAAGCGCGAGTTCATCCAGCGGCGCGTCTTCAAGAAAGGCGCGCCCAACCGGCCCGCCCCGTCGGAGACCGCGTCGCTGGAGACGCAGGCGCAGCCGCTCTTCGCCGCGGCCGCGCGCGTGTCGTCGGCGGGCGAAGACCCCGAGCTGATGGTGGCGCTGGTGATCGAGACGCTGCTCGACGCCGAGCGCGCGCTGGCGATGCGCTTTGATCCGGCCAAGCCCGCGCCGCTCGACGCCGCCGCCTTCGACAAGTTCTGCCAGCTGATGACGGCGTTCGGCGAGTCGCGCTCGGGCGCTGCGTCTGCGGACGATTTGGCGCTGGCGCGGCGGCTATTGGATCTCCTCGACCGCTGGGCCTACGTCGCGCGCCGGCCGTGGCCGCTCTTCAAGCTCCCCCAGACGCTCGACTTCGACAACCTCGTGCCGCTCAAGCGCGACGGGTTCGCCATCGTCGGCCACGAGGAGCACCAGCGTCGCCGCGACGGCTTCGGGCTGACCGACCTCCGCGCCACGCCCCGCGAGGTGCAGAGCGAGATTCACTATTGCCTCTTTTGCCACGACCGCGAGAAGGATTCGTGCGCCAAAGGACTCCCCGACAAGGGAAGCACTCATTTCAAGAAGAATCCCCTGGGCATTCCGCTCACCGGCTGCCCGCTGGAGGAGCGGATCAGCGAGATGCACCTGGTGGCGCGCGAAGGCGACATGGTGGCCGCGCTGGCGCTGGTCTGCATCGACAACCCGATGGCGCCCGGCACCGGCCACCGCATCTGCAACGATTGCATGAAGTCGTGCATCTACCAGAAGCAGGAGCCGGTCAATATCCCCCAAATCGAGACGCGCGTGCTCAGCGATACGCTGCGGATGCGCTGGGGCTTCGAGATCTGGAGCCTGCTGACGCGCTGGAATCCGCTCAACCTCAAGCGCCAGCACCCGCGCGAATACACCGGTGTCAACGTGCTGGTGGTCGGAATGGGGCCGGCGGGATATACGCTCGCGCACCATTTGTTGAATGAGGGTTTCGGCGTCATCGGCATCGACGGACTCAAGATCGAGCCCATCGAGCATTCTTTAGAGCCGATCGAATTTTACCACGCGCGCTTCGGCAAACCCCTGGACGAGCGCATCACCAGCGGGTTCGGTGGCGTCAGCGAATATGGAATCACCGTGCGCTGGGACAAGTCGTTCCTGGACGTGCTGCATTTGAACCTCGCGCGCCGGCCGCACTTCCGCCTCTATGGCGGCACGCGCTTCGGCGGCACCATCACGGTGGACGAAGCCTTTACCCGCTATGGGTTCGATCACGTCGCGCTCGCCACCGGCGCGGGCAAGCCCACCATCATCCCGCTCAAGAACAACCTGATTCGCGGCGTGCGCAAGGCGAGCGACTTCTTGATGGCGCTCCAGCTCAGCGGCGCGTTCAAGGCGAACGCGCTGGCAAATCTGACGGTGCGTCTGCCGGCGGTGGTGATCGGCGGCGGCTTGACCGCGATCGATACCGCGACCGAATTGGCCGCGTATTACCCGGTCCAGGTCGAGAAGCTGCTTCGGCGGCACGAGGCGCTTTGCCAGTCGTCGGGCGAAGAGCTGGTGTTCTCGCTGCTCGACCCCGAGGAGCGCCGCGTCTATGCCGAGCTGCTCGAGCACGGCCGGGCGGTGCGCGCCGAGCGCGAGAAGGGAACGCTGGGGTTTTCCAAACTGATCAAATCCTGGGGCGGCGTCACCATCGCCTATCGCAAGGGACTGACTGATTCGCCGGCTTATCGCTTGAATCACGAAGAGATTTTGAAATGCCTGGAGGAGGGCATCGTCTTCGCCGAGGGATTGAGCCCGGTCGAGGCGGTGCCCGACGCGTACGGCGCGGTGCAGGCAGTCCAGTTCACCCGCAAGGACGGCACCGCGGTTACCCTCGACGCACGCACGGTCTGCGTGGCGGCAGGCACCAGCCCGAACATCACCGTCGAAAAGGAGGCGCCGGGGACCTTCGCGATCGATCCCGAGCACCGCGCCTTCCGCAGCTACCTCGCCGACCAGACCGAGGGCGAAGTGACCGACGACCTCTCGGGCCGCGCCGGCTTCTTCACCAGCTATGCGAAGCACGGCCGCCGGGTGAGCTTCTTCGGCGACAACAACCCCGAATATGCGGGCAGCGTGGTCAAGGCGATGGCGTCGGCCAAGGACGGCTATCCGCACATCGTCGAGCTTTTCACGGACCGCCTCGCGCCGGCGCCGGTGCAGCGCTGGCACGAGCTGGCCGCGCTGCTCGACGACGAGTTGAACGCCACCGTGCACGAAATTCGCCGGCTCACGCCCACCATCGTCGAGGTCATCGTCCGCGCCAAGGCGGCCGCGCGCAGCTTCCTGCCCGGGCAATTTTATCGGCTGCAGAACTTCGAATCGCTCTGCGCCGGGATCGAAGGCACGAAATTGTTGATGGAGGGCCTGGCCTTGACCGGCGCGTGGGTCGATCGCGAGCGCGGCCTGCTCTCGATGATCGTGCTGGAGATGGGCTCTTCGAGCCGGCTTTGCGCGTCGCTCAGGCCGGGCGAGCCGGTGGTGGTGATGGGCCCGACCGGCGCGCCCTCCACCATTCCACGCGGCGAAGACGTCGCGCTGTGCGGCGGCGGATTGGGGAACGCCGTTCTCTTCTCCATCTCGAAAGCGCTGCGCGCGAATGGCTGCCGCGTCGTCTACTTCGCCGGCTATCGTCACGCGCAGGACGTCTTCAAGCGCGATGAGATCGAGGAGGCCACCGACGTGATTGTCTGGTCGGTGGACAAAGGGAGCACGCCGCCCTCCCCACGCCGTGCACAGGACAAGGCGTTCAGCGGGAACATGGTCGAGGCGATGGTGGCCTACGCGACCGGCGCGCTGGGGGATCAGCCGGTGCCGCTCACCAACGTCCGCCGGATCATCGCCATCGGTTCCGATCGCATGATGGCCGCGGTGGCGCGTGCCCGGCACGCCGAGCTGAAGCCGTTCCTGCCTGCCGATCACGTCGGCATCGCGTCGATCAACTCGCCGATGCAATGCATGATGAAGGAGATCTGCGCGCAGTGCCTGCAGAAGCACCGCGACCCGGTCACGGGTAAGGAGTCGGTCGTCTTCACGTGCTTCGACCAGGACCAGCCGATGGACAAGCTGGACTGGGAAAACCTTCGAGCGCGCCTTCGCTCCAACAGCTTGCAGGAAAAACTTTCCGCACTCTGGTTGGAGAAGTTACTGGCGAAGGCGCCGCTGCCGCGGGTTTGAGCGGCGACGCTTTGGACTCAGGCGAGCGCCATCGCCTGTTGCTGGCGCTTGGCCTTCACATCCACGCCGTGTCCGTCGCTGAACACCACGATGGCGCGCGACCAGGGAGCGGCGGCGCGCGTGGTCGGGTGCGCTTCGGCGGCGCGATTGATCAAGGTGAAGATGGCGTCGCACGACCCGCACACCCGGTAGTCCTCGGCGGGAATGAGCGGATAGGGTTTCTCCATACCGGGCGAGAAGAGCAGGATCACCGAGACCGGCGCCGTAAAGGTGCCGCTCTTGCGGCACTGGCCGCACGTCAGACCTGACTCGTTCTCCGCGTTCGACATTTGTCTACCGCTCCCCTGCGCCCCTTTGGTGGCGCCATTGTGGGAAAGAGTTTAACCACCCGGTTCCCGCCTGCATGATGGTCTGCAAGAGTGTTGCCAGTCACGGCCTCGCTTGCCTGCTTGTGTTGCATTCCTGATGAATCTGATAAACGGGCGCGTCCCGAGGACACGATGGCGAAGCGACTGGACAAGCCCGAGCTGCTCGCCCCTGCAGGCGACGAAGAGAGCCTCAAGGCTGCCGTCGCGGCAGGCGCGGACGCCGTCTATTTCGGCCTGCGCGGCGGGTTCAATGCGCGGGCGCGTGCCGACAACTTCGCCGCCGACGACCTGCCGCGCGTGTTCGATTACCTGCACCAGCGCGGCGTGCAGGGCTTCGTGACTTTCAATACGCTGGTGTTCGACCGGGAGCTGCCGTTTGCGGAGGAGGCGCTCGCCGCCATCGCGCGCGCCGACGCGGACGCCATCATCGTGCAGGACCTGGGCGCGGCGCGGCTCGCGCGCGCGGTGTGCCCCGAGCTGCCGCTGCATGCCTCGACGCAGATGACGGTCTCGAGCGCGGAGGGCGCGGCCATCGCTGCCTCTCTCGGCGTCACGCGCGTGGTACTTCCGCGCGAGCTGTCCATCGATGAGATTCGATTGATGGCGGCGGGGACCGATCTCGAGCTCGAGTGCTTCGTGCACGGCGCGCTCTGCGTGAGCTGGTCTGGCCAGTGCCTCACCAGCGAAGCGCTGCAGGCGCGCAGCGCCAACCGCGGCCAGTGCGCGCAGAGCTGCCGCATGCCGTACGACCTGGTCGTCGATGGCCGCGTCGAGACGGCGCGCGGCGACGAGCAGCTCAAGTACATCCTCTCCCCGCGCGATCTCGCGGCCTATGATCTGCTGCCGCAGCTCCTCGATGCCGGCGTCTCCTGCTTCAAGATCGAGGGCCGGATGAAGGGCCCCGAATACGTCGCCAACGTGGTCGAGAAGTATCGCCGTGCGCTCGATGCGGCGCAGGAGCTGCGCCTGTCACCGCTGTCGGCGCGCGATGAGGAGGAGCTGCGCTACAGCTTCTCGCGCAGCTTCTCGCACGGCTTCTTGACCGGCGGCAATCACCAGCAGCTCGTGCACGGTCTCTATCCGGGGCACCGGGGCGTGCTGGTCGGCCGGGTCGAGGAGGTGCACGCGCGCAACCGGCACGTGATCGTCCGCGCCGAGCCCGACGCGCCCGCGCTCAAGGCCGGCGACCGGATGCTGTTCGATCAAGGCAAGCCCGAGGACGACGAGCCGCGCGGCGGGCTGCACGCCTGCGACGCGCTGGGAGACAATCGTTTGAAGCTCGTCTTCGGCGGCGTCGGCGAGACGACGCTGGATCTGCGGCTGGTGCGCGTCGGCGACGTGGTCTGGAAGGCGAAGGACGCCGAGGTGACGCGGGCGATGAAGCGCGTGGCGGCGCAGGAGCGCAAGGTCGGTGTCAGTCTCATCGTCTCCGGCGCTGCGGGCACGGCTTTAGCGGTCAAGGCCGTGGACGACCTCGGGCGCAAGGCGTCGGCGCAGTCTGCGATGCCGCTGCAGCCGGCGGTCGGCAAGCCGCTGCACGAGGCGCTGGTGCGCGAGAAGCTGTGCGCGTTCGGCGAGACCCAGTTCGAATTGCGCTCGCTGTCGCTGCAGCTGGACGGTGCGGTTGCGCTGCCGCCCTCCGAGCTCAAGCGGCTGCGGCGCGTTCTCTCCGCTGCGCTCTCCGCCCAGCGCCCGCCGCGGCCCGCGCGTCAGGTCACGGTCGGCCATGCGCCTGAGGAGATCGCGCCGCGCATCGCCTCGGGCGGCATCGCTGCCTCGCCGGTGCTGGTGCCGCTGCTGCGCACGCTCGAGCAGGTCGAGGTCGCGCTGGAGCTCGGCTTCCGCGAGCTCGAGCTGGACTTCATGGAGCTGGTCGGCCTGGGCGTCGCCGCCGAGCGGGTGCGGGCGCGCGGCGTGCGGCTCGTGATCGCCACCCCGCGAGTGCAGAAGCCGGGCGAGGAGGGGTACGACCGGCGCTTCGATCGCCTCCAGCCCGACGGAATCCTGGCGCGGCATCTGGGCGCGCTGGAGCACTTCAAGAGCACCGGCACGCGCCCGCCTGGGTTTACCGTCCACGGCGATTTCTCCTTGAATGCGACCAATGCAATCACCGCGCGCACGCTGCTGTCGCTCGGACTCTCGACGCTGACGCCGGCCTATGATCTGGACCTCGCGCAATTACTGGATCTCTGCGCCGGCGTGCCCTCGGAGCGGCTCGAGGTCACCATCCACCAGCACCTGCCGCTCTTCCACAACGAGCACTGCGTCTATTCGCATCTGCTCTCGAATGGCCGCGACTATCGCGACTGCGGGCGTCCCTGCGAGCAGCACCTGATCAAGCTCCGCGACGGCGCCGGGCTCGAGCATCCGGTCATCGTGGACGTCGGCTGCCGCAATACCGTCTTCAATGCGCGCGCGCAGAGCGCCGCATCGTGCCTGCCGGCGCTGCTCAAGGCCGGCGTGCGCCGCTTCCGCGTCGAGCTGGTCCGCGAGAATGGCGCCGAGTCGCGCCGCGTGCTCACCGCCTATCGGGAGCTCTTGAACGGCGCCCGCAAGCCCCGCGACGTCATCGCCGACGTGGGCGCGCTGGAGAAATACGGCGTCTCCGCCGGCACGCTGGTCGTCGTCAGCCAGCCGCACGCCTGAAAAGCCCGCTCGCGCTACCGGAGCTGGTGGGCGGCTTGCGGGTCCCCAGCCCGCTTGATATGGGTACCCATATGAAGACCACCGTGGACATCGCGGATGCGCTGCTCGCCGACGCGCGCAAGCTCGCAGCAAAGGAGAAGGTCACCTTGCGTGCCTTGGTCGAAGACGGCCTGCGCCGCGTGCTCAAGGAGCGCAAGGCGTCACGCCCCTTCAAGCTCCGTGACCGCAGCGTCAAGGGGACCGGCTTGCGACCCGGCGTTTCGTGGTCCGACCTTCGCGACCTCGCGAACCTCCGCGAGTGATCGCCGTCGACACGAACGTCCTGGTTCACGCCCACCGGGGTGACTCGCCCTGGAACGGAGCGGCCATGGCTGCTCTCGAGGGGTTGGCCGAGTCGGGGCAGCCTTGGGCCATCCCCTATCATTGCCTCGTCGAATTCATTTCCGTGGTCACGCGCGCCCACGCCTTCGGCCGTCCTTCGCGCATGGAAGAGGCGCTCGCGCAGGTCGATGAATGGTATCGCTCCGGAACGCTGGTCCTGCTGACGGAACGCGAAGACTCATGGCCGCGGCTCCGGGATGCGATCCGCTCCAGCCGCAGCGTCGGGGGCCAGATCCACGATGCGCGCATCGCTGCCGTATGTCTGGAACACAAAGTCAGCGAGTTGTGGACGGCGGACCGCGACTTCAGCCGTTTCCCGCGGCTCAGCGTCCGCAACCCGCTGATCGACTGACGTCGATCTGGCGCTCCCTGCATCGCGCAGGGATCTTACTGCATGTGCCAGCCGTGGCTCACCACCACGGATTGGCCGGTCAAGGCGTTTGAATTGAATGACGCGAAGAAGACCGCGAGCTCGGCCACGTCGGCGAGCGTGGTGAACTCGCCGTCCACCGTATTCTTGAGCATGACGGTCTTGATCACCTGCTCTTCGGTGATGCCGAGCGTTTGCGCCTGCTCCGGGATCTGCTTGTCCACGAGCGGCGTGCGCACGAATCCGGGGCAGATGGTATTCGCCCGGATGCCGTGCTCGGCGCCCTCCTTCGCCACCGTCTTGCAGAGGCCGATCAAGCCGTGCTTGGCGGTGACATAAGGCGCCTTCAGCGGCGACGCCTCTTTGGAATGCACCGACCCCATATAGATGATGCTCCCGCCCCGCCGCGCGGCGATCATCTGCCGCATGCAGGCGCGGGTGGTCAGGAAGGCGCCGTCGAGGTGCACCGCCAGCATCTTGCGCCAGGAGGAGAAATCGAGCTCGACCAGCGGCGAGATGATTTGGATGCCTGCATTGGAGACGAGGATATCGACGCTGCCCAGCTTCTCGACCGCGGCGCGCACGCCTTCATCGACGTGGCGCTCGTTGGTGACGTCCATGGCGACGCCCAAGCCGTCGAATTCAGCGGCGGCGTGCTGGGCTGCCTCGAGCTGCAGGTCGGCCACCACCACCCGCGCGCCCTCGCGAGCGAAGGCCCGGGCAATCTCGCGGCCGATTCCACTCGCAGCTCCGGTGACCAGCGCGACCTTATCCTTGAGGCGCATGACGTCTCTCCCATCGATTCAGGATCGTGCCGACGACGCCCTTGCGGAAGAACAGCACGGTCAGCACGAAGACGGCGCCGGTGACCACGCCCACCGCGCCGGCGTGGCTGGCGAGCAGGTCGCGCAGCACCAGCACGATGGCCGCGCCCACCGCGGGGCCCAGCAGCGTGCCGCTGCCGCCGAGCAGGGTCATCATCACCACCAGGCCCGAGGTGGCCCAGTTGACGACGTCGAGCGAGACCACGCCGTGGCCCACGCAGAAGATGGCGCCGCCCAGGCCCGACAACCCGGCCGAGATCACGAAAGCGATCAGCTTGTAACGCAGCGGATCGTAGCCCACGCTCTGCGCGCGCGTCTCGTTGTCGCGGATGGCGACCATCACCCGGCCGAACGGAGAATGGATGGTGCGCGCGGCGACGATGAAGCCGAGGAGGGCAATCACGAGCAGCACGTAATAGCCGTGGCGCGTATTGGATAAATCGACGCCGAAGAGAGGCGGCTGCGGCAGCCCGGGCAGGCCATTGTCGCCGCCGGTGTAATCCTCGAGCTGCTTGGCGATGAAGTCGATCATCTGCCCGAACGCGAGCGTGATCATCGAGAAGTAGATCCCGACGCTGCGGATGCTGAGGAAGCCGATCGGCAGCGAGAGCACCAGCGCCGCCAGCATGCCGCAGAGGATGGCCACCAGCGCCGAGTGCCCGCGCTGGAGCATGTTCGCGCAGACGTACGCGCTCGTTCCCCAGAAAGCGGCGTGGCCGAAGGAGAGCAGGCCGAGATAGCCGAAGATGATGTCGAACGCGGTGGCAAAGAGGCCGAAAGCGAGGATATCGAGCGCGATGGGTGGATAGATGAGCCAGGGCAGGCCGCAAAAGATCAGCAGCAGCACGGCGCGGCCGATCCAACGAGACTTCATCGGCTGCCCTCGGCCATTCCAAAGAGGCCGCGCGGGCGCAGCACCAGCACCAGCGCCATGAAGATGAAGATCAGGGTATTGGCGATGGGGGGATAGAGCGCGGCGCCGATGGCGGCGATCACGCCGACGGCGAAGCCGGTGATCACCGAGCCGAGGATCGATCCGAGCCCGCCGATGACCACCACCGCGAAGGTGGTGATGATCAGCTCCGAGCCCATCAGCGGATCGACGCTGTAGATGGGCGCCGCCAGCACGCCTCCCAGGGCCGCCAGCGCAGCGCCGAAGCCGAACACCAGCGTCACCAGCCGCGACACGTCGATGCCGAAGGTGCGCGTCACCACCGGATTCTCGGTCGAGGCGCGGATGATGGCGCCGACGCGCGTGCGCTCGATGACGAACCAGGTGACGAGGCAAACCAGAAGCGATACCGCAATCACGAAGAGCCGATAGGTGGGAAAGACGACGAACCCGAGGTTGGTCGCGCCCTCGAGCTGCGACGGACCGGCGTACGGCGCGCCGCTGATTCCATAGATGAGCCGTACGCCATCCTGAATCAAAAGCGTCAGTCCGAAGGTCAAGAGCAGGTTGTACGACGGCTCCAGATCTGCGAGCCGCCGGATGAGCGTGCGCTCCAGCAACATCCCCAGCAGGCCGACCAGAATGGGCGCGATGAACAGCGCCGGCCAGAAGCCGAGATTCAGCTTCTGGCCGAGCGCATAGGCGGCGAATGCCCCCAGCATATAAAGCGCGCCGTGAGCGAAGTTCACGATGCGCAGCATGCCGAAGATCACCGCCAGGCCCAGCGACAAGAGCGCGAAGAAGGCGCCGTTGACGAGCCCGTTGAAGACCTGGATTGCGAGGAGCTGCCAGCTCATTACTTGGGCGCGCCTGCGTCGGGAGCGGTGGCCGGGGCTGCAGGGGCAGCGGCCGCCGGAGCTGCAGGGGCAGCGGCGGAGCCGTCCATCTTGCAGGTCGACTCGGAGAGCGGCATGAACGCCTTGTCGGCTGGCGTGGTCGCGATGTACTTGAAGAGATCGTCGTCGTCCTTGGCGTCCTTCTTCGCCTTCACCTGGACCTGGTAGACGTCGAGCAGCACGCGGTGGTCCTGCGGCCGGATGAAGCCATTGTGGGTCACGGCGTCGTTGAACTTGTGGCCTTCGAGCTGGGCAATGACCTTGTCGGCGTCGTCGCTCTTCGCGCGCGCGACCGCCTCCAGATAGGTCAGCGTGCCGGAATAGACGCCGGCCTGCATCCAGGTCGGCGGCTTGCCGAACGCCTTGGTGAACCGCTTCGCCCACTCCTCGGAAGCCTTGTCGTGGTGCGAGAAGTACGAGACCGTCGCCTGCGCGCCCGCGAAGGCGTCCTGGCCCAGGCCGCGGATGTCCGCCTCGGTGAGCAAGCCGATGGCGAGATTGATCCCTTCCTTCTTCAGCCCGAACTCATTGTACTGCTTGACCACGTTGATCAGGTCGGCGCCGGCCTGCATGGTGCCGAAGACCTCGGGCTTGAGCGACTTGGCCTTCAACAGATAAGTGGAGAAGTCGGTGTTGGGGAACGGCGTGGCGTCGGAAGGCGCGATGTTCTTGCCGCCCGCCGCCTCGACCGCCTTGCGCATCTGCGCGTCGAGGTCCTTTCCGAAGGCATAGTTTGGAAAGATGTTGTACCAGGTCTTGCCGCCCGCCTTGGCCACCGCGGCGCCGGTGCCGTTGGCCAGGTCATAGTTGTCGTACCAGTAATGGAAAGTGTACTTGCTGCACTTCGCGTTGGACAGCGCGGTCGAGCCGCCGGTCACCACGAAGAGCACCTTCTTGCGCTGCTTCACCACCTCGGACGCGGCCAGCGCGCAGGCCGAGTTGGGGATGTCGATGATGAAATCGACGCCGTCGCGGTCGATCATCTCCTGCGCCTTGGCGCTGGAGATATCAGCCTTGTTCTGGTGATCGACGCCGACCACCTCGACCTTGATGCCCTTGTGCTTCTTCTGGAAGTCCTCGACGGCGAGCTCGGCCGCCTTCACCGAGCCCGGACCAGCCAGCTCGGAATAGACGCTGCTCATGTCCGTCAGCACGCCCACCTTCACCACGTCGCCGCTGTACTGCGCGGCGGCGGGAAGCGCCGCAAGCATCATCGCAATGGCAATCTTCATCATAGTTACTCCCTATACGCTGAGGTAATTGAGCAGCTCTTTTTCACGCGCGCGCACCGCGTCCGTCGTGAGCATCTCCACGGTCTTTCCGTCCACCATCAGGTAATGCCGGTCGGCGATCGTCAAGGCGAAGCGCAGGTTCTGCTCCACCAGGACGATCGACATCCCTTCGCTCTTCAGTTGCCGCAGGATGCGCCCCACCATTTGGACCATCACCGGCGCGAGGCCTTCGGACGGCTCGTCGAGCAAGAGCAGCCGCGGTCCGGCGCGCAGCACGCGGACGATGGCGAGGATCTGCTGCTCGCCGCCCGAGAGTTTGGCGCCCGAGTACGCGGCGCGCGTTTTGAGGATGGGAAAGGTCTGGTAGATCTTGTCGAGCGACCAGCCGCCGGGGCGCAGCACAGGCGGCAGCTCCAGGTTCTCGCGCACGGTCAGCGAGGAGAAGATGGCGCGCTCCTCGGGCACGAAGGAGATCCCGCGCCGCGCGATGGCGTTGGACGGCAGCCTGGAGATCTCCTTCCCGTCCAGCTCGATCAAGCCCTGCTTCTTGCGCAGCACGCCCATGATCGACTTGAGCGTGGAGGTCTTGCCGGCGCCGTTGCGGCCGATGAGCGAGATCACCTCGCCCGCCTTCATCTCGAGCGACACGCCGTGGAGCACGTGGCTCTCGCCATACCAGGCGTTCAGGTCGCGGACCGCCAGCACTAGACGGCCTCCCCGCGGCCTTCGGTCGCGGCCGGAGCCGGCTCTTCCCCCAGATACGCTTCGATCACGCGCGGATCCTGGCGGACCTCGTCGTAGGTGCCAGAAGCGATCACCGTCCCGTATTGCAGCACGGTGATGCGGTCCGCAAGCTGCGCCACCACGCCCATGTTGTGCTCCACCAGCACCACCGTGCGGCCTTTGGCGACCGAGCGCACCAGCTCGACGGTGCGCTGCACGTCCTCGCCGCCCATGCCGCTGGTCGGTTCGTCGAGCAGCAGCACCCGCGGAGACTGCGCGAGCGACAGCGCGATCTCGAGGTTGCGCTTGAGCCCGTGCGACAGCTCGGAGGCGGAGCGGCGCCAGTGGCTGGTGAGGCCGACCTGCTCGAGCAGCTCTCGCGCGCGCGGCACGAATTGCTGCAGCACCGAGAGGGGCTCCCAGAAGCGCAGCGGGTGCGGGGTCGGCGACTGCAGCGCGACCAGCACGTTGTCGAGCACGGTCATCGAGGGGAAGACGCTCGAGATCTGGAACGACCGCGACAGCCCGAGCTTCACCACCTTGAAGGGCTTCAGGCCGGTGATGGGCTTGTCGAACAGGCGCACCTCGCCCGCGCTGGGCTTGAGGAAGCACGAGAGCAGGTTGAAGAGCGTGGTCTTGCCGGCGCCGTTGGGGCCGAGGATGGCGTGGATCTCGCCCTCCTCGATGCGCAGCGAAACATCGTTCGTCGCCTTGAAGCCGCGGAAGTCTTTGGAGAGGTTCCGGGCTTCGAGGGCGGTGGTCACGGCGCGCACTCTACTTTTTTTCGACGTGGCCGCAACTGCTTCGGAGCCGTCCTGCCCCTACAAACCAATTTACAACCCGGCTGCCTGCCCCTATATGGTGCCGTCAAAGTCAGCCCCCTCCACTGTGGAGCAGCAGATGACCGATCCCAGGTTCAAGTCGAAGATCGCCCCCGCCGGGGGAAAGATCGCCGTCCTCCTGCCCGGCATGGGCGCCGTCGCGACGACCTTCATCGCCGGCGTCGAGGCCATCAAGGCAGGCATCGGCAAGCCGATCGGCTCGCTCACCCAGATGGCGCAGATTCGCCTCGGCAAGCGTTCGGAGAAGCGCTCTTCGATGATCAAGGACCTGGTCCCGCTGGCGACGCTCGAGGACCTGGTGTTCGGAGGCTGGGATCCGATTCCGGACGACGCGTACACGGCGGCCGCCAAGGCAAAGGTGCTCTCGCCCGAGCACCTCGCGCAGCTCAAGGCGACGCTCTCGCAGATCAAGCCGATGCCGGCCGTCTTCGACCACAACGTCGTCAAGCGGCTCGACGGCAAGAACGTCAAGACCGGCAGCAAGCGCGAGCTGGCCAACGCGCTGATGCAGGACATCCGCGCCTTCATGGACAAGAACAATTGCAAGCGCGCCGTGATGGTCTGGTGCGCGTCCACCGAGGCCTACCAGGAGGCCGGGCCGGAGCACCAGAGCATCGCCGCCTTCGAGAAGGCGCTCGACGAGAACCATCCCAACATCTATCCGTCCCAACTCTATGCCTATGCCGCCATCCAGTGCGGCGTCCCCTACATGAACGGCGCTCCAAATTTGTCGTGCGACTTCCCGGCGATGATCGAGCTGGCCGAGAAGAAGGGCGTTCCCATCGGCGGCAAGGACTTCAAGACCGGCCAGACGCTGATGAAGACCATCATCGCGCCGGGATTGAAGGCGCGCATGCTGGGCATGGAGGGCTGGTTCTCCACCAACATCCTCGGCAACCGCGACGGCGAGGTGCTCGACGACCCGGCCAACTTCAAGACCAAGGAGGTCTCGAAGCTCTCCGTGCTGGAGCAGATCCTCGAGCCGGAGAAGTATCCGGACTTGTATAAAGACCTGCAGCACAAGGTCTCGATCCACTATTACAAGCCGCGCGGCGACAACAAGGAAGGCTGGGACAACATCGATATCGTCGGGTGGATGGGATACCCGATGCAGATCAAGGTGAACTTCCTCTGCCGCGACTCGATCCTGGCGGCGCCCATCGTGCTCGACCTCGCTCTCTTCGCGGACCTGGCGGGCCGGGCCGGAATGAAGGGAATCCAGGAGTGGCTCAGCTTCTATTTCAAGAGCCCGCAGCACGCGAAGAGCGTGTCTCCCGACCATGATCTGTTCGTCCAGAAGGTGCGTCTGGAGAACAACTTGCGCTACCTGGTCGGCGAAGAGCTGATCAACTATCTCGGCTCGGATTACACGAACGAGTAATGCAGCTCCTCGCCATCGCCCTGCTGCTCGCGCAGGCGCTCTCCCTGAAAGATTTGCAAGAGAGGGCGCGCAAGAACGATCCGCGCGCGCAGCAGGCGGTGGCGCAGCTCGAGAACGCAAACGCGAAGCGCGACGAAGCGCACGCGATGAACTTTCCGCAGGTCGAGTACACCGCGTTCGTGGGCGGTCCCTCGCCGCAGCACTTGCTGCGCGACCCGACCGATATCAATAGCGTGCGCGACGGCTGGACGCCTCTGGGCGCCGTCTTCCACGGCGATATCCAGGCGGTATTGCCGCTCTATACCTTTGGCAAGCTGACCGCGGGAAAGAGCGCCTCGGACCATCTGGTGCTGGCGACCTCGGCCTTGCTGCAACGCGCGCGGGATCAAGCAGTGTATGACGTCACCAAAGCGTATTGGGGATATCAGACCGCGCGCAATGCCACGACTTCGGTGGTCAATATCCGCAAGCGGCTGCAGGACGCGCAGGACAAGGCGAAGAAGCTGCTCGCAGAGCAAAGCGATCAGATCAGCAAGTCCGACGCGTTGAAGCTCGATTACCTCGCCGAGGAGATCGAGGCGCAGCACGCCAGCGCGGTCAAAGGCGCCGCGCTGGCCCTGACCGGCATCCGGCTCGTCGCCGGGCTGCCCGGGCCGTTCGAGATCGCGCCTCAAGATCTCCCCGCCGCGCCCGAGACGCCGGCTCTGGAAAAATTGCTCGAGCGGGCGCTGGCGAACCGGCCCGAGGCGAAGGCGGCGGCCGAGGCGGTGAAGGCCCGCGCGGCGCTGGTCGAGCTCGAGCGCGCCAGGCTCTATCCCGATATCGGGCTGGTGGCGGGATATCGCTTTACCGACACCACCAACGCCTCCAATCCCTCGAGCCCTTTTTTGAATAACCCGTATTTCGAGAACAGCCCTTATCTCGCGGTGGCGTTGCGGGGCACGCTGGACCTGCCGCAGAAGCTCGCGCGGGTGCGGCAGACCGAGGCCGATTTGCATGAAGCGCTGGCGACGCAGCAGGGCGCCGGGTCGCTCATCCGCCTCGAGCTGCAGCAGGCGGTGGGAGATCTCGACGAGGCGCGGGTGAAGATCGATCGATATACCAGGGAAACCGCCATCGCGAAGCAGCTCTCGGTGCAGGCGGGGGTGAGCTTCGACAGCGGGCTGGGCGAGGCGCGCGAATTGCTCGAAGACACCCTGCTCTACGCGCGGGCCGACGGGGCGCGGCTTTCGGCGCTGTTCGACGCGCAGCTCGCGTGGGCGGCGGTCGAGAAGGCGGTGGGCGGATTTTGACCGCTGACCTCGACCGTGATTGAAGAGCCGGGCGTCGCCGCCGGTCCATGCTGCATCGGAGGTCTCCGCCCATGCTGTTGCTCTCCCTGCTGCTCGCGCTCAGCCCGGCGTCCACCGCGGTCCAGAAAGCCAATCAAAAGGTCCGCGGCGCGCTGACCGCCTGGTTCAAGGCCGAGGGACCGGCGAAGGCGAAGGCGCGCACGCAGGCGCGCGCGGCGGTGGCGGAGCTGATCGACTTCGACGCGCTGGCGAAGGCGACCCTGGGCAAGCATTGGGAGGAGCTCAAGCCGCCCGAGCGCGCGCACTACACCGAAGCCCTCAAGGGCGCGATGGAGGCCAGTTACCTCGCGAGGATGCAGGAGAGCAAGGGCTCGGGAGCCGATCCTGCGAGCGTGAAGAACGAGCTCCTCGGCGAGGAAGCGCAGGAGGGAAAAGTGCTGGTCAAGTCGCGCGTCACCTCCGGCACCGACAGCGCCAAGGTCGATTACCTGATGGCGAAGCAGCCCAAGGGCTGGCGCGCGGTGGACGTCGTCACCGAAGATGTTTCGCTGGTCGAGACTTATCGCGATCAGGTCGGCAAGCTGTTGCCGAAGAAGGGCATCGCGGGCGTGATCGCGGCGCTGGAGAAGAAGCGCAAGGCCTTCGAGGAGCAGGCTGCCGCGCCGGCTCCCGCCGCTCCTGCTAAGTAAGGCTTCCGGAGGTCTTCATGTATCGCTACTTCGCTTACGGATCGGTGTTGTCGAAGCGCCACGTCGGCGAGTGGGCCGCGGAACATGGCGTTGATGCGCGCCTCTTCGCGCGCGGCGTGCCGGCGGTGCTGCGCGGATATTCGCTGGTGTTCGACGTCGAGAGCCGCTTCTGGGGCGGCCGGGTCGCCAACCTGCGCGCGGACAGCCAGGGCGAGGTGCACGGCGTGCTCTTCGAGATCCCGGTGCCGGCGAAGGACGCGGTGCTGCGCAAGGAGGGCGTGCCCACCGGGCTGATGCAGGAGATCGACGTGACGGTCACCGCTGATGGCAAGGACCTGCCGGCCAAGGCGTTCGTGGCCCGGCCCGAGAAGCGCAGCGAGGCAGGCCCGCCGAGCGGGCGGCTGATTGCCTATCTCGTCGAGGGCGCGCAGGAGCGCGGGTTGCCGGCGGAGTGGCTCAAGCAGCTTCGCGAGCACGCCGCCAGCGCCGCGCCGTCGCAGCCTGCTCCCGGCCCGGTGGGCCTCAAAATCGAGCACAAGCGCTGACGCTCGCGCGGGCCTCCCGGCATTACACAAAGGAGCCGGCGTCCGGTGGCAACGGCGCGTCACACCCCGCCAGATTCCGTGCGGTTTCCACATGGGGCAATCTCTAATCCGATCCTCATCAAGCCAGCAAGGCGACGCCTCCATATGAGTCCACCCTCGAATGGAGTTGGACGCGTGCGGCAGCGCCTTTCGCGCGCCTCCGAGTTCCGGAGAATGAAATAAGCGGCGCGGCTTACCAATGTCTTTTCGTATGCCCGTCGCGCGCAAGACAGCCGGCGTGGGGGCGTGGGGGTCGACGAACGAGTTGCGCAGGCAACCGGCAACCACTCCATCCCGCAACCCACGCCAGGCGCCGAGCACCGGTGTGAGGGCGGCGACCCCCACGCCCCTCGCGACGGCGCTCATTGCAGCGAGGCGCTGGAGTTATGCGTATCCCCAGCGTCGCCGAAGGGTCCATTCCAGGCCGACGACGACGCAGAGCGCGGCCAATACCATCCAGGTATCCCAGAGAGGCCGCGTGGTGCGCTGCCCGACCTCGACGCGCTCGGGATCGCGGAAAGACAGCTTCGCAAGATTGTCTCCGGGCTCGATGACGCTGCCGCCAGTGGCCGCCGCGATGGCCTGCAGGAGCTCGGGGCGCGGCGCCGCGTCGAGCATCTCGGCCGCTGCGGGGGCGACCACGAAAGCCTCTTCGGCCTCGCCGACCGGGCTACCGTCGGCGCGGCGCGCGGTGACCACCGCCTTATAGGCGCCCGGGGGCAGCGCCTGCAGCACCACGCGCGCGCTGCCGTCGGCGTTGGCAATCGCAGTCCCCGCGGGCTTGGGGATCGGATCGTCCGCCGACGAGAGCGCGACGGTCACTTGCGCGCCTGCCGCCGCGCCGTAATCGCTGCCGCGCACCTGCGCGTCCAGCGCCGGCAGCTCGCCGGGGTCGAAGCCCGGCCGCTCGGCGGTGACCCTCATTGGCGTCAGCGCCGGGTCGCGCACCAGCCAGCGGATGGCGGCGTGCCAGAACGTCTCGTACGCGCGCGGCCCCAGCTCCTGCCCCGCGGCAACGAAGCTCCACATCCACGACGAGTCGGTGGTGAGCGCCAGCACGCGCCCGCGGCCCGCCTCGCCCACCACCAGCACCGGCCTCCCGTCCTGCGCCGTGAGCAGCACCTGCGCGCCGGGCTTGATATCGCCAATGGTATTGAGCCCCGGCAGCCGCGGCAGCTTCTCCCACGCCGCGGCGTTCTCGTCCTTGCCGGGCGCGAGCTCGGTCACGGGGTGGCGCACGCCGGCGGGGCTGAGCTTGAGCTGCACCTGCGTCTCGTCCACGCCCGGCGCGCCCGGCGACAGCATCGCCGCCGGCAGGATCTCTTCAATCGGCGTCCCGGAGTAATCGCCTGCCGAGAAGCTCTGGTCGCCGCCGATCATCGCAAAGGCGCCGCCCTCGCGCACATAGGCCGCGATTCCATCGAGATATTGCGACATGCGATAAGGCCGATGATTGAAGTTCTGGAAGATCACCAGGTCGAAGGTCTTGAGCTGCTCCTGAAAGATCTCCTGCGTGGGAAAGGGAATCAGCGACAGCTCTTCCTGCGAGCTGTGCGCGTCGTCGCCGGGCGTTCTCAAGATGAAGAAGGAGATCAAATCGACGTTGGCGTCGCGCTTCAGGAGTTGGCGCAGGAAGCGCACGTCCCACGAGGGCCGGCCCACCACCAGGAGGACACGCACGCGGTCGCGGATGATTTTGAGCACGAATGACTTTTGGTTGTTCTGTACCAGCGTTTCGCCTTCGTAGACGGGCACGCTGACGGTGAAGGCGAACTTGCCGGTGCGGTCGGGCACGAAGCTGAGCTTGACGTCGTAGCGCGCCTGATCGCCCGAGACGTGCACCACCTTCTGCGCCACCACCTGCCCCTCGCGCTTGAGCACCACCGGCACGTCGGTTTTGGGGAAGCCACGCGCGGACAGAGTCACGTCTACCGTCACCTGCGTGCGCACGAAAGCGAAGTCGTCCACGTTGACCTTCTCCACCGCGAGGTCCTTGAGCGCCTGCGCGCCGATGGGCAGCGCGAACACCGGCGCGCCCAGCTTGTGCAGCTCGGCCGCGGCGGTGGGGGAGACGCCGGCCTTCAGCTCGGCGTTGTCGGCGCCGTCGCTCGCGATCACCAGCCCCGCGAGCGGCCGGCCGCCGGTGCCCGCGCCCGCGGCCCCATTCAAAGCGCCGAGAATATCGGTCGAGGGTCCTTGCGCTGTGGCGTCGCCGGGGGGCGCCGATATCAGCTTCGCGACATCGGCGGGCTGCAGCTCCTTATCGAATCCATAGACGTCCACCTGGAAGCGGCTGGCGAGCGCGCCGAGATCTTTCTGTTTGTCCTTGAGCCAGCGCAGCATCTCCTCGGCTCGCGACGGCCCGCCCGGCGACGCCGGAAGCTTCATCGATCGCGAGGTATCGAGCAGCACTGCAATGCGCGCGCGCACGCGGCTCTCGGCGCGCAATTCGAGCCCGGGCTCGAGCAGGAGCACGAAGAGGAGCAGCGCCGCGACGATGCGATAGACCAGCAGCGCCGCGCGCCGCGACCCGCGCGGTTCGCTGCGGAAGCCGCGCCAGGAGAGGAAGACCGCGGCCGAGAGCCCGCACCAGGCCAGCAAAAGCGCCCAGGCCGGCAGCGTCGAGAGCGAGGTGAGCCGCCAGGCGTTATAGGCGGTCGGATTCAAATGCGGCGCCGCTTCATGATGAAGGGGATGTGGACCTGATCCTCTTTGTAATCGAGGCAGAGGGCATACATGGCGATATTGACGCCCAGGCGGATGGACTTCTCGCGCTGCCCCTCGCCGCCCGGGACCACCTCGAGCTCCCAGCTGCCCAGCGAATCGCGCGCGAAGGCGCCGATTAGATCGTTGGCCGAATAGAGGACCGCGAGGCGCCCGCCGAGCTCGATGCCCTCCAGGTCGGGGCTGTTGGCGGTGCGGCCGGCCGGGCCGTCGAGGAGATAGAAGGACTTGTAGACGACGTGCTCGCGCGGGACCTTGGTGAGCCCGGCGCCCGGGACCACCCGCGAGACCAGCTCGCGCGCCGAGCCGTCGAAGCCCCCGCCGCGCGCGCCGCTGGCGTCGTCGAGCAGGAGGAAGCCGCCGTAGCTGAGGTAACGCCGCAGCGCCGCGACCTCCGCATCGCCGAGCGCCGGGATCGCGGCGTCCGAGGAGAGCACCGCAAACGGGTAATGGAACAGGTCCGGATCGGCGAGGCCGATGGGCTTCACCACCGGGTTGGTCTCGATGCTGGTCCGCTTCGAGATCTCCCAGGCGAGGCGGCCGAGCCCGTCGGGCCGGGGATCCCAGCGGCCGGTGTGCCGGACCTGCGCGAAGGTCAGGCGCGCGGCGTCGCCGAACGCGCGCGCGGCGCCGGCGGCAAGCAGCGCTCCGAGGAACATGCGGCGGGAGAGCATGGGAGGTGGACCCTAACGTGATTGCCGAGCGGTTTCATTCGGAAACCCGCGGCCCGCTGTCGGATTTCTGGAGCCTTGGCGGAGCCTTGCCTGCGCCTTGAAAGCCGGGGCCGCGTCGGGTAACGTCCGCGCGCCATGGCCCAGAATAGCCAGTCCTTGACCGCCTCCCGCGCCACCATCCCCGGCACCGCCAACGAGGCGCCGGTCGCGCCGCCGCTGTTCACCGCGCCACCGCGGCGCGAGTACATCCCGGACGCGAAGCGGCTGCAGGAGTCGCTCGCCACACCGGAGATGGCCCACGCCCGCACCCTGTTCGAGGAGGGCGACTTCACCAGCGCGCGCTCCGAAGCCCGGAAGATCCTGAAGACCAAGGACGCGCCCGCACCGGCGCGCATGGAGGCGGCCGATCTGATCGACCGCACCGACATCGATCACGGGCCCATCGCGACCGCGGTCGCGTTCCTGATCCTGCTCGGCCTGATGCTGATGTTCTTCGCCACCAACGGGAAATAGCCGCGTGGTGTCGCTCCAGGGGTGGCTCGCGGCGCTCCTGCAGCAGCCCGAGTGGGTGGGGGGTTCGCTGCTGGGCCTCGCGCTCGCGGTCACCCTCGCCGGCCGCCACGGCCAGCGGCTCTTGAATGGCGCACTCCTCGGCGGCGGGCTGGGTGCGCTCGCCTTCTTTGCGCTGCGCTCGGAGTTGGGCGCACGGTCGATGGCGCCGGGCATCGCCGCGATGGCTCTGGGCGCGGCGTGCCTCGCCTTCGGCCTGCTCGCGCCGGGCTGGTCGACAGCGTTTGTCGGCGCCGCCTTGCTCGGAATCTTCGGAGGAGCCGTGGCGAATCAGCTCGGCTATCTCGCCATCGGCGGCGCGGCGCCAATGGCGGGCATCGGGCTCTTCCTCGGCCTCGCCAATCAGCGCTCACTGTCGATCTGGCTGCCGCCGCTCTTCTGCGCGCCCTGCGTGGTGGCCGGCGCGGCCATCCTCTGGCTGCCGCGTCACCCCCGTGTTCACGATCTGTCCGAGGTGGAGTGGGCGCTGGGCATCACGCTCGGCGTGCTGCTGCCGCTGCTCGCGCTGTCGATCGAGCGCGAGCACCGGGGCCGGCTGCGGCTCGAGGCGCGCGCGCACCGCGCCGCGGAGGAGGAGGCCAAGACGCAGCAGGCGCGGAAGCAGGCCGCCTTCCGCCGCGCGCAGGGGATCGACGACGAGAAGCTGCCGCATTGACCAGGCCGGACTGAGTGGCCCGGGCGCGCGGCCGGCAAGCGTTCCGTCAACTGCACGCACGCGCGCGCCGGCGTTCCGCTCATCAATCGCCGCGCCGCGGGTCTTGCGATCCCCGCCGCCGCCGACCGCGCGCGAATGTTGTTGTCGCCTGCGGCGCTTCGCCTGACGGATGGAGCGCGACCCGCCACCGTTCCCTCTCGGAGATCGAGCAAGATTCGCAATCCGCCGACGCAGACGGTTTGCGCCAAATCGGATTTCCAATTTTCGAATCCGCGTCCGTCGCGGGAGTCAACTTCTCGACCGCGATGAGGCCTCCGTCACAGAGTCCCCTGCCAGCATGTGCATCTGGACGCTTGACGTCTAGTGTGCGCCCCGGCAAACTCCGCCCCGTTTTGCTCCCGTCTCGTCACGAATTGGCAAAACCCCCGTGACGGGCTGGAGGGGAAGCGATTTGGAGCGGCAGCCGGGAGGGCGGTTCACCGCGCTCTACGCGGAGAAAGTTGGCGGCATAATTTGGTAACCACCAGAGGAGTAGCGATGCTATCGAGACCCAAAATCCTTGGCTTGACCGCGGTGCTGGCTTCCCAGCTCTGCGTTTCCGGAATTGCCGCTGCGCAGGACGCAGCCGGCAATCCCACTAACACTCCTCCCGCGACCAATAATTCCGGCGCGGCTGCTCCGACTGGTGACGCCCCCGGCGTCGCTGGCGGCCCGTCCACCGCTGAAGAAGCCGTTCCCGCTCCCACGCGCAAGAGCGCCGAGGAAGAGATCGTCGTCACTGGTTCGCGCATCCGCCGCAAGGATCTGACCACGTCAGCACCGGTCACGGTCGTCTCCAAGGAGCAGGTGCAGGCCAGCGGCAAGGTCTCCATCGGCGACTTCCTCCAGCAGCTCCCCGAGCAGGGCAACGCGCTCAACACCTCCGTCAATAACGGCGGCGACGGCTCCACGCGCATCAACTTGCGCGGCCTCGGCTCGAACCGCACCCTGGTTCTCGTCAACGGCAAGCGCATGGTCGCGGGCGGGACCGGCGCAGACTCCACTCCCGACCTGAACTCCATCCCCACCGCCGCCATCGAGCGCATCGAAATCCTCAAGGACGGCGCTTCGTCGGTGTACGGCTCGGACGCCATCGCCGGCGTGGTCAACATCATCACCCGCAAGAAGATGAACGGCGCCGAAGTCTCGGCCTACGCGGGCACCACCACCTCGGGTGGCGGCGCTACCTACGACGTGAACGCCACCGCCGGCACGGCGGGCGAGAAGGGCAACCTGCTCTTCAACATCGGCTACTACAACCAGAACGACATCTTCGCCGGCCGGCGCGCCTGGGCCACGCACGCGGTTGCCTACGACTTCACCAACACCGACCCGACCGTGCCGTCCGAGTCGACCTTCGGCAGCTCGTCGATCCCCCAGGGCCGCTTCAACTTCGACCCGAACCTCTGTCGCGCCGCCCCGCGCGGCGGCGCCACGGCCCCCAGCAACACGCCGGCGCAGCAGAAGGTCTGCGAGGACCTCTTCAAGAAGTTCGGCGGCGGCGACCTCGGCCTGGTGCCGGACCCGGCGGACCCCACGGGCAAGAAACAGATCCCGGGCTACGTGACCAAGCGGATCAAGTTCCTCTTCGATCCGAAGGAACCTACCGCAGTGGACGGCTACCGCCGCTACGGCAGGATCCAGGGGAACAACAACTTTGACGACTCCTACAACTTCCAGGCGGTCAACTACCTGGTCACCCCGCAGAGCCGGATCTCCCTCTACTCGAGCGGCGACACCAAGATCGCCGACTTCGCGCGCGGCTACTTCGAGGCGTCGTACGTGAACCGCCAGTCGTCGCAGCTGCTCGCCCCCGAGCCGCTGGTCGCCAACTCGTCGTCGGGCGTGATCGTCTCCGGCCAGAACTATTACAACCCGTTCGGCATCGACCTGCCCGAGGTCAAGCGCCGCGTGCTCGAGCTGTCCGGCCGCCACATCGCAGAGGATCTCGACACCTACCGCGCCGTCATCGGCGTGGACGGCACGCTGCCTGAGGTCTTCGGTCCGGCCAAGGGCTTCTTCTACGATGTATCGTTCAACTACGGTCGCACCTCCGGGGTGACCGACACCAACGGCTTCCTCCGCAGCCCGAACATCCAGGCGGCGGTGGGCCCGAGCTTCATTGACGCCAGCGGCAAGCCCCAGTGCGGCGTCGACGCCGGCCACCAGGTCGCGGGCTGCGTGCCGCTCGACCT
This sequence comes from Deltaproteobacteria bacterium, assembly GCA_043781235.1. GTDB lineage: Bacteria > Myxococcota > Myxococcia > Myxococcales > 40CM-4-68-19 > JANYKT01. Next base: position 25,728 of record JAYWBT010000156.1, read on the forward strand.
GTTCCACGGCGCCGGAACCATCTCGCAGGATCAGCTGGCGAACCTCGGCTACGACGCTATCGATCGCGGCTTCGATCAGATGGCGTCCGTCGAGGCCAACGTGAGCGGTGAGCTGTTCCACCTCGCGGCCGATCGTCCGGTCGGCATCGCCGTCGGCTACCAGTATCGCCGTGAGCTCGGCGGCTTCCTCCCGAACGCCATCGCGGCGGCGGGCGAGAGCAGCGACGCGAACGCCAACCCAACCCAAGGCTCGTTCAACCTGCACGAAGTGTACGGCGAGCTCTCGGCCCCCCTCATCAGCGGCCTGCCGGGGATCGATCAGCTCGAGGCCACCGCGGCCATCCGCTACTCGAACTACAACACCTTCGGCGGCAACACGACCTACAAGATCGGCGGCCGTTACCGCCCGATCCCCGACGTCACCTTCCGCGGCACCTACTCGACCGGCTTCCGCGCCCCGGGCATCCCCGAGCTGTTTACGGGCGTGCTCGACTCGTTCGAAGCCGTCAACGACCCCTGCAACGCTCCGACCAACGCCACCGTGGCCAAGAACTGCGGCGTCGCCGTTAACAACGGCGACGACTCGAGCCAGGAGAAGTCCCGCGTCGGCGGCAACACCAAGCTGTCGCCGGAGACCGCGAAGATCCTCACTGCTGGCGTCGTCCTGACGCCGAGCATGTTGAAGGGCCTGTCGCTCACCGCCGACTTCTACAACATCGTGGTGGACGGCTCGATCAGCACCATCGGCTCCGGCACCATCCTCGCCAACTGCTACCCGGGCGATCCCACCAAGGCGCCGAACCAGCGCTTCTGCGGCTTCATCCACCGCGATCCGGCGACGCATCAGATCATCACCATCGACGACACGCTGTTCAACGTCGGCGGTGACTCGACCAACGGTCTCGACGTCGCCGTCCGCTACTCGCTCCCCAGCGAGGTCGGTCGCTTCGGCTTCATCGTGGACGGCACGTACCTGTTCAAGTTCGACCGCACCCTGGCCGATGGGACCATCATCAAGGCCAGGAACACGTACGACCTGGGCGTCTACCCGTCGATCAAGTTCAACGCCGGCATCACCTATGCCATCGCTGGCTTTGGTGCGGGCGTGACGGGCCGCTTCATCGGCAACTACCACGAGTGCGGCGACAGCAGCGGCGCCTCAGGCGGCTCAGGCCTCTGCTATGCGCTCGATCCGGCCGACCCGGTCCAGCAGAGCTACCGGCGTAACGTCGGCTTCTACTCCGTGTTCGACGTCTTCGCGAGCTACACCCTGCCGACCTCGTTCGGCCGGACCACCCTCGCGGGCGGCGTAACCAACCTGCTCAACGTCGACCCGCGCCGCGTCTACGACAACGCGTTCTCGTACTCCGATCCGTCGGCGTACGACTACCAGGGCCGGTTTGTGTACGGCCGCCTGTCGCATACGTTCTAGCCGCAAGGAAACCGAGCCTGGCAGCAAAGTGAGGGGGACAGGGGCGACCCCGTCCCCCTCTTCTTTTGATCGAGCGACAGTTTCGCGAGACTCTCTCTGGACGGCGACGAGCCAACACGATAGATCGCAGCGCCTCCACAGCCGTTGACACCCTGATGGATAGCTCGTGTCGTCCCCGCCTTTTCGCCGTCTCGAGGGCTTCGAATGTTTGACAACATCACCGCCGGCAGGGCGGGTCCGCGGCGGGGCGCTTCGATGGCCGTCTCGATCTTCCTGCACGGAGCGGTCGTCGCCCTCGCGCTCGTGCTCACCTACGTGAAAGCGCACGCGCCCAAGGTCGAGGCGCCGGTCGCCGTCACCTTCCACGCGGCGCCGCCTCCCCCGCCTCCCCCGCCACCGCCCGCCGGTCACAAGCCGAAGACGCCGAGGCAGACTCCCAAGACCCCGATCACTCCCAAGGTCGCGCACCAGCTCATCGCGCCGAAGGAAGTGCCCAAGGTCGAGGAGATGCCCGAGGAGGCGCCCGACACGGAAGAAGACGAGGGCGTCGAGGGCGGCGTCGAAGGCGGCGTGGTCGGCGGAGTCGTCGGTGGGGTGGTTGGAGGCGTGGTCGGCGGCGCCGGCAGTGGTCCGTCCTCCGGTCCCGTCGAGTTCAACGAAGGCGTCATGACCCGGCCGCAGAAGCTGTCCGGTCCGGATCCGACCTACACCGACCAGGCGCTCGAGCGCGAGGTCCAGGGCACCATGATCGTGAAGTGCATCGTCAGCGTGCAGGGGGCGGTGCGCCAATGCCGCGTGCTCAAGAGCGTGCCCTTCATGGATCGCGCCGTCGTCGACGCGCTGGAGCACCGGCGCTACTCGCCGGCCATGCTGCAGGGCAAGCCCATCGAAGTCGACTACACCTTCACCATCAAGCTCACGCTGCCCCAGTAGCCTCTTTCGCCTCCGGGGAATCCGACATGAGAAACGGCAAGCTGCTCCTTCTGGCGTTGGTTGCGACCTCCTGCGCCGGCCTCACCGCGAACCAGCGTTCGCCGGGCGCCTTCTCCAACGGCAACTTCGCGCCCTCCCGGGCGACGGCCGTGAACTACGGCCCCGACGCCACGCGCAGCTGCCTGCGCAGCAGCGCGATCACGCTGGTCGACGACGGCGTCCAGAACAGCGCCAAAGCCTCGGGCAAGCCGGCTCCGACCACCGAAGGCCGGCTCTGCGCCGTCGCCGAGACCTTCCTCTCCTGGTCCGACGAGTCGCCGCCGGCCGACGTCATCGGCTTCGTCGCCTCGTACTTCGGCCTTCCCTCGCAAAGCCTGCGCATCAGCGTCGCCACCATCACCACGCCCTCGAGCCAGGGAGAGGGATCGGAGAAAGACAAGGACGTCGCACAGCGGCTGATCGAGCCGATCACCTCGTTCGCGGCGAGCAACCCAAACCCGCGCTACGCGGTGGCGACCCAGTACCTCAACAAGAACCAGACCAAGGTAGTGCTGGTGCAGCAGGACCAGTCGCTGGACCTCCAGCCGGTGCCGCGCAAGCTGGCCCCCGGCGGAAGCGCGCCGCTCGCTGGAAAGGTCAACGGCGACTTCGAGAATCTCAAAGTTCTGGTCTCCGACCCGCAAGGAAACCTGGACAGTCCCAAGATCTCGTCCGACAAGTCGTTCCAGACCGAGCTCAAGTGCGGCGACAAGCCCGGGCAGTTCCGCATCGAGGTGCGCGGCGAGCGCAACGGAGCGGTGAGCGACCTGGCGAACTTCGCGGTGGCGTGCGGCGGCGAGCTGCCGGTCTCCATCGCGGCTGCGGCGCCGAGCGGCGCGAAGAGCGGCGAGGCGTCCGCGGGAGCGGCCAAGGAGACACCGGCGGCGGCAGCGCCCGAGAGCCCCGAGGTGCAGGAGAAGAAGGTGCTCGAGCTGATCAACGCCGAGCGGACCGCGGCTGGCCTGCAGCCGCTCGAGCCTGACGCGTCCGTCGCCGCGGTGGCGCGCGCCATCTCGGAGAAGAAGGGCGACATCTCCACCGCAGACCTGAATGCGGCGCTCAAGCAGAACGAGGTCGCTTCGCCGGTCATCCTGGTGAATCCGGCGCAGTCCACCTCGGGCCCCGCCGCGCAGAAGGCCTTCGAGACGCGCCCGGCGAACCGCGCGAACTATATGAGCAAGGACGCCACCCACGCGGGCATCAGCGTAGTGATGAGCAAGGACGCCGCCGGCAAGCAGACGGCGTTCCTTACCGAGATCTTCGTCAAGGAGCTGCCGACGGTGGACGGCAGCCAGCTGAAGGCCAAGCTGCGCGAGCGCATCGTGCAGAAGCGCAAGGACGGCCGCGCGGCGCCCCTCAAGAACGACGCCACGCTGGACGAGGTCGCGCAGAAGTACGCCGACGAGCTGGTCAAGGCCAAGGGCGCCATGACGGCGGAGCGCGACCGCGAGATCCTGCGGCCGCTCTACAAGAGCTTCCGCTCGGTGGACTACATCGAGGGCGTCAAGGCCGACCCGCTCGACTTCGCCGAGGAGCCGGCGATCATGCGCAACGACAAGCTGGTGGGCGTCGGGGTTGGCCAGGGCACCAGCGTGAACTTCGGCAGGAATAGCGTCTTCGTGGTGATCATCGTCGGAACCAAGAAGTAAGCGCGGCGAGCAGGTCCCGGTCCCCTGCGCCGCGCGCGCGGAGGGCCGTGTTCAGGGCGCGCGGCAGATCGAGCGCGCGCCCCTCGCGACAGGCCTCGGCATACGACGCCGCGAAGTCGGGCGGCACCCGCAAGGACCAGTTCTCGTCGCTGACGACGCCGGGGCGGTTGTAGATCTCGCGCATCCCCAGCAGGTCGGGAAAGAACACCATCACGTTGCGCGCCGGGCCGACGAACAGCTCGGCGAGCTTGGCCGACGCGAGCGTCGCGGGGTCGCGCTCAAGCTCCGCGGCGCTGCAGCGGAGGCGTCCAGCGAGATACTCCGCCTGCGCCGCCGCAGTGCCCGAGGCGAACCAGCGCTCGGCCACGCTCCAGATGGGCGCGGTGTCGTGGTTTCCCGCCATGATCCAGTCGGCGGGCTGCGCGTTCTCGCCGCGGTAGACGTCGCGCGGGTCGTCGAGCGCCGCCTTCTGCGTGACGCGAAAGCGGCCGAGGCCGTGCCGCTGCAGCACGCGCGCCACCGGATAGGGCTGCGTGCTCAGCACCTCGCAGACCAGGTCCGCGATCTCGCGCCCGCTCTCGCGCGCGGCGGCGACCACGCCGTCGAAGAGCAGCGCGTAGCGGTCGACCTGCGCCGAGGTCAGCTCGCGCACCCAGCCGTCGGCGTAGCGCGGCTGCGAGAAGTCGAGCTG
>JAYWBT010000157.1:0-30447 GCA_043781235.1 Deltaproteobacteria bacterium
TGGGTGCAGCCGAAGCTGCGCGACTGGATCCTGGTGGGCTTCGCCGAAGGCACCGCCGGATATGCCACCGCGTCGGGGAACCTCGAGTCGCTGCAAGCCGAAGGTGGCGCGCAGGACCTGACGACCGAAGGCCGCGTCGCCCTCTATGCCAAGGGGCAGATCAAGGGCAAATGGCTCGTGACCATGGCCTATGATTCCGGCCGCAATCCCTCGCAGGTGGGGAACAGCCTGTTCCAGATCATCGACCCACAGGCCTATTACACGCTGTATGGCGATTCGACCCAGCAGGGATATGACGCGGCCAGCGCGCGAAAGCTGTATCTGAAGATCGAGCGCGAGCAGTTCTATGCGCTGTTCGGCGATTACGATACCGGCCTGACCGTGACCGAGCTCTCGCGCTACAGCCGCCGCATGAACGGCGTGAAGGCCGAGCTGCAAACCCGCAACGTCGAAGTGAACGCCTTCGGCTCGCGCACCGACAAGGCCTATGCCCGCGACGAGATCCCCGGAGACGGCACCTCCGGCCTCTACCACCTCGCGCGCCGCGCCATCACGGTCAACTCCGAGCTCATTACCGTGGTCACGCGCGACCGCTTCCACAGCGAGGTGATCGTCTCTTCGCAGACGATGGGCCGCTTCCTCGATTACTCGATCGATTATGACTCGGGCACGCTGTTCTTCCGTGAGCCCATCCCCAGCCGCGATCCGCAGCTCAACCCCGTCACCATCGTGATCGAATACGAGACCGAGACGCTGTCGGGACTGGACACCACGGCGGGCGGGCGCGCGGGTGTGAAGCTGTTCGACCAACGGCTCCGCGCCGGCGCGACCTTCGTGCACGAGGGGCAGGGCGATCGGCAGAACGAGCTCTACGGCGTGGACGCGAAGCTGCAATTGCTGACCAATACGAAGCTGCGCGGCGAATTCGCGCTCACCGACTCCCGGCAGGCCGGCCTGGGCAGCGCCAGGGGCGACGCGTGGCTCGCCGAGCTCCAGCACGTCACGCATTCGTTCGACGGCCGCGTCTACCTGCGCGAGCAGCAGGGCGCCTTCGGCTTGGGCCAGCAGGCCTTCACCGAGGCCGGCACGCGCAAGCTGGGCTTCGATTCCGCTTATCGATTCGGCGAAAAGATCAGCCTCACCGGGCAAGCCTACCGGCAGGATACCTTTGCCAGCAACCTGAACCTGGGCTCGCGGCGATACCTGGCCGAGGCCCGGCTCAATTACCTGAATGGCCCGTATGGCGCTTATGCCGGGCTGCTCGACAGCACCGACCAGCTGGCCGACGGCAGCGATCACACCTCCCGCCAGCTGACGGTGGGCGGCAAGCTGGTCGTCCACGAGCGGCTGACCCTCGGGCTCGATTACGCGCAATCGATCTGGGGTAACGGCAACGTGGACTTCCCCACGCGGTTGGGGCTCCGGGCCCAAACCAAACTGACCAGCGACGTGGCTCTGTTCGCCGCCGAGGAGCTGACCTGGGGCGATGCCGCCACCACGCAGCACACGCGCGTCGGCCTGCGCTCGACTTTATGGAAGGGCGGAACGCTCTCCAGTTCGGTGGAGCGTCAGCTCGACGAGAACGCGGGACGGGTGTTCGGCAACCTCGGCCTGCGGCAGCGGTGGCAATTGACCGACGCGTGGAAGGTGGACGTCGGCGGCGAGCGCACGCAGACTCTCAAGCACGTCGGATATTACCAGCTCAATGCCAACGTGCCGCCGGCGTCGGGCGGCGGGGAGGACTTCACCGCGGTGTCCACCGGCGCGAGCTACCAGGTGAAGAGCTTCGTCTGGGAATCGCGCGCCGAGTTGCGCACGGCCACGAGCGAGAACAAGTGGGCGCTGCTCTCCGGCATCGTCTCCGAGCTGGCCAGCGGCTGGGCGTGGTCGGGCCGCGGCCAATATCTGGGGGGCAATACGCCCGCCGGCGCGCACACCACCTCGGGCAACGTGCGTTTCGGCCTCGTCTATCGCCCGGCGCAAACGCGCTGGATCTTGCTCAACCGGCTCGACTGGCTGGTGGATCGCAGCACCGGGACCTTCCCCTACGCGATCACCGTCGCGTCCGGCTCCGGCGACGTCGATTCCTGGCGTCTGGTCGACAACGTCATCGCCAACTACCGCCCCCGCAAAGAGCTGCAGCTTTCGCTGGGGTATGGCGGCAAATACGGCCGCGAGCGCATCTCCGATTCGCTCTACCAGGGATATACCGACCAGACCTCCATCGAAGCCCGGTATGACCTGACGGAGCAATGGGATCTCGGCGCCCGCGCGAGCGCGCTGCACACCTGGGGAAACGGCGCGGTGGCCTACAGCGCCGGGCCCTCGGTGGGATTCAGCCCCGTCACCAACGTCTGGCTGAGCGTGGGCTACAACCTCTGCGGCTATCACGACCGCGACTTCTCGGCTTCCAACTATACCGACCAGGGCCCTTATCTCCGGCTGCGCCTGAAATTCGACCAGGACTCCGTGCGCGAGGCCGCCGGTTGGCTGAACAAACAATGACGACACTGAAACCCACCCTCCGTTTCGTCTTTGCGCTGCTCGCCGGCTTCAGCGGCGCGAGCGGCGCGTTCGCGGCGACGGCGGTGTGCTCCAATCCGGGCAAGGACGGGCCCGCCACGCTCGCCGGAATCGTCAACAGCTACTATCCGGGCCGCAATGCCTCTGCCGGATCGATGTCGATTCCCGTCGGCGCCATCGATACCTCGTCGGGCGGCTCGGCGACACCGATCGCGCCGGGCGATCTCGTCCTCGTGATGCAGATGCAGGATGCCGATATCAACAGCTCCAATACCAGCGCCTATGGCGGCAGCTCGCCCGGAGCGGGCCAGACATCGCTGAACAACTCTGGCGTCTATGAATATGCGACCGTCGCGCTCACCTATGCGGGCGGCAGCCCCATTCCCGTCACCGCGCCGCTGAAGAACAGCTACCGGACCGTGGCCTATGTCGCCGGTGCCAGCGGGCAGCGCACCTTCCAGGTCATCCGCGTTCCGCAATACAGCTCGGCCATGCTGGGCGGCACGTTGACCGCGAAGCCGTGGAACGGCTCCACCGGCGGCGTGGTGGTCTTCGACGTCGCCGGGCAGCTGAGCTGGAGCGGCGGGACCGTCGACGTGCAGGGCCGCGGCTTCCGCGGCGGCGGCGCCCTCTATTTGAAGGGCCCGGACCCGTCGCAGCCCAACTATTTAGTCACCGATTACGCCACCACGCTCGACCCGCTGCCGCCGGTGATGGCGCCAAACCCCAGCTCCAACTCTGGACCATTCTTCGGGTCGAACGCATCCAAGGGCGAAGGAATCGTCGGTACCCCGCGCTATCTGTTCGTGCCGGCGGCGGTGGGCGTCGCCACCAACGGCGCGGGCGCCGTGCTGGACACCGGCGTCGAGGGATACCCCAACGGAAGCCTGGCGCGTGGAGCGCCCGGCAACGCGGGCGGCGGCGGGACCGACGGCGATCCGGGCAACGCAAACCCGAACGGCAACGATCAAAACACCGGCGGCGGCGGCGGCGGCGGCTATGCCGCGGGCGGTTCGGGTGGCTACGGCTGGACCCCCGGCACGCCGCCCGGATCGCAGACCGGCGGCTTCGGCGGCGAAGGCGTTCCCCTGGCCGCCGCGCGTCTCACCCTGGGCGGCGGCGGCGGCGCGGGCGTCAGCAACAACGGCACCGGCACTCCCAACTACGGCCTCGCCTCCAGCGGCGCATCCGGCGGCGGCGTGGTCCTCATCCGCGCCCGCACCATGATCGGCAGCGGCACCATCAGCGCCAACGGCACCGCTGGAAACCAATCGGTTTGCAACGACGCCTCGGGCGGCGGCGGCGGCGGCGGATCGGTCCTGGTCTTCGCGTCCGGGAACAACGGCAATGTCGGCAACCTGGTGGTCAACGCCAGCGGCGGCATGGGCGGCAGCAACACCGGCAACGGCACCGGCGAGAACAGCGGCACCTGCGGCGCCTACAACCAGCAGCCGCACGGCCCCGGCGGCGGCGGCGGCGGCGGCTTCGCGGCGCTCTCCAGCAGCTCCAACGCCAGCATCAACGTGGCGGGCAGCGCGAACGGCACCACCTCTCCCAGCCCGACCTCGACCGCGCCGTACGGCTCGTCGGCGTCGCCGGGCGGCTACCAGATCAGCTCGGTGATCTCCACCGATATTCCCGGCGCCGGACCCAACTCGCTCTGCTATCCGCTGCTCACCGTCAGCAAGCTGACCACCAAAGCCAGCACCGTGCAGGGCCTGACCACGAGCTACACCATCACCCTCGGCAACGGCGGCGCTTACGGCACGGCCACCGGCGTCGCGCTGGTAGACCCGCTCCCCGCGCCCTTCACGCTCGCCACCACCGACACCCTCACGCTCGCGGGCGGCGCCACCCGCAGCGCGGTGGTCAATCCCGCGGCCGGCGCGACCTCGCCGTCGTGGGGCACCTTCAGCCTTCCGGGCGGCGGCTCGGTGGTCCTCTCCTTTACCGTCAACGTCCCCGCCGCCACCGCGCTCGGCACGTACCAGAACTCCGCCAATGTGACCTACGACGATCCCACCCGCACCGCGGGCGGCCAGAAGGTCACGCCCGGCGGGACCTACTCCACCGGCGACTTCGTGCCCGGCAGCAATTACCTCGGCAGCAGCTCCACCCAGGAGGACGTTGCTGTCTGGATGCCGGCGACCGTGGTGAAGTCGTTCAGCCCCGTCTCGGTGGTAGCGGGCGGGACGGCGCTGCTCAACATCGTCGTCACCAACCCCAACTCCGTGCCGGTGACCGGCTCCGCCTTCAACGACACCTTCCCCAGCGGGCTCACCGCCGTGGGCGGCCCGGTCTCGTCGAGTGGCTGCAGCGGATTTGGACCCTCCACACTGGCGGCGGGCGCCACCTCGTTCGCGCAATCGGGCGGCCTCATTCCCGCAGGCGGCACCTGCACCTTCTCGGTGAGCGTCAGCACCGCCGCGGCCGCGAGCTATACCAACACCCTGCCGATCGGCTCATTGGGCGATAACCTCAACATTACCAATACTGCCTCGGGCAGCGGCACGCTGCTGGCGCGGCCCAGCATCGCCAAGTCGTTCTCGCCGCCGGCCGTATCGCCCGGCCTGGACACCACGGTGAGCTTCGCCATCGCCAACCCGAACGCGACGCAGGCGCTGACCGGCGCCAGCTTTACCGACACCTTCCCCGCCGGCCTCGTCGCCAGCACCGGCGCGGTCACCGTGACGGGCACCGGCTGCACCGGCTTTACGCCCACCTCCGTCACGGCGGGCGACACTTCGTTTGCGCTCACCGCCGGAACTCTGCCGGCGCAGGGCACCTGCATCGTCTCCATTCCCGTGCACAGCGCGACGCAAGGCAACTACGTCAACACGGCGGGCGGCGTCACCACCACGCAGACGGTGACCGCGGGCGCTCCCTCGAACGCGGCGGGCCTCGGCGTCGGCGTCATCGGCCTCGCCAAGATCTTCAATCCGACGCCGATCGCTTCGGGCGGCACCTCAACCGTGACGCTGACGCTGACCAACCCCACCGCGACGGCGCAGACGGGCGGCGCCCTCACCGACACACTGACAGGAATGTCCGTCAGCGGAGCGCAGTCGGTGGGCGGCAGCTGCGTTGGCACCACGCCGGCCGCGCTCTCCGCGGGACAAACCAGCCTGAGCTTCACTGGCATCAACATCCCCGCCTCGGCGTCGTGCACGGTGACCTTCCTGGTCACCAGCAGCACCATCGGCGCACAGACCAATACGGCCTCCGGGGTCCGCACCGCGCTGCTCGCTACAGGCCCCGCGTCCAACACCGCCTCGCTAGCCGTCACCGGACCGCCCACCATTACCAAAGCGTTCAGCCCCGGCTCCATCCAGATCGGCCAGCCCTCCATTGTGACCTTCACGCTGGTGAGTAATGGTCCGATCACGCTCACCGGCGCGGGCTTCACCGACGCGCTCAACGGGAACTTGATGGTGGCGGGCGCCGGCACCGTGACCGCTGGCGGCACCTGCGCGGGCGCTTCGTCGAGCTCGTTCACCGCGGGCGTCGCGGGCGCGACGCTCTCTTTCAGCGGCCTGAGCATCCCCGCCGGGGCGGGCGGCTGCACGGTGATCATTCCGCTGACCAGCAATATCAATAGCAATGCTTCGGGCTATCCCAACTCCACCAGCGGCGTGTCCAGCTTGCAGGCGGTAACCGGCGCCGGCTCGAACATTGCCAACCTCATCGTCGTCGCCGCGCCCACCATCGCGAAGACCTTCTCCACCAACCCCATTCCGCAGGGCGGCACCAGCACCGTCACCTTCACCATCAGCAACACCAGCGCCATTCCGCTCACGGGCGCCTTCTTCACCGACACGCTGACCAACCTCACCGTCGCGACCTCGGGTCCAGCCGGTGGAACTTGCGCGGGCGCGTCGTCGAACAACTTCGCCGCGGGCCAGTCAGGCTCGCTCCCGTTCTCGGGAATCACCCTGCCGGCCGCGGGCAGCTGCACTGTCACCATCGTCCTGACCAGCAGCATCGCCGGTATCCAGCAGAACACCGCCAGCGGCGTGACCACCGCGCAGACGTCCGTCGCCGGCGCGCCCTCGAACACCGCCACGGTCACGGTCGATTCGCCGCCGCAGCTGTCGGTGTCGTTCAACCCGGGGGTCATCCTGTCGAGCGCGGCCTCGGCCACGAGCTTCTCGACGTTGACGATCACGCTCAGCAACGTCAACACCGTCGCGCTGACCGCCGTGGCCTTTGCCGAATCACTGAGCGGCTTCCAGATCTACCAGGCCGCCGCCGCGGGAGGCACCTGCACCGGCGCGAGCGGGAACAGCTTCGCCGCGGGCGCCACCAGCCTGTCGTTCACCGGCCTCACCGTCCCCGCCAACGGCAGCTGCACCGTCACCGTGCGCGTGGCGAGCGGAAGCCTCAGCCCCTCGGGCGGCTGGCCCAACTCTGCCGGCGGCGCGACCAGCACCCAGACGCCAACGGCCGGGCCCGCGTCCGCCCCCGCCTATCTCAACGTGGTCACCTACGCGACCCTCGCCAAGATCTTCTCGCCCTCGGCCATCGTGCCCAACGGCACCTCCACGCTCGTGTTCACCCTGAGCAACTCCAGCTCGGTGAGCCTGAGCGGCGCGAGCTTCAGCGACGCCTTCCCCGCGGGCCTGACCACCACCAACCTGGCGCAGAGCTACATCGGCGCTGGCCGGGGAACCTGCACCGGCGCCATTCCCAGCGCGCAGGCGGCGGGCACCTTCGCCACCAGCGTCAACTTCACCGGTATCGCCATTCCCGCCAACTCGAGCTGCACCGTGCTGGTGGACGTCACCGCGGGCACCGGCAGCTTCAGCAACACCGCCTCTGGGGTGACCGCCAACGAGACCGGCGCGTCGGCCGGCCCCGCGTCCAACACCGCGACGCTCGGCTCGGGAAAGATCGCCGTCGCCAAGGCGTTCGGGCCCGCCAGCATCGGCGTCGGCGAGAAGTCGACCCTTACCTTCACGCTCACCAATGGGCTCAACAGCGTCTTCACCAACGTGGTCAATTTCAGCGACTCTTTTCCCGCTGGTATGACGGTGGCGGCGAGCCCCGCGCCGGCGACCGCCTGCGGCGGAACGCTGAAGAACCTGGCAGGAACCGCCACCAGCGCGCCGGGCGACGCAGGCTTCCAGTTGGTTAACGGCTCCATCGGCGCGCTGGGGACCTGCACCATCACTCTGCCCGTCACCACCAGCGGCGCCGGCAGCTTCTCCAACACCACCTCGACCATCAGCTGGGGCAGCGGCACCGGTCCCGCCAGCAACACCGCAGTGTTGACGGTGGTGGTGAAGCCGACCCTCAGCGAGGCGTTCAATCCCGTCGCGGTGGACGCTTATCGAACTTCGATACTGACCTTCACCGTGACCAACCCCAACGGCAGCTCTCCGCTGACTGGCTGCACCTTCACCGATGCCCTGGGTTCACTCTCCGTCTCCAATCCCCCCTCGCTGGGCGGCACCTGCGTCGGCGTCACTGGCACGCCAGCGTTCGGCGCGACCAGCCTGAGCCTGGGGATCCCGACGCTGAATGCCGGCAGCTGCACCATCACCGTGCCGGTGACCGGCACCGCGGCGGGCAGCTATCCGAACACGGCGAGCGGCGTTCTCTGCAGCCAGATCGTCTCGGCGGGCGCGGCCAGCAACACCGCCACGCTCACGCTCAACAAGCTGCCCATCCAGCTGCTCAAGTCGGCAAACCTGGCCAACGTGCCGCCGGGCACCGCGGTGACCTATACGATTACCTATACCAATCCAAACGGCGGAATGACCCTGCAAAACCTGGTCATCACCGACCTGACGCCGCAGTTCACCAGCTTCGTCAGCGCCAGCTGCGGCGCGCTGCCGGCGTCGCTGACGTCATGCAGCGTCTCCGCTCCGGCGCCCGGCTCCTCCGGCACCATCACCTGGACCCTGGGCGGCAGCCTGAACGCGGGCGCCTCGGGTACGGTGACGCTCACGGTGACGGTGAATTAGTCAGGGAGCGGTCTACTGGCGGCGCTGCTGGCGCCCGGTCGGTCCTGCTGCGCTGGGGCTCATCTGCCAAGGTTGACGAGCAGCAGGCCCGGGCGTGCGCGTCGATCAGAAGCCGATCGGCCGGACGCCGCGCTCCAATCTCGCGACCTATACCGGGCTGTTCGACCACGTGCGCAAGCTCTTCGCCTCCACCAGGGCGGCGCGCGCCCGCCATTACGATGCGGGCCGCTTCTCATTCAATGTCGCCAAGGGCCGCTGCGAGACCTGCGAGGGCGAAGGCTTCGTCTTCGTCGAGCTGCTCTTCCTGCCCGGCGTTTATGCTCCCTGCCCCACCTGCCACGGCGCCCGTTACCACGCCCAGACGCTCGAAATCCAATACCGCGGAAAGACCATTGCCGATGTGCTGCGGCTGACGGTGGACGGGGCACGCGAGTTCTTCGCCGGCGAGCCGCACGTCGCGCGCTCACTCGAGGTGCTGCAGGAGGTCGGGCTGGGATATCTGCGGCTGGGCCAGCCCGCCACCGAGCTCTCCGGCGGCGAGGCGCAGCGGATCAAGCTCGCCACCGAGCTGCAGCGCCTGCAGCGCGGCAATACTCTTTATGTCCTCGACGAGCCACCGGCCTGCATCCGGCGGACGTGGAGAAGCTCCTCAAGCAGCTGGAGGGGCTGGTCGAGGCGGGGAACACCGCTGAGCCCCGCGGTCTGCATCATTCCGTGCGCCTGGCAACCGCGCATCGCCCGGCGCCTGGCCGCATCCAAGCGCCGATGGAAAATCCGATCATCACCCCTCTGGAGTTTCCCTGGCGGACCGCCGATCCGTTCCTCTTCTGCGTCCACCACGACGACGCCTATCCGGCGGGCGACGAGCGTCTGGCGCCCGCGGCCTCGCTCGCCGGCCGCGATATCGGCCAGGACTTCGCCGGCAAGGATGGCTGGCGCATGTACCACGGCGAGGTGGTCCCGGGCTTTCCGCAGCATCCACACCGCGGCTTCGAGACCGTCACCATCGTTCGCAGCGGCTTCATCGACCACTCTGACTCGCTCGGCGCGACGGCCCGCTTCGGCGCCGGGGACACGCAGTGGCTCACCGCCGGCAAGGGCATCGTCCACTCGGAGATGTTTCCACTGCTCGAGCGCGAGCGCGGAAACCCGCTCGAGCTGTTCCAGCTTTGGCTGAACCTTCCCCATGCGAGCAAGCTCGCCGAGCCGTACTTCTCGATGTTCTGGAAGGAGGCGGCGGTGACGCACCGGTCGGCGGGCGCCGAGGTGACCGTGATCGCCGGCGGCCTGCACGAGGTGCGCGCCGCGGCGCCGCCTCCCGGGTCGTGGGCGGCGCGGCCCGAGTCGGACCTTGCCATCTGGACGATCAGGCTGGAGCCGCACGCGCAATGGACGTTGCCCGCCGCGCGGTCGGGCTCCAATCGCTCGCTGTATCTCTTTCGCGGCGCGGGGCTTCGCATCCTCGGCCGCGAAGCGCCGAACGGCTCGCGTATCGAGCTGGGCGAGGGCGCCGCTGGAATCATGAATGGTCCGAAGGAAAGCGAGCTCCTGCTGCTGCAAGGCCGCCCCATCGGCGAGCCGGTCGCGCAGCATGGCCCCTTCGTCATGACCTCTCCGGAGGAGCTCCGCCAGGCGTTCGCCGATTACCAGCGCACCGGCTTCGGCGGCTGGCCCTGGCCGAGCGACGGACCGGTGCACGCGCGGACCGAAGGCCGCTTCGCGCGCTATCCCGACGGCCGCATCGACCGCGCACCCTGACGCGCGAGCTCCCCGGGAGAGCGCCACCGCGCGCGCTGGCTTGGCAAAGTCCCTGGCGCGCTGGCCGGTGCACCCGGCGTATGCTTGCGGCGTGTCCTTCTTCCTGCTCTCGAGTCGCTCGCGGCTGACCGCGCGCGACCTGCCGCGCTTCCAAGGCGCGACCCTCTTCCACCGCATCGCGCGCGTCGTCTGTGCTGCCGAGTGCCTGCCGCGCAAGGAGCTGTTCGAATCGTGGGAGGTGGCGCGGCGCACGCGGCGCCGGTTGCGCGGCGGGCGCATCGTCGACCTCGCCTGCGGCCACGGGCTGGTCGCCTATCTGATGCTCATCCTCGACGACCGCTCGCCGGGGGCGCTCGCGGTCGATCCGCACCTTCCGCCCAGTGCCGCGCAGCTCGCCGAGGCGTTCACCGCCGAGTGGCCGCGACTCAAAGGCCGCGTCGAGCTGATCGCGCGACCGCTGGATGAAGTCGAGGTGCTCAAAGGAGACGTGGTGGTATCGGCGCACGCTTGCGGTCCGCTCACCGACCAGGTGCTCTCGAAGGCGCTGAACGCGCGCGCCGCGGTGGCGGTGCTGCCCTGCTGCCACGCCACCGGCACGGGCGATCAGGGGGGCTTGGGCGGCTGGCTCGATCCTGCGCTGGCCATGGATGCGACGCGCGCCGCGCGGCTCCGGGCGCACGGATATGAAGTCTTTACCCAATCAATCCCGGAAGCGATTACGCCGAAGAACCGCCTGCTGCTGGGACGGCCGCCCGCTTCGACGTCCGAACTCGAGCGATGAGATAATCGAGGCTGACCTTGCCAGGCCCCACGAAGAGCAGGACCAGGAACGCAAGCGCATAGAGCGGCTCGTCGAGCTCGGCGAAATCGTCCAGCCCCTCCACCTTCTTGAGCTTCACCGTCACCACCGCGACGATCATATTGACGATCAGCGGGATCGAGACGAGCCGCGTGGCGAGGCCCGCCATGATCAGGAGCCCACCGACGGCCTCGGTCCAGGCGGACAGCGCGGCATTGAAGGCGGGCATCGGAATGCCCCAGTCGATGAACCGCTGCGTGAAGGTGTCGAGGTTGTGAAGCTTCCCCCAGCCCGTCTCGAAGAAGAAGTAGCCGACGAAGAGCCGGAGCAGCAGCAGCGCGATCCAGGCATTCTCGCTGAGCTTGAGCTTCACGCGTTCATAGAGAGCGATCATTCTTTTCCCCCACGATCCATTGCTCGGCAAACCAGCTCGCCACGGCCTTCAGCGCCGCAGGCACGGCGTCCTCGCGGTCGGCGAAGGTGTCGCAGACTTCGGCCAGCGTGGCGCCGTCGAGCGCGCGGCGCAGGGCGACGGCTTCGTCGGCCGCGAGCGCGCAGTGATAGACCACGAACTCCTTGCGCCAGACCGCGATCTGCGACGCAAACGGGGCAGGGGGCGGCGGCTCGCGGCCTTCATCCAGTTCCTTCCAGAGCGGAACGACGTCGTGGCGCAGGTGCAAGAGGCGCAGGGCGGGCGAAAGCCGGAAGCGCACCGCGGCGGCGTCCTCGCGGCCTTCGAGCAGCGCGGCGGTGGCGGCCAAGGCGTCGGCCTCGTCGAACACCTCGCTGCGCGTCCACTCCAGCACGGCGAGGTCGGCGAGGTCGGGCCGCGAGCCTTCTCTTTCGGAGAGGAACGACGCGAGCGCCTGCCCGAGCCGATTGAGCGAAGGATGCGTGGACGGGTGCGCCGCGAGGTAATCCTCGAACGCGTGATACGAGCCGTGGTCGCCGAGCAGCGCGGCGAGCTTGGGAAAGTCCTCGCGCAAGGAGTCGATCTGCCGCCAAAGAAACATGTCGGCATAGATGTCGAGGCGCTTGCCGGCCGGCAGGGAGGGGGTACCGACGAAGCACTCGTCGGCAGGCCGCGCGCCCGGGGCGCGGGTGGCGAGGTCCCAGAAACGTTGCTGCATCTGCGCGAGATTCATTGCGCCACCGCGCGGGGCGAAGCCGCACGCGGCTCCCGCGCCGGAAGGGCCGCGAGCGTCTCCCGCTCGACCTGCTCGGCTTTGCGGCTCTCCGCGAGCAGCGCGTCGAGCGGCGGAATGTGGTCGTCCCACTCGACCAGCGCCGGCACCTTGCCGTAGCGGCGGAGCGCCTCGCGATAGAGCGACCAGACCGGATCGGGCACCGGCGCGTCGTGCGAATCGAGCAGCCAGGTCCCTTTGTCCAGATGCCCGGCCAGGTGGAATTGGCCGACGCGCGCGGAAGGGATGCCGTCGAGATAATCGATTGGATCGAAGCCGTGGTTTTTCCCGCTCACGTAAATGTTGTTGATATCGAGCAGGATCCCGCAATCGGCCTTCTCGGCGATGCGCCGCACGAACTCCCACTCGGGCATGGTCGATTCCCGATAGGTGACATAGGAGGAAACGTTCTCGATCAATAGTTGCCGCTTGAGCCGGTCCTGCACCTGCGCGATGCGGGATGCGACGTGCTCCACCGCCTCGTCGGTATAGGGGAGCGGCCAGAGATCGTGGCCATAGCGCCCACCGTGGCTCCCCCAGCAGAGGTGGTCGGAGACGATGGCTGGCTCGACGCGCGCCACCAGCGCCGCCAGCGCGTCGAGGTATTGCTGATCGAGTGGAGCGGCCGCGCCGATCGAGAGGGACACGCCGTGCAGCGCCACCGGAAGGTCGCGGCGCACTTTTTCCAGCACCGCGACGGGCCGGCCGCCTTTCGCCATGTAATTCTCGCTCACCGCTTCGAGCCAGGCCACCTTCGGCCGCTCGGCGAGCATTTGCGAGAAGTGCTTCGGCCGGAGCCCGATACCGTGGCCGAGCGATGTTCGTTGATAGCTCATGGCAAAAGGACGGCCGGCCGCGCCGCCTGGTTACATCGCCTTCTTGTCGCCGGCCGCTGCGACCTTGCCGCCCTTGGTCTCGCAAGCCTTGGCGCTCTTCTCCATGGTGAAGCCCTGGCCCTTGCAGTCGTTCTTGCCCTTGCAGTCGTGCGCGCCGCCCTTGCAGTTGCCCTTGCCCTTGCAGTCGTTCGAGCCGGTACATTCCATGCCCTTGCTGTGCGCGGCCTTGCCGGCGAAAGCGACGGCGGGGGCCAGCATGGTGGCGAGAGCGCCGGCGATGGCGATGCCCTTCATTCCATTCATCATTTGTGAGCTCCTTGGTCCGCAGGCGTTGCGGAGTGCCCTGTGAGACAGAGGGGGCGGGGCGAGCGTTACATAGAATCAGCGCCGAGAGGTAATCGACGCGCGAATCTTCGCCAGCGGGGCCGTCTCGTCGAAGCCGTCGGGGAGGACCGGCCGCTCGCTCGGGGTAGCACCGGACCGCGCGTCCTCGATGGACGCGACGCCGAGCCGCTTGAACAGCGCCGGCAGATCGACCGGTGCGGCCGTCTCGCCCATCGACGAGTAGAGCTCTTCGAGCACGCGCGTCCCGGTCGCCTGGTCGGCGACCTCCAGCGCACGGATGAGCGGCCAGCGTGCCGCAATGGTCCCGCCCGCCGCCACCAGCCCCCGCAGCGCGTCTTCGAGCGAGCGCGAGTTCCCCGTTCGCTCGCGGATGCGAACGTCGGCGAGCAGCCAGAAGAGCGCGCCGCCCCAGTAAGTGCTGCTCCAGGTCGGCGTGCGATCGAGGCCGCCTCCCCCGGCCACCGGTCCCCCTTGCGGCAATCCGGCGACCAGATCGCGCCACACCTTCGAAGGCGGCAGGAGGCCTGCGCGGGCGCGCGCCACCGGCTCGACGTAGGTGGCGAGCCCTTCTTCGGCCCAGTGCTGTCCGCGGCGCTGCAGGTCGGGAAAGCCGGTGTGCACCAGCTCGTGGACCAGCACCCACTCGTCCTCGTCGAGCGGCGTATCGTCGCCCAGGTTCCAGATCACCGTCGCGCCGCTGCCGCCCAGGGTGCGCCCGTGCGATCCGCTTCCGCGCTCCGGGAGGACGACCAGCAGCGTCTCATCGACCGGCAGCCGGTCGAAGGTGTCCGCCACCGCCTGCGCCTGCGCGGCGATGAACCGCAGCAGCGCGGCCCGCGGGCGCGGCGACGGCGCGAGCGCGACCTGCAGCGTCTGCGCGCCGAGCGGGATGCGCTCGAGTTGCAGCGCCCCGAAGACGGCGGGAGCGGCGAAGGGCAGGTCATCGCTCGCGATCACGAAAGCGCCACGGCGCTGGACAAGGCCTGCGGCGAAGGCGAGCGGCGCCGGCGCGGCGACGCGCACCGAGAGCCGCCCCGCGCCCTCCGGCCGCAGCAGCCAGCTCTGCGGCGGGGCTTCGATCAGCCCCCCGTCCCGCTCGGCCCCCTCGCCTGCGTCCGCGGAGCGCGCCAGGTCGAATCGATAGCGCACGCGGCACCCGCGGTGACAGGCTGGCGCGGCCCACACACCGTCGCGGGCCTGCACCGCGGCGCCGTCCACGCGGACGTCGGCCACGAATGGAGCCGCGCCGCGCTCGACTGACAGCACGGTGCCGGAGCCCGCCGGCAGGCTGGCCTGTACCTCGAGCCGCTTGCCGTCGCCGGAGAGGGCGACCTGGTAGCTGCACAGGGCGGCGAGGAGGAAATTCATCGGCCGCGTGGAGCCTAGCGTGGCGCGTGCGCGTGCGCCCGGCGCGTTGAGCTCTTGAGCAACCGCTCGCTGGCGCGTTCAGCCGGTCTTGCGCTGCTGCGCGCTGGCGCGGCTCAGCACGCCGAGGATCTCGCTCGCGCCTGACGGCTTGGTGAGGCGCGCGTCGAAGCCGCGAGGGCTCGCGTCGGCGTGGCCGCTGAGCGCGATCAGGATCACCGACGACCCCAGCACCGAGCGGATGCGCCGCGCCACCTCGACGCCGTCGATGCCCGGCAGGGTGAGATCGATGAACGCCACCTCGGGCTCGGTCTGCAGCGCGCGGAGCACGCCTTCAGGACCGTCGGCCGCAGCGGTGACGCAGTGGCCTTCGAGCGTGAGCAACTCCGCGAGCACCTCGCGTACGTCGGCGTCGTCGTCTACCAGCAGGATCCTCATGACGCGCCTCTCCTTTTTTAGCGGGCAGCGGCATTCCCTGATTGCAAAGGGGCCGCCATGTCCACAAGGCACCAGCGCACAGCACGGTCTGTTGGAAGGCGAACTAGAACGCGACCTCCTGGCTGCAAGATCGCCAGAAGCGGTGGCGCGGATGGCTGTCGTTCTTGCCGAACTTCACCTGGAGCGACGATTCCACCGGTAAGGCTGTTGGTGACGGCAAAACAGTTCCCTCCCGTTGAGGCGAAAAGAAAGCGCTGTTCTCCAAAAAACAGCTCCTGATCCCGGATCTACGCACCCCGCTTTGGCACCGGGCTTGCTCTAGGGCAACGCATGTCCGCCTCCCCCACGCGCCTCCTCCGCTATGTGTTTGACTCGTGCGCCCAGCTGCGACGGCACGCACGCGCAACCGAAGGCCGCGTGCTCCTCTTCTATGCCGACCCGCTGCTGCACGGGGCAGTGGGCGAGGCCATCGTCCTCGAGCTCGCGTTCGCAGGCTCCGATCAGAGCATCACGGTTGGCGCTCGTGTGCACGCCCGGACTGCCGGTGAGATCTCCGGCGTCTGGCTCGAACTGCACGGCGCGCACGTGATGGAGGACGTGCGGGTGGCGCTGCACACGCCCCGCCGCAAGCAGCGCCGCGTCGCCTGCGACTTCGACTCGATGGTCCGCGTGCAAACGGCGCGCGCCCTCAACTCGGTAGGCCGTCTGATCGACGTGTCCGTCGGTGGCGCGCGCCTCGCGGGTGTGGCCGCCGGCCTGATCGCGGGCGACGAGATTTCGTTTGGCGAGCTGGGCGCCCCGGCCGGCATCCGCGCCCGAGTGGTCTGGGCGCGCAGGAACGATCTGGCCATCGAATTCCTCCGCACCGATCCCGCCAGCCGCGCCGGCGCGATGAAGCTCGTCAACGCCGCTGCCGAGAGCTGGGCGCGGGCGCGGACGCTCTCTCATCCAGCCGCCTGCCGCTGCGAGAGCGGCGGCACGGTGCTCGAGCCCTTCCTTCCGCGCGCAGCCCATCGCCGCATGCAGTCCGTATGACCCCCCCTTTTGTCTGGTGCGGGCTGGGCGAAGTGCGAATCAGCGTCAGCGCGCACGCGGTCGTCCGGCTGCACTCGCTGCCCGCCGACATCAGCGAGCGCTTGCAGCAGATGCTGGTCGAGATCGCGAGCAGCGCCCCGGTCCAATTCGGCCGCCCTGAAGGCCTGCTGCGCCTGCATGTCGGCGCGTTCGTGGTGCTCTACAATTTCGCGGCCGACGGACAGGGGTTGATCGTGCAGCACGTTCTCATGCCCGCAGAGCAGAAGTTCGAATCGACCACCTGAGTCTGGCCGCGGGGCGCTGCGGGCAGCCCTCCGCGCTTTCCGTTCGCTGACGCGCTAGCTTCACGCCGTGCTGCTCGCCCTGCTGCTCGCCGCCTCCACGCCGCTGCTGGTCTTTCACGGCAACGTGGTCCTGCCCGATGACGTCTACCGCAGCGTTCTCGAGTTGCCGTCGGGCACCAAGGCCACTCCTGCGACCGCGAAGTCGGTGGCCGCCCGCCTGAGCCACTTCCTGCACCAGGCGGGCTACGATCTGGCGACGGTCAAGACCCATGTCGGCGGCGAGCAGGTCCTCGTCGATGTCGACGAAGGGCAACTCGACAAGATCATCTTCCTCGGCGGCGGCGCCATCGAGACGCTGCGCTTCAAGCTCGCCCTCAGCCTACCGGAGCGCGTCTTCAACCGGCCGCAGCTCGAGCGGCAGCTCAAGGAGCTGGCCAGGCGGGTAAGCCTCGCCGAGTTCGCCTACGAGCTCGTTCCGGTAAACGCGCCGGCGACGCCGCTCGGGCCGCAGCTCGACGAGATCGCACCGCTCGACGAGCTGCCGCTCTTCCAGCCCGGCCGCCCGTATGAGCTGCATATCCTCATCATCCCCGGACCGTACCGCCGCGGCCTCTCGCCCGAGCTCGAGATCGACTCGCTCGAAGGCTACGGCATCGGCGCCGACTACCAGGGCCTCAAGCTTGTCCTTCCCGATGATCGCTGGCGCCTGGGGGGCCGGGTCGCGGGCGCCATCCGCGACCGTCTCGACACCGGCGCCACGCGGTTGGTGTTCACCCGCCTGACGGGCGACGGCGCGTGGGTGGGGCCGGCGATCGCCGCGGGCATCAGGCCGGTCCTGAGCGGCCGCGTGGCCCTCACCGATCGCCAGCGCGCCGACCTGCGGCTGGAGAGCTTCATGTTCGCCACGCTGGACGGCAACCTGGCGGTGCGCGTGAACCCGTCGGACCTGGTGCTCCTCTCGCTCGGTCTCGGCCTGGAGCGGCGGTTCCTCTACGGGGCCGAGAGGCTGCCCGACACCATCGCCGACACCGCGGCGCTCGCGCAGACGCGCCCGTACGGCGAGGCCACGCTGCAGGTGCGGCTCAACCCCACCGAGCTGCGGCGCGACCGAGGGCACGAGCTCGGCCTCGAGGCGCGGCTTTACGGCCGCGGCCGCGCCGACCGTCCCGGCAGCGTGCGGCTGCTCGGGCGCTACCAGACACTGTTCATGTTCGGCTGGAGCGAGCTGTGGCTCGAGGGCCGCGGCGAGTACCGCGGCGGCGATATCCTCTTTCCCGAGGAGCAGTCCATCGGCGGCGACCCGCTGCGGGGGCCGTTCGGTTCGGTCTACGCGCGCAAGCTGGCGAGCTTCGGCGCCGAGTTTCGCTACTCCTTGTTGCGCGACGTCTTCAAGCTGGGCGTGTTCCACAACGCGGTGGCGTTCGGAGCGATCGATCGCGTGACCAACGCCGAATCGCCGCGGCTCGCGGACTCGTTCGGACTCGGCGTGCACGCGCTCCTCTACGAGGAGTTCGCGCTCGACGCCTGGTTCGGCTTCGGCTTCGAGGGCGGTGGGCGCGCCGATCACGGCGCAGCGCTGCAGCTCAAGCAGGCGTTCTAGGATCCCCACATTAGAGATCGAAGACAGTCAGCGGGCGGAGCTGCTCAAACTCGCTGCGCAACGAGGAGACAAGGGCTTCTCCCGCATCGTCCGCGAGGCGCTGGACGTCTACTTCAAGCAGCATCGTGCCAGGCGGGAGGTCACGGCGGCTGAGTGCCGAAGGACATGCGGTGTGACGGTCTTACCCTCCAGCGCCGGGCAGCGCAGCTGGGCTGCGGCGGTGTACTTCGTGACTCGACGCTCGCATCTGACCTCCTCACCGACTACGGCGAGGGGCCGAATGTATTCCGCGCGGCGTTTCATCCGGTGCCCGCTCCAGGCGGCTTACCGCTTTTATCGCGGCATAGTCCAGGACGCGGCATTGTGGGTCAACTCGTGAAAGAGGACCGGGTAGTAGAGCGCGGGCGAATCGAAGAGTTCCGGGCGGGGCGTGAGGAACGTGTCCAGGCTCGGGCGGTAGAAGGCCTGCGCACCGTGGTGCTCGACGCGCGGCGGCTTGGGCAGCGCGTTGAAGATGCGCTCGCACTCGGCGATCGATTCGCGGATGCGCGCGGCGGCGGAGGGCGCCTCGATCCCCTCGCACTGCTCGATCTTGGAGAAACCGAAGGACCAATAGGAAGGGTTCTGTTCACCGACTCTCCCTCATCGCTCCGGCGGCCGCGTAACAGAGCTCTCCGCGGCTATGCTACGCAACTGCAATCTCGACCGCCGCAGTCGCCTCGAAAACCTCAGCCTGGGGCTCGCACCTCGCGCGAGCAGCGCGCTGGAGTGATTCGACAGGGCGCGCCGACGCGGCTCGAACGTTTGCCGGACCTGGCGGACAACGGCCGGCTCGACGAGCAGGGGTTCGTTTTCTTTCGGCGGCGTGATGTTCGGAATGGCATCGTGCATGCGCTCCAAGCCGACTTGGAGAGACCGCCCGCGGCGGCCGTCCCGGCAGCAAGCAGGACCACCACTTCATTCGAGCGTGGTTCGCGCCCTGACCTGACGGAGCAGGGCCGGACCCACCAGCGAGGCGCCGACAATTCCCCAAAAGCCGATCCGCAACCACTCTCGCGATCCGAGGCGAGGCGAGACGAGGAAGGGGCGCCAAAGCGCGGAATATCTGGGCGTGGTCCGACAGAGATCGGCAAGCTTTTCTCCACCGGAGTGGCAGAAGTCCAGGCCTGCGTTGCCGAAGAGCGCCCCGTCGAGTCCGACCCATAGGCTCAGCGCCGTGGCCACAACCGTCACCGCGAGCGCGCCCGGACTCGAACGTCGAGAGAGTCGCACGGCCAACGTCAGGGCGGCCGGCAGCGAGGCGAAAAGAAAAAAACGCGGCCCCCAGAACCAATCGCCGCTCCAATCCCACCACTTGGCGTAGACCGGCACCATGCCGGCGGTGAACAGCAGCATCAACCTTCGCCACCGCAGCAGCGCCGGCGCGAGGCTCGAGGCAGGCACCGGCAGGAAGAGGCCCGGGACGTAGAAGATCAATCCCTTGCCGAAGCTGGTCAGGATGTTGGCCACGCCGGAGAGCAGCGGGTTGCTGAAGCCGATGCGATCCGAGCCGAGCGCGTGATCCTGCAAGTAATGCATGCTCGTGAATGCGCCGCGCCGGAGGCGCGATTCGGCGAGGTAGAGGCCGGCGGCGAAGCCAGCAGGCCAGAAGCTCTTCAACCGGCGATCCGCGAAGGCCTGCGCGGCGCAGACGACCGCCAGGGGCAGAAGCAGCGCAGGCGTGCTGACGGCGCCCACGGCGAGCAGGAACCAGCCCCAGGTCCGCTGCTGCGCGACTCCCCAGAGCCCGATTCCACAAAAGAGCGTCGCCGTCACTTCCGCGTAGAAGGCGCTCAGGTGATGGGTGAACATCGAACCGGTGAGGAGCAACAGCAGGAAGCGGCGGGCGGTGCTCGCGCCGAGAGGCCCGCGCAGCGCCACGAAAGCGAGCGGCAGGAGCGCGGTGTAGACTAGGAGATTCAGGTAGGCGACGAATACGTCAGGTTGTCCGGACGGCCTGCCGAGCAGATAGAGAGGCGCCGCCAGGAGCGGCAAGATGAGCGAGTAGCCGGCGCCTTCCGGACTCTGCGGGTGCAGATCCCCGCGCAGCAGCAAGGCCTCGAGATCTTGATAACGGTAATACCCGTCGCCACCGACGGAGGCGCCGAGATCCCACTGCAACGCAACCGCTACCACCAGCAGCGAAGTCTCTCCCCAAGCGGCGAGCCGCGTTCGCGTTGCATGATCAGCGGGCATTGCGGAAGGCATCGACGGACTCCGAGTGACAAGCCAAGTCTGCATTCTGACGGGTGAGGCAAGACGAGAAGTTTGGCATGGCCATCACCCGACCCAAAGGCTCAAGATGGATGAAGCGGTCGGCCGCCACCGCGCGTGGTAGCCGAGCTCGGGCGAGAAGCAACGCAAGGGGCATATCACCAAGGCCGGCAATAGCCGGATGCGGAAACTGCTGGTACAGGTCGCGGTCTCGATCCTGCGCCTGCGAAGCCCGCGGACCGAGGCACTGCGGAAGTGGGCTACCGGCATCGCGGCGTCGAACCCCACCATGCGCCGGCGAGCGAGCCTCGCCACCGAGAGCGCGGACAGAAGGGTGAACAACCTCGCGGAGAATCGCGGTACGGAGTCCGATAGCTGGAAGGAGTCAAATGGGTGTCGTTTGCCAAAACTCGATCGCGCACTGGACCACGGGTGATGTGGAGCGACGCTGTAGCGCGATGATCCTCGTACTCGCTCTCTTGGGCGCCCTGCGCGCGGCGCTCCGAACCCGCACCGACCTCACGCTCGAGAACCTGGCGCTCCGGCAACAGCTCGCCCTGCTCCGCCGCGGAGCTTGCGGATCTCGTGCGCACCATGGCGCTCGCGAATCCGCTCTGGGGCGCGCCACGCATCCACGGTGAGCTGCTCAAGCTCGGGTTCGACGTCTCGCAGCGCACCGTGGCCCGGCTCATGCCGCGTCGCCCGAAACCACCCTCTCAGACCTGGCGCACGTTCCTTCGGAACCACCTCACCGACCTGGTCGCCGTCGACTTTTTCGTCGTGCCAACCGCGACCTTCCGGGTACTCTACGTGTTCGTGGTCCTGCTGCATCATCGCCGGCAGGTTGTGCACTTCAACGTCACCGACTCCCCTACTGCGGTCTGGACGGCGCAACAAATTGTTGAAGCTTTCCCCGATGACTCGGCCCCGCGCTACCTGCTCCGCGATCGAGACCGCATCTACGGCGGCGAGTTTCGGCGACGGGTAAAGGGCATGCACATCGCCGAGGTTCTCACGGCACCACGCTCCCCTTGGCAGAACCCCTTCGCCGAGCGCGTGATCGGCACCATCCGCCGCGAGCTCCTCGACCACGTGATCGTCCTGAACGCGGGACATCTCCGTCGTCGTTTGCACAGCTACCTCCGCTACTACCACGGCTCGCGGACGCATCTCGCACTCGAGAAGGATGCACCCGAGCCGCGCGCCGTCGAGCCACCCGAGCAGGGACGCGTCGTTGCCCTGCCCCATGTCGGCGGACTCCACCACCGCTACCTCCGCCGCGCAGCGTAGCCGCTCGCGACGAACTCTCCCTCCCCGGGAACAGATCACAGCGCTATCGGCGCTCGCGTGACGGTCTTGCTGCCGGCTGCGCGATCGACAGGCGCTCAGGTTCAAGTCGGTGGCACGCGCCACATGATGGTCCTCGGCCTACCTTGATTGCAGCCATGTTCGGCACCGCCGAATCAGGCGTTATCCTGGGTCAACTGCCGGGATCGAGTTTTGGCCAACGACAACCTCTGCGTCCCGGCGCGAAGCGCCCTTACCGTGCGGCGCCCTTCAGCGCGGCCGCCATCCGGCGCGCCACCTGCTCCGCGCGCTCCTCCCCGTAGCTGGCGAAGCCGAGCCTGAGCCCCTGGACCGGGCCGCTGTCGAAGGCGAACGATCGCCCGGCCCGGAAGGCCACGCCCTGCGTGATGGCGCGCGCGGACCAGGCATCCACGTCCACGCCGTCGGCCACATTCACCCAGAGCGCGAGCCCCCCGGTGGGAGGCTCGACGCGCACGGCCTCGCCCAGTTCGCGAACGAGCGCGGCGCAGAGCGCGTCCCGCCGGCGCAGGTAGACCTGGTGCATCCGGTTCAGGTGGCGCTGCACCTCGCCGTCCTCCATCAGCTCCGCCATGGCCCGCTCCAGCACCGGATCGCCCTGCGGGTCGAGGACGGCGCGCACCGTCTTCATCTGGGCGATGAGCAGCGCCGGGCCGTGCACGAAGCCCAGCCGCAGGCTGGGGCTGAAGATCTTCGAGAGCGTGCCCACGTGGACCACCACGCCGGCGCGATCCTCGGCCGCCAGCGGCCCCACCGGCCGGCCCTCGTACTGGAACTCCGCGTCCAGGTCCGACTCCAGCACCGCAAAGCGATGCCGGCTGGCGAGGAAGAGCAGCCGCTTTCGCCGCTCCGGGGAGAGCGGCACGAGCGTGGGGTACTGCCGGTGGGGCGTGACCAGCACGGCGCGGAGCCGGGTGGAGGCGAGCAGTTCCTCGAGCGCGGCCACCGAGAGTCCTTGCTCGTCCACCTCCACCGGCAAGCAGTGGGCGCCGGCGCGGGTGAAGGCTTCCCATGCGCTGCGGTCGCCCAGCGCCTCGACGGCCACGGCGTCGCCCGGCCGGAAGAGCGCCTGGGCGGCGAGGTAGAGCGCCATCTGGCTGCCCCGGGTGACCAAGATGCGGTCCGCAGAGGCGGCCACGCCGCGGGTGCCGGCCAGCATCCCGGCCAGCGCTTCACGAAGCCGCGGGTGGCCCTGCGGGTCCTCGACCGCCAGCGCCGCTCCCTTGTTCAACGTTAGCGCGCGACGGTAGGCTTGGGCCAGCGCCGCCGAGGGCAAAAGGCGCGGGTCCGGGTTGCCGGTGGTGAGCTTGAGCAGCCCCTCGTCGCGCACCTGGCCGTCGGCGCCCGGCACTCCAGGCAGGTCGAAGCCCATCCCGGCGGCGGGCGGGGGCGCGGCCGCGCCGTCGTGGACAGGGAGCCGGTCGGCCACCGTGCTCCCCGACCGCTGGGTCACCTTGAGCCAGCCTTGCGCCTGTAGCTCCCGGTAGGCCGTCATCACCGTGTTGCGGCTGACCTGGAGCTGCTCCGCCAGCGTCCGGTAGCCCGGCAGCTCGTCGCCCGGCTTGAAGCGGCCGCGCTGGATCTCCTCTGTCAGGGCCCGCGCGATCTGGAGGTAGACCGGCTCCCGGCTCTGCGGATCGAGGAAGAGGTTGCGCGTCCAGGCGCTCAAGGGGCTCCGGCCTTCGGGGTGGCGAGGACTCTACCGCGAGCGAGGCGTCCCAGCGACCCGGCCCAGGATGTGCGCGGGATCGCTCCCCGTTCGGGGGGCGCTCCCATCGCGATGGCCTTGGAGAGGAGTAACCGTTTAGTTTGATTCGCTCTGAAGCAGGACGCAAGTGCTGCGGCAAAATGTCGTCTTGCATTCCACAGTGGGGGAGCCCTGCTGTCACCAACGGCTTCGGGAATCTGGCCCTGTCCGCAGGAATCTTCCCCCTCTACCCTGCCCTGTGACCGGCCGCTGGTCCCGGAGCTCCGGCCGGGCGCGCAGCCGCGCGGGGAGACCGCCATGAAGACCGCTCGATCCTGCCTGCTCGTCGCCGTGCTGGTCGCCACCGGCTGCAAGAAGAACCAAGCCCCGCAGGACGTGGTCGTGCCCAGCGTGGTCGGCATGACCCAGACCGCGGCCGAGGCCGACCTCGCGGCGGCCCGTCTCGCCACGGGCCGCGTCACGACCGCGAGCAGCCAGACGGTGGCCGCCGGCCTGGTGATGAGCCAGAGCCCGGCGGCGGGCACGCGGGTGGCGAGCGGAACGGCCGTGGACTTCGTCGTCTCCACCGGCCCAGCGCCGGTGAGCATCGCGGCCCCCGACCTGGTCGGGATGACGGAGGCGAACGCGCGGGCGGCGATCGCCGCAGCCGGCCTCACCGTGGGCACGGTGACCCGGACGGCGAGCGCCACCGTGCCGTCGGGCAGCGTCGTGAGCCAGAACCCGGCGGCGGGCACGCTGGTGGCGAGCGGGACGGCCGTGGATCTGGTCGTCTCCACCGGGCCCGCGGCGGTCGCGGCCCCCGACGTGGTCGGGATGACGGAGGCGAACGCGCGGGCAGCGATCGCCGCAGCCGGCCTCACCGTGGGCACGGTGACCCAGACGGCGAGCGCCACCGTGCCGGCGGGCAGCGTGGTGAGCCAGAACCCGGCAGCGGGCACCTCTTTGCAACCGGGCGCGACCGTGGACCTCGTCGTCTCCTCGGGCCCGCCGCTCGTCACGCCCGACCCGGCGACCATCGCCACGCCGCTCGACGCGAACGGCTCGACGGGGTTCGCGGACGCCAATTCCTTCCTCTACACCGGGGCGAATCCCGTCCAGACCGGCGTCGCGCCGGGCGCCATCCAGCCGTTGCACATCTCCGTGCTGCGCGGCAAGGTCCTCGACCGCGCCGGCGCCCCCATCGCCGGGGTGCGGGTCACCGCCGCGGGACACCCGGAGCTCGGGGAAACGGGGACGCGGGCCGACGGCCTCTTCGACCTCGCCGTGAACGGCGGCGGGCCGGTCCTGGTCCGCTACAACGCGACCGGCTACCTTCCGGCGGTGCGGACCGCCGAGGCCCGCTGGCGCGAGTTCACGAGACTCCCCGACGTCGTGCTGATCCCGCTCGATCCGGCGACCACCGTCGTCGACCTCTCGCAGACCGGCTTCCAGGTGGCGCGCGGCAGCGTGGTGACCGACGCCTCCGGCACCCGGCAGGCGACGCTGCTCTTCCCCCCCGGGATGTCGGCCGCGATGATCGACCCCGCCGGGCGCACGGTGCCCGTCTCGCGGCTCACCATCCGCGCCACCGAATACACGGTAGGTACGAGCGGGCCGACGGCGATGCCGGGCGCGCTCCCGCCCACCAGCGGCTACACCTACGCCGTGGAGCTCAGCGCGGACGAGGCGCTCGCGGCGGGCGCCACGCGCGTCGAGCTCAGCCGGCCGGTGATCACCTACGTCGACGACTTCATCGGTTTCCCGGTGGGATCGGCCGTCCCGGCGGGGTCGCTCGACCGATCCACGGGCCTCTGGATGGGGGAGCCGAGCGGGCGGGTGGTGGCGGTGGTGGCCGTCGGCTCGTCGGGCCTCGCCGACCTCGACGTGGACGGGAGCGGGGTCGCCAGCGGCCCGGCGGCGCTCGCCGCCCTCGGCGTCACCGACGCGGAGCGGGCACGGCTTGGCGCGCTCTACGGCGCCGGGAAGCGGCTCTGGCGGGTCCCGGTTGCCCACTTCTCCGCCTGGGACTGCAACTGGCCCTACGTGCCGGCTCGGGACGCATTGCCCCCGAAGCAGCCGCTGCCGCGGAAGCCGGACCCGAAGGATCCGAAGAAGCCCTGCAACAAGGCGGGGTCGATCATCGGTTGCGAGGATCGGTCCCTGGGCCAGCGCGTCCCCGTGACGGGGACTCCGTTCACGCTCAACTATCGGAGCGACCGCGCCCCTGGCCACCGCCCGTCGCGGACCCTCGACGTTCCGCTGACGGGCGCGAGCCTCCCCGCGAGCGTCCGGTCGGTGGAGCTCGAAGTGGAGACCCTCGGCGGCACCCGCACCTTCAGCTTCGCGCCGGGCCTGAACCTGCGCCAGAGCGTCCCGGTGGATGCCACCGACCCGTACGGGCGTACCGTGGTGGGCTCTGCGCCATTTCGTTTGACCCTGCGGTACTCGTACGCTCTCGAGTATGTCGCGGTCGGCCCCGATCGTGCCCGGGCCTGGGCGCAGGTTCCCTACGACGCCTTCCAGGAGGCTCGGCGCCAGCGGTTCTCGGCCACGAGCATCTGGCTTTCCCAGGAGGTACGCGGGCGAATTCCCGGCGCTCCGCCACGGGCCGGCGACGCCGGCGCCTGGACGCTCGACGTTCACCACTGGTACGACGCCGAGGGCGGCGTGCTCTACTTCGGGGACGGGACCCGGCGCGACATCGACGCCACCAAGAACCAGCTCACGGTCCGGCGCGTGGCCGGGAACGGCGGGTGGTTCCCGGCCGGGCCGCTCGGCGTGCCGGCGCGGACCTCGGCCCTGGGCGCTCCGGCAGGTATCGCCGTCGGTCGCGACGGGACCCTGTACGTCAGCAGCGTGAAGTACCACGACGTGCGGAAGGTCGGGCCCGACGGCATCGTGACGCTCTTCGCCGGCACGACCCTCACGGCAGGCTCGGGCGGCGACGGGGGCCCGGCCACCCAGGCCAGCCTCAACGGGCCGCGCGGCCTCGCGCTCGGCCCCGACGGCAGCGTCTACATCGCCGACATGCTGAACTGCCGGATCCGCAGGGTCGATCCCCAAGGTGTCATCCACACCGTCGCCGGGAACGGCACTTGCCCGTCCCCAACCGTGGGTCAGAGCGAGCTCACCGGCCTCGCGACGCTCTCGCCGGCCGACACCAACACCCAGGGCCGGGTGGCGGTCGGCCCGAGCGGGAGCGTCTACTTCGCCACGAGCTTCCGCGAAAGCGTGGCCGTCTACCGGATCGGCACCGACGGCTACCTCTCGCGCCTCGCCGGCGACGGAGGCACGAACGCGGGCGTGCCCGTGACCAAGGGGGACGGGGGCCCCGCACGGCTCGCGACGATCTTCTGGGTCGGCGACATCGCCGTCACGCCCGACGAAAGCGTCTACCTCGCCCAGGGTTCCAATCTCCGGCGCATCGGGCCGGACGGGATCATCGACACCGTCGCCGGGTCGACCTACGCCATTAGCACCTTCAGGCCCGAGGTGATTCCTGCGGTCGGCACGCCGATCGCGTTCGCGGCGATCGCGGCCGCGCCCGACGGCCGGATCTTCCTCTCCGGGGACAGTCTCGTCGGCGTGCTGGAGAACAACGAGATCCGGTTCCTCGCCGGCCCCATGACCGGGTTCGCGAACTTGCAGCCACCCGACGGGGCCGCGGGGTTCAACGCCCTCATCGACCCCCAGGTGCTCGCGCTCGGGCCTGACGGATCGATCTACACGGCGTGGGGCGGGTCCTCCGACAGCCAGGTGGTCCGCATCCGGACCCAGGCCCCGGAGTTCACCGGCACGGACCTCACCATCGCCTCGGAGGACGGGACCGAGGTCTATGCGTTCACCGGTGCCGGCCGCCACCTGCGAACCCACGATTCCGCCACCGGCGCGGTTCGCTACACCTTCACGTACGACAGCGCCGGGCTCCTCGCGACCGTGACCGACGCGAGCGGCAACGTGACCCGCATCGCCCGCGCCGCGAACGGCAGCCCCACCGCCGTCCAGGGCCCGTTCGGCCAGACGACGGCGCTCTCGGTGGACGTGGATGGCTACCTGGCCGCGATCGCGAACCCGGCCGCCGAGACCGTGTCGCTCGCCTACGCGCCGGGCGGCCTCCTCGCGAGCCTCACCGACCCGCGAGGCAACGTGCACCGCTTCACCTACGACGCAGAGGGGAACCTGGTCCGCGACGAGGACCCGACGACCGCGGGGGCGGTGCTTGCCACCACCGCCGAGACCGACTTCGCGAGGACGGTGGCCTTCACGTCCCGCGCCGGGCGGGTGTCCTCCTTCGCCGTCTCCCGCGGGGCGAACGGGGAGCGGATCCGCACGGTGCGGGATCCCGCGGGGCTCAGCACGACCGAGACCGAATCGGTGACGCGCTTCCTCCGGACCGACCCCGACGGGACGGTCACCCGCGAGGAGGTCGGCCCTGACCCACGGTGGAACGGACAGGCCTCCCTGACCGTCTTTCGGGGCGTGACCGTCCCGACGAGCTTCCTCGAGCGGGCCGAGACCCGGTCGCGGTCGGTGGTCCTAGCCGACCCGAACGCCCCGCTCTCCCTCACCTCGCAGACCGACACCGTGACGGTGAACGGCCAGGTCTGGCGGAGCGTCTACGGCGCCGCGGCCCGGCGGATCACCACGACCTCGCCGGCTGGTCGCGTCACCACCACGACGTTCGACGCTCTGGGACGCGTGGTCCAGACGAAGGCGCCCGGCCTGCTCGCCATCGACTACGCGTACGATACGCGCGGCCTCGTCGTCCAGGCTACGCAGGGCATCCGGGTCTGGTCCGCGACATACGACTCGCTCGCCAGGGCGACCGGCATCACCGACCCCACCGGCCTCACCACCTCCCTCACCTGGGACGCCGCGGACCGGCTGGCCTCGGTCACCCGGCCCGACCTGCAGACGACGGTCTTCGGGAGCAACTCCTCCAGCAACGTCGTCTCGGTGACGCCACCCGGGCGGACCCCGCACGCCTTCTCCTACTCGTCCACGGACGCGCTCGCGAGCTACGCCCCACCGTCCGTGCTAAACGCCGTCGCCGCGACCTACGTCTACGACGCGGACGGCCAGGTCACGTCGATGGGCATGCCGGACGGGACCTCGGTGACGGTGGGGTACGACACCGCGGGCCGCGTCGCGACGGTTACCCAGCCGCGCGGCGTGACGACCTACGCGTACAGCCCGTCAACGGGCCGTATCGCCTCGGTGACGGCGCCGGACGGCGGACAGCTCCTCTACACTTGGGACGGGATGCTCGCAACCGGCGTCCTCGCCTTGGGGACCGTGAACGGCAACCTCCAGCGCACCTACGACACCGGCTTCCGCCTCGCCTCCGAGACGGTAGGTGGCGTGGTCATCGGGTACACCCGCGACGCAGACGGTCTCTTGGTGTCCGCCGGCTCGATCAACCTGACCCGCGACGCGGCGAGCGGCGTCGTCACCGGCACCGGGATCGGCGGCGTCAGCGACGCGACGACCTACGACGGGTTCGGCGATGTCGCGACCTACGCGGCGACCGCCGTGACGGGTACCGGACCGGTGTCCCTCCTCTCGACGACGTACGCGCGCGACGCCCTGGGGCGCATCTCGACCCGGCAGGAGACCGCCGTCGCCGGAGTGAGCCATACCTTCGCCTACCGCTACGACACCGGCTCGCGCCTCGACCAGGTGACGACGGACGGCGTCGTATCCGCGAGCTACTCGTACGACGCGAACGGGAACCGGACCGGCGCGACCGTGAGCGGCACTGCGGTCGCCGCCACCTACGACGCCCGCGACCGGCTCTCGACATATGGCACCGCCACCTACGTCCACGGCGCGAACGGGCAGCTCGCGTCGAGGACGATGGGGGGCCAGACGACGCAGTACGGCTACGACGCCGTCGGCAATCTGCTCTCCGTCGTGCCGCCAACCGGCCCGCGGATCGACTACGTCATCGACGGCCTCGACCGCCGCGTCGGGAAGAAGGTGAACGGGGCGCTCGTCCAGGGGTTCCTGTACTGGGCTATGCTCCGCCCGGCCGCCGAGGTGAACGGTTCCGGAGCGATCGTGAACCGCTTCGTCTACGCGAGCGCGACGGGGGCGCCGGCCTACGTCCTCAAAGGGGCGAGCACCTACCGAGTCGTCGCCGACCACGTCGGGAGCCCACGCCTCGTCGTGGACGCCGCCACCGGCAGCGTGGTCCAGCGGATGGACTACGACGAGTTCGGGAACGTCACCCTCGACACCAACCCCGGCTTCCAGCCCTTCGGCTTCGCGGGCGGCCTCTACGACAGCGGCACCGGCCTCGTCCGCTTCGGCGCGCGGGACTACGACCCCGGCGTGGGGCGCTGGGCGGGTCCGGACCCGCTCCGCTTCGACGCCGGCGACTCGAATCTCTATGCCTACGCCTTCGGCGATCCCGTGAACGGCACCGATCCGAGCGGCCGGAGCCCGTGCGGGAAGAAGCCGAAGAGCGTGAAGAAGGGGGGGAAGCTCTACATCAATGCGCGCGACGTCCAGATCCTCGATCAGGGGTCGGCCAAGGGCAACGTCCTCCAGAAGCTCCAGCCCGGGGCGGAGGTGGAATTCCTCGGCTACGACCCCAACGACCCGAGCTTCGTGATCGTGCGGTCGAACGGCCAGGTGGGCGAGACCCTGAAGGGAAACCTCTCGGTCGATCAGCCGCAACCCGAGCTGCCGTCGCCGGATACGAAGCCCATCGGCGACCAGGCCTACTCCTCCACCGGCGCCACGAAAGGCTGAGGCGCGGCCGCCGGCCAGGTCGGCGACCGCCGGCCGGCGCCTCGACGCGCCCGCGGCGGGCGCCCCTTAGCCGAGCGGCGCTGCCTTCGACTCCTATCTGGACAAGTTCAACCGGAGCATGAGCCTCGGCAACAAGCTGTCGCATTGGTTCACCCGCGAGTTCGGCAGCACTCAATGCAAGGCCATCACGCAATGCGATTTCTCCCCTCTAGACCCGAGTTTGACAGTTGCGGGCGTTGTCCACAGGCCGCCGACCATCAGATCGCCCGTATAAGCAATCAAATGCATGAAC
>JAYWBT010000158.1:0-3811 GCA_043781235.1 Deltaproteobacteria bacterium
GGTGCAGCCGCTCGCTCGTCTGGAGGAAGCATGCGCGTCGCCGTCCTCGCCGCCTTCGCCGTCGCCGTCTCGTCCGCCTTCACCGCCGCGCACGCCAAGGCCTCGACGGAGGCCGTCCTCAAGGTCGGCTTTCCGCAAGGCAACCCGTTCGGCAAGAACCGCCTGCCCGCGCTCGAGGTCCTCGACGCCGGCAGCCAGAAGATCGTCGCCTCGCTCCGCGCCAAGGAGTGGACGCAGAAGTCGGCGACCTACGAGACCGTTCTGCAGGCCGGCAGGACCTACTCGCTCCGCTGGGCGCTCGCCTCGGCCGATGCCCCCTTCGCCCTGCTGCCGATCGCGAGCGAGGTCTCCGGCACCGTCGTCTTCCGCATCCCCTACGTCCCGCGCGTGCGCAAACCCGCCTCTGCCCCGCTCGCCTCCGCCGGGTTGGCGCGCCTCGCGCCCTGATCGGAACAGCACGAGAGCATTCCTCGCTCAGTCCGATCCCGGGTCGGGGCCAGCCCGAGCCTCGAGGGCGGCGAGCAACCCCGCGTGGCGGGCCGCGAACGCCGCGCCTCGAGCGCGGAACGCGAGCGAGAGCGCGCGCGGCAGATCCAGCGCCGTCCCGCGCTGCGCCCTCAGTTCGTGCTCCTCGGCAAATCCAGGCGGCACCCGCAGAGACCAGTTCTCGTCGCTCACCGTGCCGGGCCGGTTGGACGTGCCCTGCAGGCCAAGCAGGTCGGGGAAGAAGATCATCACCTGGCAGCCAGGGCCGATGAAGAGCTCGGCGAGCTTGGCCAGCGCGAGGCGCTCGGGCGTTCCGGCGATGCGCACGGCGAAGCGCGGCCGGCCTCCGAGGTCTGGCACGAGCCGCTCCGCAAGATAGGCCGCGTGGGCCGCGCCGAGCCCCTGCGCGTGCCAGCGCTGCGCGACCTTCCAGATCGGCTCGGTGTCGTGGTTGCCGACCAGCAGCCAATCCGCCGGCGCCGCGTTCTCGCTGCGGTAGACGTCGCGGGGATCGCCGAGCGCGACCTTCTGCGTGACCCGGAAGCGGCCCAGGCCGTGGCGTTCAAGTACGCGGGCGACCGGATGCGGCTGCGTGCTCAGCACCTCCGCAACCAGGTCGCTCGCGGCGCGGCCCTGTGCCGCCGCCGCCGCCACGATGCCGTCGAAGAGGATCGCGTAGCGCTCGACCTGCTCGCCCCTCAGCTCGCGGACCCAGCCGTCGGCATGGCGCGGCTGCGAGCGGTCGAGCTGCGCCGGCTCGGCGATCGCCAGCGGTCCAAGCTCGGGGAGGTCTGTGAGGTCCGGCGACGAGAAGAGCCGCGCCCCGGCCTGCACGGCGCGCAGCGGATCGGGCTGGCCGCCCCGGTACACCCAGGGGTCGATCAGGCCGTGCGGATGGTCGATGCGCAGCCCGTCGAGACCGGAGAGCAGCTTGTCGACGCGACGCCGGAGGAGTTCGGCCGCCGGACCGGGCGCGGCGCTGCTCCCGTAGAGCGCCGGGTCGAGCACCGCGTAGCTCCAGGGCTGCCCCTCCGGGTTGGTCCGGCTCGGCGGCGCGCCCATGCGCAAGCCGGCAAGAAAGAAGGCGCCAAAGCTCCAGACGTCCTGGTGCGCGACGCCGATTTGCAGATCGCCGAAGAGCAGCAGCGAGCGGGCGCAGGCGGCCTCGTGGAAGGCGGCGTGCTGCTCGTGGGCGATCAACTGCTCGAAGGCATGGCGCTCGATCGTCCGCGCCTGCTGCCGCGCGAGCTCCCCCTTGCGCGCCTTTGCCGCGCCCTCCTCGCCCGGCAGCGGATGAAAGAGGCGCCGGTCGGCCTCGGGCCAGCGCAGCCAATCAAGCTCGCCGTGCTCGGCCTGCAGCGCGGCGTGAAGGCCGTCGCGCTCGAGCCAAAAGCCTTCCGCGGCAGCAAACGAGCGCAGCCGCGCGCGAAGCTCGGGCCGACGCTCGCGCTCGAAGGTGTCGAACGCCTCCGCCAGGACGGCCCGCTGTCGCCGGTGGGCGTGGGCGTGCGCAGCCCGCGTGCTCGAGCCCTCGGGCCTGGCTTGGGTCGCCGCCGCCAGCGTCCCCTCGGCGATCAACCCAGCCTTCCGCAGCGGCCCGAGCGCGATCGAGAGCGTGCTGCGCGCGAAGATGGTGCCGTCGTACGGCGAGGCGTTGATCTCGCTCGTCTGCCCTTGCGGCCCGAGCTGGACGCCGTCGAAGCCGAGCCGAGCCGCGAAGTCGAGGAAGGCGAGACCGCCGAGGGAGAGCGGCGCGCCGCGGCCGAGGTCGTCGCGCGGATCCCCGGGCAGCGCCGCATCGTGGACCCCGAGGAGGAGCCGGCGGATCCCGAGCGCCGCGCACGCGGCCCGGACCAGCTCGCGCACTCAGCTCTCCCCGGGCGCCAGCCAGATCACCGCCAGCGGCGGCAACGTCACCTCGGCCGAAGCGGGCTGGCCATCCCAAGGGATCGCCTCGGCCAGCACCCGCCCGTGGTTGCCAATGCCGGAGCCGCCATAGACCTGCGCGTCGGTGTTGATGACCTCCAGGTAGATACCCGCTCGCGGCAGGCCAACGCGGTGGCGGTGGCGCACCGCCGGGGAGAGATTCGCAATGCAGGCGAGGTGCGCGCCCGCTGCCGTCTTGCGGAGGAAGGCGATGACGTTGAGGTCGCCGCCGTCCACCAGAATCCATTGGAAGCCGGTCGGATCGCCGTCGCGCTCGAACAGCGCCGGCCGCTCTCGATAGACGCGATTCAAATCGCGCACCACCGATTGCACGCCGGCGTGCATCGCCGAGCCGAGCAGGTGCCAATCGAGGCTCCGGTCGTGGTTCCACTCCGTCCGCTGCGCGAGCTCGCCGCCCATGAAGAGCAGCTTCTTGCCAGGGTGGGCCCACATCCAGGCGTAGAGGGCGCGCAGGTTGGCGAACTTCTGCCAATCGTCGCCGGACATGCGCGAGAGCAGCGAGCCTTTGCCGTGCACCACCTCGTCGTGCGAGAGCGGCAGCAGGAACTGCTCGGTGAAGATGTACATGGGCGCGAAGGTCAATTCATTCTGGTGGTATCGGCGATGAATCGGGTCGCGCGCGAAGTGATCGAGCGTGTCGTGCATCCATCCGAGGCTCCATTTGTAATGGAAGCTCAGGCCACCGTCGGCCGCGGGATGCGTGACTTTTGGAAAGGCGGTGGACTCCTCCGCGATCATCAGCACGCCCGGGTGCAATCCCTTGACCCGCTCGTTCACCTCCTTCAGGAAGGCGATCGCCTCTTCGTTCTCGCGGCCGCCCCACTTGTTCGGCACCCATTCGCCGGGCTTGCGGCTGTAATCGCGGTAGAGCATGGAGGCGACCGCGTCCACGCGCAGGCCATCACAATGGTAATGCTCGATCCAGAAGAGCGCGCTCGCGAGCAGGAAGTTGCGCACCTCGTTGCGGCCGTAATTGAA
This sequence comes from Deltaproteobacteria bacterium, assembly GCA_043781235.1. GTDB lineage: Bacteria > Myxococcota > Myxococcia > Myxococcales > 40CM-4-68-19 > JANYKT01. The sequence goes on from JAYWBT010000158.1 coordinate 3,412, forward strand.
GACCAGGGTGCCCCAGTCCGGGTGCGCGCCCTCGCGCGGATCCTGGTGCTCGAAGACGGCGCTGCCGTCGAACCGCGCCAGCGCATGGAGGTCGCGCGGGAAATGGGCCGGAACCCAATCGACGATCACGCCGATGCCGGCCTGGTGCAGCTCGTCCACCAGCGCGCTGAATTCGTCGGGGTGTCCATAGCGAGCCGTTGGCGCGAAGTATCCGGTGACCTGATAACCCCAGGATCCACCAAATGGGTGCTCCGCGACCGGGAGCAATTCGACGTGGGTGAAGCCCAGGTCCTTTACATAGACGGCAAGCTGCGCCGCCGCCTCGCGGTAGGTGAGCGGCCGATCGCCCTCCTCGACGACCCGGCGCCACGAGCCGAGGTGGACCTCGTAGATCGAGAGC
>JAYWBT010000159.1:0-30273 GCA_043781235.1 Deltaproteobacteria bacterium
GGTGCGGCACCACCGCGAGGTCGAAGCTCCTCTCGCGCAGCGTGCGCGCCATGCGCAAGAGGCCCCGCGTGCCGCGGTCCACACCGCGCTTGTCGAAGATGTGCACTCGCGCGACGCCGGGGATCGCGAGCGCCACATCGCGCCCGCGCGGCGCCACGCACAGCTCGAGCTCCGCCTGCGGAAAGCGCGCGGCGAGGCTGCCGACGAGCGCCGAGGTGAAGACGGTGTCTCCGAGGAACGCCGTCTGCACGACCAGCGCCCTCACGCGAGCGGCTTCGCCTCGTCGATGAGCATCACCGGGATGTCGTCCTCGATCCGGTAGGCGAGCTTGCACGCGTGGCAGAGAATGCGGCTCTCCTGCTCGCGAAACTCCAGCTCACCCTTGCACTTCGGGCAGGCGAGGATCTCCTTCAGCTCCGGGGCGATCGGCATGCGCTCAATCTTATCCCAGCGAATCGCGCGCGGCGTCGGGAAAGCGCGCCAGCTCCCACAACCGGGTCTCGCGCCCCCAGGCTTCGCTGGCGCGCATCCAGGCCATGGCCGCGCCGGCCGCGCCGTCGAGGAAGCCGAGCCGCAGCACATACGCGCGGAAGAAGCGCCAGGACGGTTTCGCGACGATCTGGAAGGCGCCCGCTCGCTCTCCCGCGGCAAAGCGCGCCTGTGCCGCGCGCTCGGCGTAGCGGCTGGTCTTGGCGAGGCAGTGCGCGAGCGAGCTCCAGGTGTAGTGGAGAATGGGCGACTCGAGCGCGCCCGTGGAGCCCCGCACTTGCAGCTTCTCGTGGACCGGCCGCGAGAGATCGTAGGCGCAGTCGGCGCGGCGGAAGAGGCGCACGTGGCGGTCCGGCCAGAGGCCGCCGTGCTTCAGCCAGACGCCGCGGAAATGGTTCTTGAAGGGCAGAGAGAAGGCGCTCGAAGCGCTTCCGAAGGCAGAGCCCAGCTCGCGACCCAACCCGGGCGAGGCGCGCTCGTCGGCGTCGATGGAGAGGATCCACTCGCCGCGGGCCTCGCTGCGCGCGAACTCGTGCTGGCGCGCGTAGTCGTCGAACGGCCGCTCGAGCACGCGCGCGCCCGCCGCCGCCGCGAGCTCGCGCGTGCGATCGCGCGAGCCGCCGTCCACCAGGAGGATCTCGTCGCAGAACCCGCGCAGCGAGTCGAGGCAGCCGGGCAGCATCGCCTCCTCGTCTTGCGCGATGATGGTGGCCGAGAGCTTCAACGCTTGAGCCGCGCGACCAGTTCGGTGGTCGAGTGATGCTTCGGGTCGCCCGCGATCACCGTCCTGCCGCCGAGGCGCTCCACCAGCGCGCGCTCGGGCACGCTCTCCGCGCTGTAGTCGGTTCCCTTGACGTGGAAGTCCGGCCGCAGGGCCTGCAAGAGCGCGCCCGCGTCCTTCTCGTCGAAGAACACCACCAGGTCCACGCAGGCGAGCGCATCGACGATCTCGGCGCGCTCCGCCTGCGGCACCACCGGCCGCTCCGGTCCCTTGGAGAGGCGCACGCTCGCGTCGGTGTTGATGGCGACGACGAGCAGATCCGCCAGCTCCTTCGCGGCCCGCAAATAGCGGACGTGGCCGACGTGCAAGAGATCGAAGGCGCCGTTCGCCACCGCGCAGGTGCGGCCCGCGGCGCGCGCTCTCTCGCGAAGCCTGACCGCCTCCTCGAGCGCGCAGATCATCGGCGCGCCACGCGCCGCTGCGCCACCAGCGTCGCCCCGGACACCTCTGCGCGCGACAGCTCGGCGCGCAGCTCGTCCAGGCGGACGGTGGCGGTGCCGGTCTTCTGCACCTTGAGCGCGCCCGCGACGTTGGCAAGCCGCGCGGCGTCGAGCGCATCGGCCTCGCAGGCAAGCGCCAGCGTCGAGGCGGCCATCACCGTATCGCCCGCGCCGGTGACGTCCACGGCGTCGTGCGCGCCGTGCGGCGGGATCAGCGCGGTGGGGGCGCCCGGACGTAGGAGCGCCATGCCGCTGCGCCCGCGCGTGACCAGGAGCGCGTCGCTGCGCAGCGTCTTGAGCAACTCGCGGCCCGCCTCCTCGAGCGCCGCCGGATCGTCGCCGAGCTTGCGGCCCGTCGCCTGCTCCAGCTCGACCTCGTTCGGCTTTGCCAGCGTCACGCCGCGGTACTGCGAGAGGCCGAAGCGCGAGTCCACGCAGACCAGCCGCCCGGCCCTCGCCAGCGCGCACGCGGCCTCGACCAGCGGCGGCGCGAGCAGCCCCAGCCCGTAGTCGGAGACCAGCACCGCGTCGGCGCTCGCGGCGGCAACTTTCAAAGCCTTCAAAAGCTTCGCAAGCAGCGCCGGGGCCGGTGCGCCGGGCCCGTCCCGGTCGATGCGGATCATCTGCTGTCGCCGCGTGTTCTTGCCACCCGCGAGCACGCGCGTCTTGGTGGCGGTCTTGCGGCCCTCGGCGGTGAGCACGCAGCTCACGTCGGCGCCGGCCTCTTCGAGCAGCGCCTTGAGCCCGCGGCCGGTGTCGTCATCTCCGACCAGCCCGATTGGCTGCACCTGGGCGCCGAGCGCGCAGAGGTTGGCGACGGCGTTGGCGGCGCAGCCCGGCTTGAGCTCGTTCGACTCGTAGCGGACGATCAGCACCGGCGCCTCGCGGCTCACGCGGTCGGTCTCGCCATAGACGAACTCGTCGGCGACCAGGTCGCCCAGCACCGCGATGCGCGCGCCCGCGAAGCGGTCGAGGATTCGGTGGAGCTCCGGGTTCACGCTCACGCTCCTCTCACGAACGCCGCAGCGTGAGCAAGGCGAGCTCGGACGGCGAGCCGAGCTGCAGCGGCCCGACCGTCCCGATGCCCCCGGTGCACGTAGAGCTGCGACCGGCCTTTCCGATAGTGGCCCATGGTGTACGGACCGGGCAGGCGCGCAAAGGACCACGGGGGCGAGAAGGCTATCTGCCCACCGTGCGTGGCGATGCGCAGCGGGTGGTGCAGCTCGACGGCGCAGTGAGCTCATCGCCGCGGCTTGCTCTCCGGCACCGTCGCGGCCGCGGGCTCGCCCGGGCTGGCGTCCCCGGACGCAGCCACGGTGACGTCGCCGGGGTTGGTTGCGCGCGCAGGCGCGGTCGGCCGCGTCTTCCAGCGGCGGTGGACCCAGAACCAGTGATCGGGGTGCGCGCGCACCGCGTCCTCGACGGCGCTGGTCACGGCCTGCGTCAGCTCGACCACCGCGGCGTGGCCTTGTTTGTCCGTCGTGAACGGCCCGTGGAATTGCACGCGGTGGGTGCCGTCGGCCTGGCGCACCGGGAAGGCGGCAAACAGCGGCGCGCCTCCGCGCAGAGAGAACACTGCCGCGGCCGGCGTGGTGCAGGCGGGCACTCCGAAGAAATTGACGAAGATGCCGCGCTTCGGCCGCATGTTCTGATCGACCACGATGGCGAGCGTCTCGCCGCGCCGGAGGACCTCGAGCGCGCCGCGGGTCGAGCCCTTCTCGGGGAGCTCGCGCATCCCGCCCTCGCGGCGCGCAGCGACCAGGCGCCGGTTGAAGGCGCCCTGCAACGTGCGGGTGATGGCGGTGAGCGGCAGCCCACGGCGCGCGAAGGCACGGCCGAGCAGCTCCCAGTTGCCGTAGTGACCGATTACAAAGACGGCGCCGCGGCCCTGCGCCCGCGTGCGCTCGAACTTCTCCCAACCGTCGAAGGCGACCAGCTTCTCGAGCGCGGCATCAGGCAGGCGGCGGGCGAGCGCGATCTCCGCGAGGCTGCGCCCGAGCTGCTCGTAGCTCGCCCGCGCGATGCGTCGCCGCTCGCGCTCAGTCTTTTCCGGAAAAGCGCGGGCGAGCCCATCCAGCGCCACCGCCCGGCGGATCCGCAGCACAAAGGCAATGCGCCCGACGAACGCGCCCAGCGCGAGCACCAGCCGGCTCCAGCTTCCAGTCACCAATCCCTGTTCCCCGAGGCGAAGATTCGCCGCACCCTACTCAGCCCGAGCCGCGAGTCAACGTCGGCGCGCCCGAGCGAAGCCGACCCACTCGACGGTGAGCGTGGCGCGGCGGACACGAGGGCAGTAGGTATCGCTTCAAATGGGCGACGCTCTCTTCTGGCACCGTGTGCAGTTCGGCTTCACCATCACGTTCCATTACCTGTTCCCTCAACTCACCATGGGCCTCGCGCTCATCCTCGTACTCCTCCAGTGGAAGGCGCTGCGTGGCGACGCCGAGGCAGCGCAGGCGGCACGCTTCTGGACGCGGATCTTCGGCATTAACTTCGCGGTCGGCGTGGTCACCGGCATCCCGCTCGAGTTCCAGTTTGGCACCAACTGGGCCCGCTTCTCTCACGTCGCCGGCGGCGTCATCGGCCAGACGTTGGCGATGGAAGGCGTCTTTGCCTTCTTCCTCGAGTCCACCTTTCTCGGCCTGGTGCTCTTCGGCCGCGAGCGCCTCGGCCCGCGCAAGCACTTCCTCGCTACCGTCGCGCTCTTCGCCGGCTCGTGGCTCAGCGGCTACTTCATCATCGTCACCAACGCCTTCATGCAGCACCCGGTCGGACACGCGCTCGGGTCTGATGGCTTGTTGCGACTCGACAGCTTCTGGACCTTTCTGTTCAATCCCTGGGCTCTGTGGCAGTACGCGCACAACATGAGCGCCTCGGTCGTCACCGCCGCCTTCGTTGTCGCCGGCGTCGGCGCGGGCTGGGCGCTGCTCGGCCGCCACGACAAGCAGGCGCGCCTGAATGTCTCTCTCGGCGTGGTGCTCGCCCTGGCCTTCAGCGTGCTGCAGTTATTTCCCACCGGCGATCGGCATGGAAAGCTGATGGCGACGTATCAGCCGGCTGCGCTTGCGGCGATGGAGGGGGCCTTCGAGACACACTCGCGCGCCGGGCTCGCCATCATCGGCCAGCCCGACGTGGCAGCGCGTCGGCTCGAGAACCCGATCGAGGTTCCCTGGGTGTTGAGCTTCCTCGCCTACGGAAGCTTCGGGTCGGAGGTAAAAGGCCTCAACGACATTCCCCGCGATCAATGGCCTGACAATATCGAATTGCTTTACTACTCGTACCACGTGATGGTCGGGCTCGGGACGCTCTTCCTCGTCCTCATGGGCGCGGCCGCCGTCCAGCTCGCGCGCGGCCGGCTGATGGTCACCCGCCCGTTGCTCTGGGCCCTGATGCTGGCGATCCCGTTCCCCTATATCGCCAACACCGCGGGCTGGATGACCGCCGAGCTCGGACGGCAGCCCTGGCTGGTCTACGGAATCCTCCGCACCGCGCACGGAACCTCGCCCAACGTCAGCGCCGGCAACACCGCCTTCACCGCGCTCGGCTTCTCCGGCCTCTACCTGGTGCTCGGCATTCTCTTCCTCTATCTGGTCGGCGGCGAAATCGCGCGCGGACCCACCGACAGGGCGGAGGCGCACTGATGGAATCGCTTTGGTTCGCGCTGGTCGCCGCCATGCTCGCGACCTATGTGGTCCTCGACGGATTCGACTTCGGCGTCGGCATGCTCCACCCGTTCGTCGCGCGGACCGACGACGAGCGCCGCCAGGTCCTCGCCGCCATCGGCCCGGTCTGGGACGGCAACGAGGTCTGGCTGCTCGCTTCCGGCGGGACGCTCTTCTTTGCCTTCCCGCTCGCGTACGCATCCGCCTTCTCCGGCTTCTACCTCCCGCTGATGATGGTGCTCTGGCTGCTGGTGATGCGCGGCATTTCCATCGAGTTCCGCTCCCACGATCCGAGCCCCCTGTGGCGCGCTTTCTGGGACGCAACGCTGTTCGTTTCGAGCGCGCTGATGGCGCTGATTCTCGGCGCGGCGCTCGGCAACGTGATTCGCGGCGTCCCGCTCGGCGGCTCGGGCTGGTTCCAGGTGCCGCTCTTTACCAACTTTCTCCCCGGCCGCGATGCGGGTGTCCTCGACTGGTACACGGTCCTGGTGGGCGCCTTCGCGGTCTGCGCGCTGTTGGCCCACGGCGCCCTCTACCTCTGTTGGAAGACCTCGGGCCCGGTGCGCGATCGCGCCGCGCGGGCCGCCTCGCGCGCGCTGGTCGGGGTCGCCCTCCTCCTGGTGCTGGTGACCGCCGCCACCACCACCGTCCAGGTCGGGCTGTTCGCCTCCCTCGCGCGCAGACCGTGGAGCTGGCCGCTGCCCCTGCTCTCGGCCGCAGGCCTCGCCGTCGCGCTGGTCGGCCACCGGCGCGGCCGGGAGCGGCTCGCGTTCCTGGGTTCCTGCGGCTTCCTCTTCTTCCTGCTCGCGGCCACTGCCGCCGGCGTCTACCCTGTGCTGCTCCGCTCCACCGTCTCGGCACGATACAATCTGACCGCTGCCGCCGCGGCGACGAGCGAGTACGGCCTGCGCGCTGGCCTCTCCTGGTGGCTGATCGGCATCCCGCTGGCCGCGGGCTACTTCACCTTTTTGTTCCGCTCGATGGCCGGGAAGGTGGGCCACCCCGGCGAGCGCTCCCCGGGACCGCGCTAGCGCCGTGCGAGGACCGTGTCGAGCGCGGCGTCGATGGCCGGCTCGCCGCGCCCGACACGCAGCGAGACGGGGATCGCGGCGATGGGCGGGACGCCGGCCAGCAGTGAAGGATGAATGCGGACGAGATCCTTCTCCGTGGTGACGAGCAGCGCGGCGCCGGTCGCGCGCAAGGCCGCGAGCTCGGTCGTTGAATAGCGGTGATGATCGGAAAACCAGCGCGCGCCCGCGATCTCTGCGCCGAGCGCGCGCACGGTGGCGACGAAGCTCTCCGGCCGCGCGATGCCGGCGAAGAGAAAGACGCGCTTGCCCCTCAGGTCGAGGCGCTCGCTGCGCGACGAAATATCTCCCGATTCAAACACGCTCTCGACGTCGCCGCGCGGCGCCCGCGGGTCGCGCGGCAGATCGCAGCGCGTCAGCCACACCAGCGCGCGCGGCAGGCGCTCGAGCCGCGCCGGCGAGTCGCGCAGCGGGCCCCACGGCAGGCGGTGCCCGTTGCCGAAGGCGTTCGACGCATCGACGACCACCACGTCGAGCTCGCGCGCCAGCGCGTGGTGCTGCAGGCCGTCGTCGAGCAGCAGCACATCGGCGCCGCGTGAAACGGCGAGCGATGCGAGCCGCGCACGCCGCGGCCCGACGAAGACGAGCGCCTCCGGACAGCGCCGCTTGAGCAGCAGCGGCTCGTCGCCGGAGCTCAGCCACGGCGTGTCGGTCTGCACCTCCAGATCATCACGGCCGCGCCGCCCGTACCCGCGGCTCAGCACCGCCGGCCTGCGCCCGCGCGCGAGCAGCCGGAGAGCGAGCCACAGCGTCACCGGCGTCTTCCCTGCGCCACCGACCACGAGGTTGCCGACCGAGATGACGGGCACGGCAGCGCGCGCGGGTCGCGAGAGCAGCCGGTGCGCATCGGCGGCCGCGCCGTACAGCAGCGAGAGCGGCGCCAGCGGTAAAGACCAGCGCGAGCGCCGCCACCAGAGCTTCACGGGATCAGCTCCGCGATCAGCCGCGCGTTGCGCGCGCTCGCCCCGCGCACCGACGACACCGCCTCGAGGGCCAGCTGGCCGAGCTTGCTGATCTCGTCGGGCCGCGCCAGGAGATCTCGCAGCAGCCGCAGCAGCGCCGGCGGGTCGCGCACTTGAAGTCCGCCGCGCCCGACGAGCACGCCTACGCTGTCCTTGAAGTTCTCCATCCGCGGCCCGAACAGCACCGGCTTCCCGCACGCCGCCGGCTCGAGGATGTTCTGCCCTCCCCGGTTCCCGAAGCTGCCGCCGACAAAGACGATGGTCGCGAGCTGGTAGGCGCGCACCAGCTCGCCGATGGTGTCGAGGATGATCACCGGCTCCGCGCCCCCGGGCTGCGAGCGCAGTCGCGTGGCGAGGCCCATCGAGCGCGAGAGCGCGAGCACCCGCCCGGCGCGCTCGAGGTAGCGCGGCGCGATCAGCAGCCGCAGGTCGGGAGCGTCCTTGCGCAGCGCCGCGAACACCTCGAGCAGCGGCCCCTCCTCTCCCTCGTGCGTCGAGCCGCACACCCAGAGCCGCTCGCCACCGAGCCGGAGCGCCGCCCGCAGCGCCGCGTCCTCGGTGAGCGGCACGCTGACCGCGAGCGCGTCGAATTTCGTGTTCCCGGTGATGTGCACCACCATCGGATCGGCTCCCAGCAGCAAGGCGCGCTCGGCCTCCTCCTCCGCGCGCATCAGCAGCAGGTCGAAGCGCTGGAGCAGGTTCCCCACCAGCCGGAACAAGAGCCGGTAGCGGCCGACGTTGCCGGGACTCAGGCGGCCGTTGGTCATCACCACCTTCACGCCCGCATCGGCGGCGGTGTGGATGAGGTGCGGCCACAGCTCGGTGTACTCGAGCACCAGCACGTCGGGCCTCAACGCAGCGAGCGCGCGCCGGCACGCGCCGGGCAGATCGTAGGGAAGAAAGGTCGCGAGCTGCGCGAGGCCCTGCGCGACCAGCTTCTGCTGCGCCATCGAGGCGCCCGAATCGGTGATGGCCGAGACGATCACGCGCGCGTCCGGCCGCAGCGCCTTGAGCTCGCGCACGATCGGCACCAGCCCGAGCACGTCGCCTGCGGACGCGCCGTGCAGCCACACCCGCGGCCCCGGGCCCAGCTCGACCGGCCCGTCGTAATAACCGAAACGCCGCCGGATCCCTTGCCGCACGCGCGGGTGCAGGAGCAGGAACGGCAGCAAGACCGCGAAGACCAGGTACTGCAGCGCGGTCGCGAGCGCGCTCACCAGCGGTATCCAACGCTGAGGCCGGGCTCGAAGAGAAAGTGGGTCGGCGCGTTGGGCCCGGGCCGCGTCGCGAGCTCCAAGGCGACGCCGGGCGCGATCTCGATCGGCCCCAGGTCGAGCGCCGCCGACAGCCCCAGCCCGCCCGAGAGCACCGGCGTCCACTCCAGCACATGGGTGGACTGCTCGGCCGCCACGGTGGTGTGCCAGGCGCGGATCCAATAGGCCCGCAGGAACGGCGAGGCGGTGACGGCGAAGAGCGGGTTGATACGCCAGGTGGCGATGAGCGGCACCTCGGCGCCCAGCGCGCGGTAGTTCCAGCGATCGATCTGCGTGGTCCCGCCGTGCGTGCGTGACAGCTCCTCCATCACGCCGACATAGACCGCGCGGACGCCAATCTCCACCGAGAGCAACTCGCCGCTGTGCCGCTCGGTGAGGCGGAAGCGAGCGCCCAGTGAGCCGCCCACGAACGCCGGCGTGAACGGCGCGATCGGATTGGAGAGCTTGACCTGCGCCTCGAGCGACAGCCGCCGCAGCGCCTGCCAGCGCAGCGACGCGTCGGAGGCGAACCAGGTCGAGACCTCCCACTGGCGCGTGCCCGGGACGGCCGGCGGCACGTCGCCGACGTCGCTGGGGCCGGCGAGCACCCGGCCCGCCTCGATCGAGACCGACGCGTGCAGCTGGCCCTTCTCGAGATCGCCCGCGGGGAGGAAGGTCCCGGCGCTCACCACCGGCAGCGCGCACCCTGAAAGCTCCACGACCGCGAGCAGCGCGAGGGCACCAGCGCGCCTCAACCGGCGAGCCTCGGGAAGGTCTCGCGCAGTCCGTCGAACATGAACTGCACCGCGATGGCGCCGATGATGAGGCCGATCACGCGATTCATCACGTTGAGCCCGGTCACGCCGAGGAAGCGCGAGATGCGCCCCGCCGCGCGCAGCATCGCATAGCTCGCCATGCAGGTGACGGCGATGGAGAGCACCACGGGGATGGCGAAGAGGATGTGGCCCGCCTTGCCCATCAGCGCGGTGACGGTGGCGATGGAGCCGGGACCGGCCAGGAGCGGAATGGCGAGCGGGAAGATGGCCACGTCCTCCTTCTCCATGCCCTCCTTCTGCTCCTCATCGGTCATGCGCGTGCGCGGCTCCTGCGCGCGCAGCATCTCGATGGAGGTCAGCAGCAGCAGGATGCCGCCCGCCACCTTGAACGCCGACAGCGAGACGCCCAGCACCTTGAAGACGAGGGTGCCGGCGAGCGCGAAGAGCGTGAGGATCCAGAAGGCGGCGATCGCGGCGCGCCGGGCCATGGCGTTGCGCTTCTCGGCCGAGTCGTTGCGGGTCATCACCACGAAGATGGGGATCACGCCCATCGGGTCGACGACGAAAAAGATCGCCGAGAGCGAAAGGACGCTGAAAGTCAGCAGATCGTGGATCACGCGAGCGCCGCCTTGTTCCGCAGGGCCTTGACGATAGAGAGGCGCCGCATCGGGCGTTCGTCTACTTTACTTACCGCTGTGACTTCAAGGAAAGTACGCGACCCATGACGGTGCCGGAAGAACGGCCGGCTGACGCGCCCCGGACGGCAGAGCAGCCGGAGGCGAACTACCGGGAGCTGGTCGAGAACGCCAGCGACATCATCTATACGCACGACCTCGAGGGCCGCTTCACCTGGGTCAACAAGGCCTGCGAGACCCTCACCGGCTACTCGCGCGACGAGTGGCTGCGGATGTCGATCTGGGACCTGATCGCGCCCGAGTTCCAGCAGCAGACGCGCGAGACCATCGAGAAAAAGCTCTCGAGCGAGCTGCAGATCTTCGAGCTGGAGCTGGTGGCCAAGGACGGCCGCCGCGTGCCGCTCGAGCTGTCCAGGCGTCTCATCTACCGCGGCTACCGGCCGGTGGGCGTGCAGGGCATCGCGCGCGATATGACCGAGCGGCGGCAGGCGGCGCGGGCGCTGCGCGCCAGCGAGGACAAGTTCCGCGGGCTGGTCGAGCAGTCGCTGGTGGGCTGTTATATCGTGCAGGACGGCAGGTTCGTCTACGCGAATCCCAAGCTCGCCGAGATCTTCGGCTACGCCCAGAGCGAGCTGCTGGGCCGGCTGGTGGATGAGCTCACGCTCGAGGCCGACCTGCCGGTGGTGCTCGAGTACCTGCGGCTGCGCACCGAAGGGAAGCTGCAGAATCTGCACTACACCTTCCGCGGCAAGCGCAAGGACGGCTCGGTGGTGGACGTCGAGGTGCACGGCGCGCGCACGCAGCACGAGGGGCGCGGCGCGGTGATCGGCACGCTGCTCGACATCACCGAGCGCAAGCGGGTCGAGCGGGCGATGCACGACAGCGAGGAGCGTTACGCCCTCGCCGCGCAAGGGGCCAACGACGGGCTGTGGGACTGGGACCTGCGCGAGAACCGCGTCTACTTCTCCGACCGGTGGCTGGCGATGATCGGCTTCGGCCCCGGCGAGCTGGGCGAGGAAGCCGACGCCTGGTTCGACCGCATCCACCCCGACGATCGCGAGAAGCTCTTCAGCGATCTGGGCCTGCACCTCGAAGGCCGCACGCCCTTCCTCGAGACCGAGCACCGCGTGCGCCACGCCGACGGCCGCTTCTGCTGGATGTTGGTGCGCGGCGCGGCGGTGCGCGACGCGGCCGGCAAGGCCTACCGGCTGGCGGGCTCACAGACCGACATCACCGAGCGCAAGAACGCCGAGGAGAAGCTCGCCCACGACGCGCTCCACGACAGGCTCACCGGGCTGCCCAACCGCTCGCTGTTCATGGACCGTCTCGGGCAGGCGATGGCCTTCCAGCAGCGCCGGCTCGACCACCGCTTCGCGGTGCTCTACCTCGACCTCGATCGATTCAAGACCATCAATGAAAGCCTCGGGCACCTGCAGGGCGATCATCTTTTGATCACCATCGGCAAGCGGCTCTCCAGCTGCATCCGGCCCGGCGACACCGTGGCGCGGCTCGGCGGCGACGAGTTCTCCGTGCTGATCGAGGATTACGCCGACGCCGACGAGCCGCTGCGCGTGGCCGAACGCATCCACCAGGCGCTGGCGGCGCCGCACGACCTCGACGGCACCGAGGTGTTTGCCAGCGCGAGCATCGGCGTGGCCCTGGGCGACGCGCACTATGCGCGGCCGGACGATCTGCTGCGCGACGCGGACACCGCGATGTACCGCGCCAAGGACCTGGGCCGCGGGCGGCATGCGGTCTTCCATCCGTCGATGCGCGCGCACGCGCGGGCGCAGCTGCAGCTCGAGACCGACCTGCGGCACGCCATCGAGCGCGGTGAGCTGCGGCTGAACTACCAGCCGGTGGTGTCACTCGCGACCGGACAGATCAGCGGCTGCGAGGCGCTGGTGGTCTGGGACCACCCGCAGCGCGGGACGCTCCCGCCCGGCGACTTCATCCCCGCAGCCGAGGAGACGGGACTGATCGTCCCGCTCGGCAAGTTCTGCCTGATGCAGGCCTGCCGCGACGCGCGCGAGTGGAGCGACCGCGGCCACCGCGTGTCGGTGAGCGTGAACCTGTCCGGCAAGCAGCTGGTGCAACCCGAGCTGCTCGAGCATGTGCGGTCGGCGCTGGACGCGAGCGCGCTCGACGCGCGCCAGCTGCGGCTCGAGGTGACCGAGAGCGTGATCATGGAGAACGCGGGAACCGCCGCGGTGCTCCTGACGCAGCTCAAGGCGCTCGGGGTGCACCTGCTGCTCGACGACTTCGGCACCGGCTACTCGTCGCTCAGCTATTTGCACAACTTTCGCTTCGATACATTGAAAATAGACAGGAGCTTCGTCTCGCGGCTCGAGCAGCCGGGGCGTCACTCGGAGATCGTGCGCACCATCGTCTCGCTGGCGCGCGCGCTCAGCATGGAGATCGTGGCCGAGGGCGTCGAGAACGCGGCGCAGGCGGAGCAGCTGCAGAAATTGCAATGCGATTACGCGCAGGGGTACTTCTTTTCGCGCGCGCTCGACGCGACCGCCTTCGGCGCGATGCTCGACGCGAAGAAGATCTTCTCGCTGCCGCTCACCCCGGCGGGGCAGCCGCTCGGCACCTGAGCCGGGCGCGACCGGCGCGAGCGCCATTGGCTGGAGCGGACCAGCGTCGGCGCAACGCGCGCGCGCGACCGGAACATCGAAGATCACTCCGGGTCGTCGCCCAGTAGCAGCCCGACCTGCAACTCGATGGCGTCGAACGGCTCGACACGCACGCGCTCGTCGGTCTCGGCGCGCAGAGCGATCAGGTAGCCGTCGGTCCCATGCCGGTGGACGGTCAGCGTGCGATCCACCTGGTCGAGGATCCAGTAATGCGGCACGCCCGATTGGTGATAGCGGCGCAGCTTTTTCACCGTGTCCGTGGAGCGATTCGACTCGCTGACGATCTCGCAGATCCAGTCTGGGCGAATCGTCACCGGCCGCTGTCTGGGGAGGGCCGGCATCCGCTCGCGCCGCCAGCCAGCCAGGTCGGGACGATACCCGCGCCCGTCCATCACCACGTCGATCTCGGAGCCGATCCACCAGCCGCCGGGACCGCCCGGGCCGCCCGGCTTGCGATCGAAAGGGTCCCCGATGCGCGATCCGATCAGACGCTGGGCGCGGCCGTGGTCGAGCGTCGGCGCCGCTTTCGCGATCAGCTCGCCGTCGATGAGCTCGAGCCGCGCGTCTTCGGGCTGCGCGAGCCAGTCCTCGATGGTCTTGCCGGCAGGCTTTCCAGCAGGCTTCGTCATGCCCGCATTCTAACTCCGCGGCTTTCATCCGCGCAGCGTGAACCAGATCATCATCACGGTGAGAACGATCAGGACCACCGTGGTGAACCACGAGATGGCGTTCAGCCACGGGCCGTTGCGGTAGCTGCCCATCAGCCGCTCGTCCTTGGCGAGGAGCAGCATGAAGATGAGGATGAATGGCAGCAGCACGCCGTTCGCGGTCTGCGAGAGCAGCAGCACCTTCAGCATCGGCAGGCCGGGAACGAGCACCAGCCCCGCGCCGAGCACGATCAGCGCGGTGTAGAGGACGTAGAACTGCGGCGCCTCGTCCTTGCGCTTGTCGATGCCGCTCTCCCAGCCGAACGCTTCGCAGACGTAATACGTCGTCGAGAGCGGCAGGATGCTGGCGGCGAAGAGCGAGGCATTGAAGAGGCCGAAAGCGAATAACATCGACGCATGCTTTCCCGCGAGCGGGCCCAGCGCGACCGCGGCCTCCTTGGCATCGTTGATATGCCCGCCCACTTTGAAGATGGTGGCGCCGCAGGCGAGGACGATGAAGAAGGCGACCACGTCGGTGACGATGCAGCCGACGATCACGTCGAGGCGCGAGAGCTTGTAGTCCTCGAGCTTGACGCCTTTCTCGACGATGGCTGACTGCAAGTAGAACTGCATCCAGGGCGCGATGGTGGTGCCGACCAGCGTGACCACCATGGTGATCGCCGGCCCGTTCATCTGCAGCGTGGGCTTGAAGGTGCCGACGGCGACCTCGTGCCAGTCGGGCTTGGCCAGGACCCCGGCGATCACGTAGGCGACGTAGACGCTGCAGGCGACCAGGAAGATGCGCTCCACCCAGCGCGCGCTGCCCTTGAGCACCAGCACCCAGACGGTGACGGCGACGACCGGCACCGAGACAAAGCGCGAGACGCCGAAGATCTCCATCGACTGCGCCACGCCGACGAACTCGGCCATGGTGTTCCCGATGTTGGCGATCACCAGCGCCAGCATGATGTAGAAGGTCGCCTTGACGCCGAACCGCTCGCGGATGAGGTCGGCGAGGCCCTTGCCGGTCACCACGCCCATGCGCGCGCACATCTCCTGGACCAGGATGAGCGCGGCGGTGATCGGGATCAGCGTCCACAAGAGCGAGTAGCCGAAGTCGGCGCCCGCCTGCGAGTAGGTGGCGATGCCGCCGGCGTCGTTGTCGACGTTGGCGGTGATGATGCCGGGGCCGATGACGGCGAGCACCGCGCCGATACGGACCCACCGGGACTTGAAGATTGTCCGGGTGCCGCCGGCCGGCGTCTCAGCCATGCAGCACCTTTGCCAGCACGTCGTCGACGGTGACCACGCCGAGCAGCTTCCCGTCTTTGCCCTCGACCGGCAGCGAGTAGAGGTTGTACTTCGAGGCCAGCTCCGCGACCTTGTGCGCCCGGTCCTTGGGCGACAGCGGCGCCGGGTGGTCGTGCATCAGCGCCACCAGGTGGATCTCGGGCTTCGCCAGCAGCAGATCGCGCAGCGACAGCACGCCGACGAGCTTGCCGTCGCCCGAGAGGACAAACGCGTCGTGCACGTGCGCGACCGCGGAGGCCTGCTGCCGGACCGTCTCCAGCGCCGCCGCGACGGTGGCCGACGGCTCCAGCCGCAGGTACTCGGTGTTCATCATGCCGCCCGCCGAATCCTCGTCGTAGGTGAGGAGCCGCTCCACCTCGCGCGCCTCCGGCGCCTCCATCGCAGCGAGGATCTCGGCCGACTGCTCCGCGGGGAGCTCGGCGAGCAGGTCGGCGGCCGCGTCGGGCTGCATCGCCTCGACCAGATCGGCGGCCCGGGACGGCTCGACCATCGCGAGCAGCTCGCTTTGAAGATCCGGTTCGGACTCGGCCAGCGTGTTGGCGGCGTACTCCACCGGCAGGTCGCGGAAGAGGACCGCGCGCTCCCGGCGATCGAGATCCTCGAGGATGTCGGCGAGGTCGCTCGGGTGCAGCTCGGCGATGGCGCGGCGCGCGACGTCGAGACGCACCCGCGGCGAGTTGGCGGTGAGCGGCTGCACGTGCTTCCACGAGACCAGGTGCTTGGTCTTGAGGTAGCTCGCGCCCGGCCGCACCGCGCGCACCAGCGCGTCCACCACCGCCTCCCAGCCGAGCCGGCGCACCAGCCCGCGGAAGCCGACATCGACGTGCGCGACCCGCAGCTCGCCGCGCGCGCGCAGCAGGTGCAGGTCGTTCACCCGCTCGACCTTGGCGTCGTCGGTGTCGACGATTTGCCGGTCGAGCACGTCCTGCGCGAGCGGGATCTCGCTGCCTTGCAACTTCAGCGGCTGCAGCGCCTCGTCGCCGCGGCGGAGCTGGATCTGGTCATCGAACGAGGCGACGTCTTCCCAATCAACGCGCCGCACCTCGCCGCGCCCGATGCGCACGCGCAGCGCCCGCACGCGCGGATAGGCCGGCTCGGCGGAATCGGCGAGCAGATCGACGAGCGTGCCGATGCGCCGACCGTCGGCCGCGACCACCGCGAGCCCGAGCAGGGAAGAGAGGTAGAGGAAGGTCCCTTCGAGCACCGCTGGCGGCGGCGGATCGGGTTGCCCGTTCTGGATGGACTCGGGCAGCGGGACCTCCGGGGCATGCCGCGTGGCGCACGCGGCAGACACGCGCGGGTAGCAGACCACGAGAGCGGAGGTCAAGTGCGGATCGGCACGAGGAGAGCGATGGTGGGGCCCGCGGACCGTCGAGCGCCAACGCTCATTCTGGAGACAAGACGCCCGCACCCGCGACCTGGCGCCTGGCCGCAGAGCACCCGACTTCATTGCCTTCCCGCCTCCGTCGCTCCTCATCCATGATGGCGCGCGGCATGCTATGAGCGGGCAATGCTGGGATTTGATTCTCCTCTCACCTTCCGAGAGTTCATGACCGACGAACCCCTACCGCTTGCGGTCGTGTTCCGCGAAGCCCTGCTCTTCGCCGGGTCGCGGAAGGACGCGGTCCTGTTCGGCGCCCAAGCCGTCAATGCCTATTGCGAGACGGAGAGAATGACTCAGGACATCGACCTTCTCTCGACCTGTGCAAGTGAACTTGCCGAGGCGATGCGCGCCCACCTCGCCGAGAAGTTCAACATCGCTGTCCGGGTTCGTGAAGTGGCAGAACAGATGGGCTTTCGCGTCTATCAGATTCGCAAGCCCAGGAACCGCCACCTCGTCGATGTGCGCCAGGTCGGCGAGCTGCCGGCCTCCCGCGACATCGCGGGTGTCCAGGTGATCGAGCCCCTCGAGTTGATCACGATGAAGGTGGAGGGCCTCGCAGCTCGGCTTCATCGGCCCAAGGGCGACACCGATCGGGCCGATCTTCGCCGTCTGCTGATGGTGTTCCCGGATTTCAAAAGGAGCGACTCACCGGTTCGCGACCGCCTCGCTGGCTCGCCCAATGCTGCCGTGTTGCTGCCGCTGTGGACTGCGCTGGCCGCCGAGATCAGCGAGCCTGACCAGGATGATGAATACTGAGCCGGACAAACGACGACGTGGTCAACACCGGAAACCTCGCGCAGGCCTATCGCGACGTCGGCTGGATCCAGGCGCAGCACGTCGTCGGCCAGCGCGACCCGCACACCGGGTCGTCGAGGGCGCGCCGCCTGCCCTTCGCGATGCAATTCCTGCTCGGCCCGCGCAACTCTCTGCCCTGAAGGTTGTGGTAGGTCTCCGCCGCGATGCCGACGCCGCCCACGCTGGTCGACGAGTTGAAGAGCCTGCGCATCGAGCGCGATCAGCCGGGCCGCTCGCTGCCGGGGTGGGCCACCGCGCTGATCGTCGCGCTGGTGCTCGGGCTCGGCGGCGCCCTGACGTGGAAGCTTTTCGCGAATCGCCTCTTCGAGCCCGAGGTCGAGACCGGCACCGTCGCGCTGGTGAGCCAGTCGCAGGGCGCGCAGCTGCTGGTGGCTACGGGGTACGTGGTGCCGCAGCGCAAGGCGAACATCTCGCCGCGCATCGGCGGCCGCGTCGCCAGGCTGTTCGTCGAGGACGGCAGCGTGGTCAAGGCGGGCCAGGTCATCGCCATCCTCGAGGACGCCGACTACCAGGCGCAGCTGCTGCAGGCCGAGGCCGACGCGCGCGGCGCCGAGGCGCGCGAGCAGAACGCCGAGGTCACGCTCATCGACGCCCAGCGCGGCTACGATCGCGAGCAGATGGTGCAGCAGAAGGGCGTCTCCACGCCGCAGGCCGCCGACAGCGCGGTCGCGAGGCTGGGACAGACGAAAGCCCTGCGCGCGGTGGCGAAGGCGGACGTCGCGGCGGCGAAGGCGCGCATCGCGGTGGCGCGCGTCGCGCTCGACAACTGCTACGTCAAGGCACCCTTCGGCGGCCGCATCACGCAGAAGCTCACCGACATCGGCGAGATCGTCTTCGGCGCGGTGGGCGCGGGCGGCGGCGGGCCGGGAGGCATCGCTTCGCTCGCCGATTTCACCACGCTGCAGGTGGAGGCCGACGTCTCCGAGTCGCAGGTCGCGAAATTGAAGATGGGCACGCCGGCGGAGATCGTCCTGGACGCTTTTCCCGAGAAGCGCTTCCGCGCGCGCGTCGCCGAGGTGCGCCCGCGCGTCGATCGCGCCAAGGCCACCGTCACCGTCAAGGTCGCTTTCGTGGACGACACCACCGACGTGCTCCCGGATATGGGCGCGAAGGTGACCTTCCTCTCGAAGGAGCTGGACGAGAGCGCGAGCAAAGCCGCGCCCACGCCGGCGGTCAATCCCGACGCGGTGATCGATTCGGGCGAGACCAAGGCGGTGCTGGTGGTCGCGCAGGACGGCACGCTCTCGCGCGTCCCGGTGGTGACCGGCGCGCCGCTCGGCAACCTGGTGTCGCTGCGCAACGGTCCGCCTCCGGGGTCGCGCGTGGTCCGCAAACCCACGCCCGATTTGAAGCCCGGCATGAAGGTCAAGGAGAAGCAATGACGGTAGAAAGCCCAGCGGCACCGGCGCGCAAGTCGCCCGGCCCGATCGTCGAGGTGCGCGGCCTGCGCAAGGTATATCGACGCGACAAGCAGGAGGTGACCGTCCTCGACGGCATCGATCTCGACATCGCCGAGGGCGCCTTCGAGGTGCTAATGGGCCCGTCGGGCTCGGGCAAGACCACGCTCTTGAACCTGATCGCCGGCATCGACGAGCCGACCAGCGGCACCCTGCGCGTCGCGGGGCAGGACATCGCGCGCATGGGGGAGACCGAGCGCGCCTCCTGGCGGTCGCGCAACATCGGCTTCATCTTCCAGTTCTACAACCTGATGCCGGTGCTGACCGCGGCGGAGAACGTCGAGCTGCCGCTCTTGCTCACCAGCCTGGGGAAGGTCGAGCGCAAGCGGCGGGTGGAGGTCGCGCTCAAGTTGGTCGGCCTGCAGGATCGCATGGACTACACGCCGCGCCAGCTCTCGGGCGGTCAGCAGCAGCGCGTCGCCATCGCGCGCGCCATCGTGGCCGATCCGCAGATCATCGTGGCCGACGAGCCCACCGGCGACCTCGATCGCAAGAGCGCCGCGGAGGTGCTGCAGCTCCTCACCACCCTGAACGAGACCATGGGCAAGACCATCATCATGGTCACCCACGACCCGCACGCCGCCGAGGTGGCGAAGGTCCAGCGTCGCCTCGACAAGGGGCTGCTGACGTGACGCTGACCGGCTTCGCGCTGCGCAACGCCTTCTTGCGCAACAAGACGCGCTCGTTCCTCACCGTCGCCGGCACGGTGGTCGCGGCGCTGGCGTTCGTCTTCCTGCGCACGGTGCTCTCGGCCTGGTATTCGAACGCAGAGGCGTCGGCGTCCGACCGCATCGTCACGCGCAACGCCATCTCGATCATCCAGCCGCTGCCCTTGAGCTACCGCGAGCGCATCGCGCAGGTGCCCGGCGTCACCAAGGTCACCTTCTCCAACTGGTTCGGCGGCGTCTACAAGGACCGGAAGAATTTCTTCGCGCAGTTCGCCATCGAGGCAAAGACGGGCCTCGAGGTCTTCAACATCCGCTTCGTCAAGGGCTCCAAGGACGAGTTCCTCGCCGACCGCAACTCCTGCATCGTCGGCGTCAAGCTCGCCGAGAAGTACGGCTTCAAGCTCGGCGACACCGTGCCGATGCAGGGCGACATCTATCCCGGCGACTGGCGGTTCAAGGTGGCAGGCTTGATCGACTCGCCCGAGGACGAGTCGGTCGCGAACACCATGTACTTCCACTGGGCGCGCCTCAACGAAGGGTTGCCCGAGCGCCGCAAGGATCAGGTCGGCGTCTACACCGCCACGGTGGCGAACGCGGCCGAATCGCCGCGCGTCATCCGGGACATCGACGCGCTCTTCGCCAACAGCGACAACGAGACGCACACCGAGACGGAGAAGGCCTTCCGGCTGCAGTTCGTCACCGGCTCGGGCGCCATCCTCGGCGCGCTGCAGGCGGTCAGCATCGTCATCCTCGCCATCATGGCGCTCATCCTCGGCAACACGCTCGCCATGGGGCTGCGCGAGCGGACCGGCGAGATCGGCGCCATGCGCGCGATCGGCTTTTTGCCGCGGCACGTGCAGCTGCTCGCGGTGAGCGAGGGCGCCCTGCTCGGCCTGGTCGGCGGCGCGCTCGGCGTGCTGCTGGCGAAGCCGGTGCTGACGGGGTTCGGCAAGGCGCTCGCGCAGATGGGCTTTCTTGCCGGCATGGGATTCAAGCTCGACACCGCGCTGCTCACGCTCGCCTCGGCGACCGCGATCGGCGCGCTCGCGAGCCTCTGGCCCGCCCTCTCGGCCTCGAGGATGGACGTGGTCACCGCGCTGCGGAGGCAGGAGTGATCCCGCTCTCGTACAACGTCCGCTCCATCCTGCGCCGCCGCTTCTCCGCGCTCGCCACCGCCGCGGGCCTGGGCCTGGTCGTCTTCGTCTTCGCCGCTGTGCTGATGCTCGCGCGGGGCGTCGAGGAGACGCTGCGCTCCACCGGCTCTCCGCAGAACGCGATCATCCTGCGCAAGGGCTCGTCGAGCGAGCTGACGAGCGGCATGCCCAAGGAAGCGGCGAAGGTGTTCGCGGCCGACCCATCGGTCGCCGTCGAAGGCGGCAAGGCGGTGGCCTCGCCCGAGCTGTTCGTCATCTTCCAGCTCCTGCGCGTCGACGGAAACGGCACCGCCAACGTCGCCTTCCGCGGCTTCACCCACGACGGCTACGAGCTGCTCCGCAAGGACACGGTGCGCGTGGTGGACGGCAAGCTGCCGCAGCCCGGCACGAGCGAGGTGATGCTCGGGCGCGGGGTGCAGGGCCGTTACCAGGGGGCGCAGGTCGGGCAATCCATCCGCATCGCGCGGCGCGACTGGCAGGTGGTCGGCCTCTTCGAAGCGGGCGGCTCCGGGTTCGAAAGCGAGATCTGGGCCGACGCCGATCAGATCGCCGACGCCATGCACCGCACTGGCTACTCGTCGCTGACCGTCCGGCTGAAGAGCGCCTCCGAGCTCGCGAGCCTGCGCACCACGGTGGACGCCGACCCGCGCTACAACCTCGAGGCCAAGCGCGAGGACACCTATTACGAGGAAGCCTCGGGTGCGCTCGCCACTTTCATCCGGGCGCTCGGCACCGTCATCGCGATTTTCTTCGCCCTCGGCGCCACGCTCGGAGCGATGATCACCATGTACGCGCAGGTCGCGTCGCGCGTGCGCGAAGTGGGAACCCTGCGCGCGCTCGGCTTTCGCCGCCGCGCCATCCTGTTCAGCTTCCTGATCGAGAGCCTGGTGTTGTCGCTGCTGGGCGCGGTGGCGGGCTGCATCTTCGCAGCGATGCTCTCGGCGCTCTCGTTCACCACCATCAACTTCTCCTCCTTCACCGAGGTGAAGTTCCGCTTCCACTTCGCGCCCGCCATTGCCGGCTGGGCCACCTTCTTCGCCGTGATGATGGGCCTCCTCGGCGGGCTGTTTCCCGCGGTGCGGGCGGCGCGGTTGCCGATCGCCGAGGCGACCAAGGGATGACGATCGCGAACAGTCCGCAGGCGCGCGAGATGGCCGACGAGTCGATGGTGCGCACCCTCGCCGCGCAGGCCGAGGCCATCTGGCCGCAGGAGCAGCCGATCTTCGAGCGCCACGAGCCCGCGGGCCGGGTGCTCGACGTGGGCGCGGGAACCGGCGAGATCCTCGCCCGCCTCGCCGCGCGGTTTACCGGCGCCCGTTTTGTCGGAGTGGATCTCGAGGAGGCGCACCTCGAGCGAGCGCGCTTGAGGTGCCAGGCGTTCGGCGAGCGGGTCCGATTCCAGCAAGGCGACGCGCTGGCGCTGCCGTTCGCCGACGGCGAGTTCGATCTGGTGGTCTCGCGGCACCTGCTGCAGGCGGTGCCCGACGCCGCGCGCGCTCTTTCCGAGATGTCGCGCGTGCTGCGCCCCGGCGGGAGGCTGCACGTCATCGCCGAGGACTACGGCATGCTCTGGTGCCACCCGACGGCGCTGGGCTCGGACGGCTTCTGGCCGCGGCTGCCTCTGGCCTTCGGCGCGGCCATCGGCTGCGACGTGCTGGTCGGGCGCAAGACGTTCACTCTCTTGACCGCACTAAGCTTCGCCGATATCGCCGCCGATTACGTAGTGGTGGATACGCTGCGCGTGCCGCGCGAGACGTTCGCGCGCATCTGGGAGGCCTGGCGTGACGGATATACGGAATCGCTGGTCGAGCACACCAGCGCGCCGCGCGCGGAGATCGAGCAGCGCTGGGCCGAGATGATCGCCTGCGTGCGCGACCCGCAAGGATATGCGCTCTGGCAGGTGCCGGTCTGGACGGCGCGAAAGCCTTCCGGCGTTCCGTAAACCGGTTCCTTGACGGATGTTCAGGGCGTGGTAAGAAAGTCCAACTTGCGACGGCCCCGCGCAGCCTCCTCGTCACCTCTCCCGACGGCCAGGTTTTGACCTTGCACCAGCGTCTTCGCAAGCAGCTCGGCGCGAGACGCGAGGAGAGCCTGCCCGATGAGTGGCGCGCCTTCCTCCGCGAGGTGGACGCGGAGTATCGGCAGGCAGGTGCCGATCGCGAACAGCTGGAGCAGTCGGTGCGCGCGTTGCTCTCGCTCCTGCACCGTGCGCAGGAAGACGAGCGGAGCGCGCGCGCGCGGAAGGACGGGCGCCGGGAAGAGCTGGCGCGCGCCGCGCTGCGAGTGCGGGAAGCGCTGCAGCAGAGCGCCATCGCCTGCCTGGAGACCGGCGCGGACCTGGTGGTGCGCTTCGCCAACGTCGCGGCAGGCAAGCTCTGCGGCGTCGAGCAAATGGAGGGCAAGCCGGTCTTCACGCTCCTCTTGCCGCTGGACGCGGACGCGCTGACGCTCTCGTGGAGCGCCCGGCTCGCCCGCGGAGAGCCGATCCTCCAGACGCTTTCGTGTGGAGCCGCCGACCACCGCGTGCTCTCGTGCGATTGGGTGTGCATTCCGAAGCTGGCCCGGGGCGGCAAGCTCGAAGGCGTCGCCATCTTCTGGCGCGACGACACCGCCCGGGCGAAAGCGCAGGCCGAGCTCGCCGCGCGCGACGAGCGGGCCGTCCTCGCGCTGGCGGGCGCGGGCGATGCGCTGTTCGACTGGGATCTGGTCCGTGACCGGTTCGTGCTTTCGCCCGATGGGCTCGGTCTGGCCGAGCTGCCGGCGGGGTGGTCGAGCCACCCTTCGGACTGGTTTGACCGCGTGCATCCCGACGACGTGGCGGGCCTGCACGCAGCCATCTCCGCCCATCTCGCGGGGCAGGCTGCACGGCTCGACCACGACCATCGGGTCCGGCCGGGCCGTGGAGACTGGCGCTGGGTCTCCCTGCGTGGCACCGCCGTGCGCAACGAACGGAACGAGCCCGTTCGCCTGACCGGCCTGATCAGCGACATCACGCGCCACCGGGCGCAGGCCGAGCGCATGACGCACGACGCGCGGCACGATCCGCTGACCGGCCTCGCCAACCGGACCCTCTTCCTCGATCTGCTCCGGCATTCCTTTCACCGCATCCGGCGCCACGCAGAGTATCGATTTGCGGTGCTGTTCATCGACATCGATCATTTCAAGACGATCAATGATTCCTTCGGCCATGACGCAGGCGATCAGCTCCTCACGCAGATCGCGCGCCGCCTCGAAGCGTCGCTGCGGCAGGGCGACACGCTGGCCCGCCATGGCGGAGACGAGTTCACCATGTGCCTGGACGACGTCCGCAGCGAGGACGATGCGATCCGCGTGGCCGATCGCGTGCACGAGGGAATGCGCGCCCGCTTCCAGATCGGCGACCAGTCGATTCAATCGAGCGCCAGCATCGGCATCGCGATTGGATCTTCGCGCTATGCGCGGGTCGAGGACGTGTTGCGGGACGCCGACCTCGCGATGTATCGAGCCAAGGCGCAAGGCCGCGCCCGCACGGCGCTGTTCGAGCACGAGATCTCGGAAAGCGGGTCGAAGGCGCGGCCGCTCGAGGCCGATCTCCGCAACGCCATCCAGCAGAATCAGCTGCGCGTTCATTACCTGCCGATCGTCGATGTGGCCAGCGGGGTCGTCAAAGGCGTGGAGGCGCTGGCCCGCTGGCAGCACCCGCGGCTGGGCCTGGTCGCTCCCGAGCAATTCCTGGCGCTGGCGGTCGATACCGGCCTGATCGTCGAAATCGACCAATGGGTGATGCGAACGGCCAGCCTGCACCTCCGGGATTGGCGCAAGCAGACGGGGAACCTGGCGCACCTCACCATGTCGGTCAACTTCTCGGAGAAGATGCTCGGACAGAAGGATTTGCCTGCTCAAATCGACGCGGTGCTGCGCGAGAGCTCTCTCCTGCCGCGCGACCTCATTCTCGACATCACCGCAGGTGCCATGGCGCCGGACGGCGCGATGGCGCTCACGCTCGCATCGTTGCACCGGCGCGGGGTCGGCCTGCACATGGACGATTTCGGGATGGCGAGCTCCTGGCTGAAGCATCTGCACTCGGACCAGGTGGACTCGATCAAGATCGACCGATCGTTCCTGGCGGGCAATGCGTGCGCGGACCGGAAAGTAATGACGCGCATCGTTTCGATCGCCCGCGATCTCGGAAAGCGGGTCATCGCGGAGGGGGTGGAGACCGACGAGCAGTTCCAGTTTGTCAAAGAGGTCGGTTGCGATTGCGCGCAGGGTTACCTGTTCTCGAATCCAATCGACGCCGAGGGCACGAGCCTCTTTCTTGCGCGCGGGCTTCGGACCGCCTCTGCCTGAGGTCAGGACCGTTTTGCGCCCCGTGGTTCCACGACAGCCCGACGCCCTCCGGAAGCACCAGCGGCGCAGGGCCGGCGGACCTCTCGGGCAGCACCAGCAGGAAGCGCCGCGTGCGCCCCCGGTCGGCGCGTCGAGCCGGACGGTCGGAGCCGCGGTGCGGCAGGCAGCGCAGAGCGCGAGCGCGGCGACCAGCAGTCGCATGCGCCGTTGGTATCATGCCCTTCTGATCCAGGATGCACGCCCGATGCGCCTCGCGCTCCTGCTCCTCGCCGCCTACGGCTGGCTCTTTGTCTTCTCCGCGCGTGTCAACAATCCCAACGAGCTGGTCCGGGTGCAGATGGCGCGCGCGATCGCCTTCGAGCACAGCTACGCCATCGGCGAGCGCACCGCCGCCGGCGACCATTACTTCAGCTGGGGTTACGTGAACGACAAGGCGCTGGTCTGCGCCAAGGGCACGCCCCCAGAGTGTGCAGGCAAGCTCTACGCGGCGAAGGCGCCGGGCGCGTCGTTCCTGGCCGCGCCCATCGTGCTGCTGCTCGGCCGCGGCGCCTCGCCGACGCTGACCCTCCTCGTGCTGCGGTGGCTGCTCTGTATTCTCCCGACGGTCGCCTTCTGGCTCTGGTTCCGTCGCGCATTGAAAGGCTTCGATGTTCCGCCGGACATCGCCCTCGCCTGCACGCTCGCGGCGGCACTCGGCTCGCTCTCTCTCACCTACGGGCAGATGTTCGCCGGCCACCAGCTCGGCCTGCTCGCCCTGGGCGCGGCGCTGCTGCTCACCTTCGCGGACGAGCAGCGGCCCGCGTGGCTGGGCTTCGCCTGCGCCGCGGCAGTCTGCCTCGAATATCCCTGCGCGCCCGCAGCCGCGCTGCTCGCGCTCGTCTGGCTTCCGGGCAACGCCCGCGCCCTGCCCCGCTTCATCGCCGGTGGAGCGCTGCCCGCGCTCTTGCTGCTCCATTTCCATTGGACGGCATTTGGCGCGCCGTGGGCTACCCCCTATGGTCACCTCGAGAATCCTGCTTTCGTTCGCGATCTCGCGCCCGGCTTCATGGGGATCTCGGTGCCGACCTTCGAGCGCGTCTATGGCTCGCTGCTGTCGCCGTATCTCGGGCTCTTCTTCTGGGCGCCGTGGATCGCGCTCGCGCTGCCCGCGCTCGGGCTCGCGCGCCGTTCCCGTCCCGCGCTCGCAGCCGCGGCGGTGGTCGCCTATTACCTCCTCTTTCAAATCACCCACGCGCTCTGGCGCAGCGGCTGGGTGATCGGCCCGCGCTACATCACGCCCATCGTTCCCGCCGCGGCCCTGTTGGTCGCGCTCTGGCTGCGGGAGAGGCCGCGCGCGCTCACCCTGCTCTGCGGCGCGGCGGTCGCTGCCATCGCCGCCACCGGCCTCGCTTCGTCGGTGTGCCAGGGCTTCCCGCTCGAGGTGCAGAACCCGCTGCGAGAGGTGGTCTGGCCCCTGTTGTCTCACGGGTGGGTCCAGCGCAATCCGCTGCAGCTCCTCGGCGTGCCCGGCCTCTGGAGCGCGTTGCCCTATTTCGCGGCGTTTTCGATTGCGATTGCGATCCTGATTCGCCTCGCCCCCAGGCCACTCGCCGCCGCGCTGCTCGCCGCGGGACTGATTGCGATTCAATGGCTCGCGCCTTCGAGCCCGGAGGGCCGCGGCGCCGCCGGCTTCTTCCAGGAGACCTGGGAGCCGAGCCCACCGCCGGGCGCGACTCGATTCTAGCCCTCGTTCAACCATTCTTCGAAGGCGGCGAAGTCATAAGGACGGCCGAGGAAGTCGCTCACCAGCTCCGCCGCCTTCTTCGACCCGCCCGGTTCCAGCACCGCCTTGCGATATCTGCGCGCCGGCACTGGATTGAGCAATCCCTCGCGACGGAAAGTGGTGAAGAGGTCCTTCGCAATCACCAGCGACCACATATACGTGTAATAGATCGCCGAATACCCCTCGAGGTGCCCGAAGCTCTCGTGGAAGAAGGTCCCCGGCAGGGCGCGGAACGGCGTGTAGCGCGCCTGCAGCTCCGCCACCAGCGCGATCACGTCCAGTCCCGCCGGATCGCGATCGTGCAGCGACAGCGACGTCGCCGCATAGAACATCTGCTGCCGCACGCGCATGCCCTTGCCGAACTCGTCGGCGGCGCGCATGCGCGCAACCATTTCAGGCCGGATGGGCTCCCCGGTCTGGTAATGCCGGGCAAAGCCCGCCAGCACCTCCGCGTCCCAGCACCACTCCTCGAGCATCTGCGAGGGGGCCTCGACGAAGTCCCACTCGGTGCGCACGCCCGAAACCCCGGCCCAGCGGGTCCGCCCGCCGAGCAGATGGTGCAGCAGGTGGCCGAACTCGTGGAAGAAGGTCACCACCTCGCTGTGCTCCATCAAGGCCGGGGGGGTCTGCGGGAAGTTGCAGAGCAGCGCCGCCTCGGGGAGCGTGCCGCCGGCCACGCCCGAAGCCAGGGTGAACTGGGCGGCGTGCTTGTACTTGCCTTCGCGCGGGAACAGGTCGAGGAAGAAGTGGCCGACGCAGGCGCCGTCCTCGAGGACGTCCCAGGCGGTCACGTCCGGGTGCCAGACGGGCGCGTCCGAGGCGCGGTATTCGATCCCGAAGAGCCGCGCGGTCACGTCGAGCAAGCCGCGCTGCACGCGCGAGAGCTCGAAGTAAGGCCGCACCGACTGGGAATCGAACGCGTACTGGTCGGCGCGAATGCATTCTTTACGGTATTCGGCGTCCCACGGCTCGACCAGGGGCAGCGCGCCGCGCAGTTGATGGTAATCCCGCTGCGCGCGCTCCCCCGACGCGGCGGCGATGCGCTCGATGAAGTCGCGCGCGGCGGTCGCGCTGCCGATCATCTTGTCCTCGGTCACATAAGCAGCCCACGAGTCGTAGCCGAGCAGCCGCGCCAGCTCGTGGCGCCGCGCCAGCATCCGCTGCAGCACCTCGCCATTCTTCGGGTGGGCGCGCTGCCGGTAAACACGCCACAGCTCCTCGCGCGCCTTCGAGCTGCGCGCATAGGTCATGAATGGCACGTAATCGGGGGTATCGGTGGTGATGCGCCGATCCGGGTGCGAGCGCAGGTAATCCTCGGGCAAGCCCGAGAGGTCGTCGGCGATGACGCTGCGCCGGTCGTCGCGGATGTTGCGGCTGAACTCCTGGCCGATCTTCACCAGCTCTTCGTTGAGCTCGCGCACTCGCGCGCGCGTGGCCGCGTCCTGGTCGACGCCCGCGCGGCGGAAGTCGCGCAGCGTGCGCTGGAGGTAATAGTCGTCGCCCCCGACGGCGGCGAGCGCCGCGTAGATCTCCGGGTCGAGCGAAAGCCCGGTATTCAAAGCCTCCACTTCCTGCTCGCACGTCTCGGCGGCGGCGCGCATCGCCGCGTCGGGATGCGCGTTGCGCAGAACGCTCGCCCGCGCGCTCGCGTCGCTCAAGGCGGCCACCGCCTGGTCCCACTGCTCCAGCGCAGCGCCGCCCGCTTTCAGGCGCGCCACCGCCTCCCGCGCGCGCGCAAGGTCAGCTTGCGAAGCCTGAACGAATTGATCGGGAGTGCCCACCAGCAATCGCGAGACCGAACCATTGTTCATGCCTTCCTCGAGTGCCTGTGCCGCTGTCGTCTCAGATCGGGCATTGAGCGGGAGACTCGCACCGGACCCGTGCTGCGGCAAGCGTATGCTCATTCGCGATGAAGCTCGCTGCGCTCCTGCTGCCCCTGCTGCTGCTCTTCGCCTTCGTGGCGCGGCATGACGGGCTCGAGCGCACCTCCCCCGCGGTGACCAGCGGAGACGAGCCGCATTACCTGCTCGCCGTCTCGAGCCTGCTCTATGACCACGATCTGCAGCTGCAGGACGATTACCGCCGCGTGCTCGCAGGCGGCGCGCAGGCGGGCCTCGGCTATCGCGGCAACGAGCTCGATCACCACACCATCCTGGTGGACAGCCGCACCGGCGAGCACGCGCTGTGGACGCGGGTCTACGACTGGACCACGCACGTCCCGTGCAAGCAGCCCTGTGTTCCGTTCCGGAAGCTGACGCCGCGGCTCGGCCCCGGGCCGGACGTCATCGAGGTGCCCGCGCATCCGCCCGCGTGGCCTTTGCTGCTGGCGCTGCTGGTGGGGCCATTCCGGCCCGGACCCGGGGACCTCGAGCGCGTGTCCGGCAATGCCGTCGCGCTGCTCGCGTGGCTCGCGCTCGTCGCCACGGCTTTGACCGCGACGCGGGCCGGCTTCAGTTCGCGCGAGGCGCTCTGCGCAGCTCTCTTGGCGGGGATCGCGAGTCCGTGGCTCGCTTATACGCGCTCGTACTTCGCGGAGATCCCGATCGGGCTCGCGCTCTCGCTCGCGCTCTGGGCCTTGCTGGCGCGGCGGCCTCTCCTCGCGGGCCTCGGCATCGTGGCGGCGGCGGCGTTCAAGCCGCCCTTCGGACTCACCGGTGCGGTCTGGGTGGTGGATTTATGGCTGCACGGCCGGCGGAAAGAGGCGCTGCAGCTCGGCGCGGTGGTGCTCGCCGGCGGCGCGGGCATCATGGGCTTCAACCTCTGGCTCGCGCATATGCCGATCGTCTCCGGCACCGTCGGCTTCGAGCCGGGCGAGCTGGGGCTGGGCGCAATTGGCGTGATGCTCTTCGACAACGCGCACGGCCTGCTGAACTTTGCGCCGTGGGCGCTGCTCGCGCTCTGGGTCGCCGCGCGCCAGTGCGCGACAAGCTCGTCCGGGGAGCCAACCCCGGATTGGATCCGCTGGATTTCGCTCGGCGCCGCGCCCTACCTCGTCATCGTCGCGGCGACCAGCACCCCGGATGGCGGTTATTGCTATGGCCCGCGCTATTGGATCCCCTTGATTCCCTGGCTCGCGCTGCTGGCGATGCAGGCGCGGACGGCGCGAAAGGCGCTCGTCTGCCTGGCCGTGCTGGGGGCGACCCTTGCGATACCAGGGGCATTGCGATACCGCCACCTCTTCAGCGCTTCGGCGATCGCGGCGCTGCGCAAGTAACGACGCAGGAAGAAGGATCACCATGGAAACGACAGTGTCCGAGATTGGTGACCGCATCTTCCGCTTTTCAACCTGCATCCCTGAGGTCGCTCCCGGGGGCTTCACCTTCAATCAATTCCTCGTCGACGGCGACCAGCCGCTGCTCTTCCACACCGGCATGCGCGCGCTCTTTCCGCTCGTCAGCGAAGCGGTCAAGACGGTCATGCCGCTCGAGTGCCTGCGGTGGATCTCCTTCGGCCATGTCGAGGCCGACGAGTGCGGCGCGATCAACCAGTGGCTCGCCGCCGCCCCGCGCGCGCAGGTGGTCCACTCCAAGCTCGCCTGCGACGTCTCCGTCCGCGACCTGATCGACCGGCCGCCGATGGTGCTCGAGGACGGCGGCATCCTGGACGCGGGCAGCCGCCGGTTCCGCCTGATCCAGACGCCGCACGCGCCGCACAACTGGGAAGCGATCGTGCTCTTCGAGGAAGGGTCGCGCACGCTGCTGTGTGGAGACATCCTGACCGCGACCGGCGATGGCCCGGCCTTGACGAAGAGCGACCCGGTCGAGCGCGTGCTCGGCGCCGAGCGCATGTTCAAGGCCTGGAGCCTCGCTCCCGGGACGACCGACGTCCTGCGCGGGCTGGCAACCCTCAACCCCACGACTCTGGCCGCCATGCACGGAAGCTCGTTCGAGGGAGATGGAGGTCGCGTGCTGCTCGACCTCGCCGCCGGCCTGGGCGCGATCGCCGCCGGGCGCGTTCGCCCTGGTTGATGCAACGAGTGCCGTCGGGGGAGCGTGGGGGTCGCCGCCCTCACACAGGTGC
>JAYWBT010000160.1:0-11300 GCA_043781235.1 Deltaproteobacteria bacterium
GAAGAAGCCGAGCAGCACCGCCGAAATCACCGTCGCGACGATCACCGCGACGGAGGCCGCGCGGGTCTCGGCCATGGACGGCCAGCTGACGCGCTTGAGCTCAGAGGCGATCTCCAGCGAAACGTCGTGCGTCTTGGGCAGCTTCCACAGGTAGATGCCAACCGCCGCCGCGACGCCGAGGCCGATCACCGAGCTCCAGGTCCAGTCATTATAGAGCGGGCGCGTGAGCGGCTGCGTCACGGCCGAGGCGCCGAAGGCCAGCAGCAGCACGTGCTCGAGGAAGAGCCCCGCGAAGAGCCCGAGCAGGACATAACCGATCGCGACCAGACGGTTGTTCGTCACAATCTCTCTCCGACCTCTGCTGCGCCAGGGGCGCGCTGCCCCGTAAAGACTGCAGCGCGGAGCTCTACGAACCCCGCGCGGCTCTTGCTTCCGTTGTTGGCAGGCCAGCCAGGACTCGAACCTGGAACATGCGGTTTTGGAGACCGCCGCTCTACCAATTGGAGCTACTGGCCTCCGGCCTGTGGCTACTTCGTCTCTTTGTGCTCCGTGTGCTTGCGGCAGCGTGGGCAGAACTTGGGCAGGACGAGCTTGTCAGTCATGGTCCGCTTGTTCTTGGTGGTGGTGTAGTTGCGTTCTCTGCAAACCGGGCACTCGAGAGTGATGATGGTGCGGTTCATCGGCGCTTCTCCTCGTTTTGGAGCCCACCACCAGGATTGAACTGGTGACCTCGTCCTTACCAAGGACGTGCTCTGCCAACTGAGCTAGGTGGGCTTCGATCTCCTGTACGTGCTCCATGGAGCGGGAAACGGGATTCGAACCCGTGACATTCAGCTTGGAAGGCTGACGCTCTACCAGCTGAGCTATTCCCGCGGTGTCCTCAATTGGTGGAGGGAGAAGGATTCGAACCTTCGAAGGCGTGAGCCGGCAGATTTACAGTCTGCTCCCTTTGGCCGCTCGGGCATCCCTCCCAAAAGTGCGTTGCGCTTTGCAGCCCTCGCCTCTCTTTGCCACTGCCTTCGCCCGTCGTCCTGAAGCCGGTCAAGCTGGTTGAAGCCGGTGAAGCTGGCGGCGGGAATCGAACCCGCGACCTTCTGCTTACAAGGCAGGTGCTCTGCCGACTGAGCTACACCAGCGAATTTTCAGCCCTCGGGCCAGCCGAAACCAGCCTAAGTCCTCGAAATCACGGGTCTTGACAACACTCAGCAGACACCCATGCCCGCGGAGACGCAGCGTTCTAGGGGATCTGGCGCGGCTTGTCAAGCGAACGACTATCCAGGCTGTCAACCCCGCTCAGCCCGGCTTTCGCGCCCTCTGGCGCGCCACTTCATAGAGCGCGATCGCACCGGCCGCGGCGACGTTGAGCGAGCCCACCTTGCCGGCCATCGGGATGCGTGCGACGTGGTCGCAGGTCTTCCTGACGAGCGGCCTGACGCCTGCCCCTTCGCTGCCCACCACGATCGCGATGGGGCTGGTGAGATCGATGTCGGCCAACTCCTCTTCAGCTTCGGCGGCCAGCGCGACCGTCCAGACGCCCGCCTCCTTGAGCTGCTCGAGCGCGCGCGTCAGGTTGGTCACGCGCGCGACCGGGCAGTGCTCGAGTGCGCCCGCCGCGGCCTTGAAAGCGGCCGGCGTCACGCCCACCGCGCGGTCCTTGGGTAACACCACGCCGTGGACACCCAGGGCATGCGCGCTGCGCACCAGGGCACCCAGATTTTGCGGGTCGGTGACGCCGTCGAGCAGCAGCAGGAAGGCGCCGGGCCGGATGACGTCGACGAGCTCGACATAAGCGAACTCGGCCAGTTCGGCGCCGACGCCCTGATGGACGCCGCCCGCGGAGCGCCGCTGGATCTCGCCGAAGGGCGTGTTCTCGACGCGCACCCCGGCCTGCTCCGCGGCCTGGGCGACGCGGTCCCCGCCGCTGGAGGAACGGCCGTCCTTGCCACGCTCGACGAGCACGCGCAAGACATCGCGCGGATGCGCCCGCAGCGCTTCCAGGATCGGGTTGATGCCATAGACGAACCGGGGCAAGGTGACTCGCTTACTCGACCAGGATCGCGAGGGTGACGTCGCGCTTCTGCCTCTCGCAAAGCTTCTCGGTGCAGATGAAGAAGCTCACGCTGGCCTTGAGCTCATCGCTGCCCGAGGCGACGAACGGCACGTCGAACTCGACCCCGCGCGCCTTGGTCTCGCGCGTGTCGGCGCGCAGGAGCTTCGCCTTCTCGAGCTTCAGCGCCCCACCCGAGCTGAGCGCCACGCTGAGCGGCGCATCGGGCGAGACGTGAGCGCCTTCGCGCGGAATGATCTCCACGTGCGCCTTGGCGGCCGTTCCTTTCTTCATTTTGAGCGGACCTTGCGTGGACTCGATCCGGTAGGCGCTGGCACCGTCGTCGGCGCGGGCGGCAAGAGGGAGAGCGAAGAGGAGCGCAAGGGTTGCGAGTCGCATGCATCATTAGACGCCCCAACTCGCGCTTCGATGCAAGCCTGCCCACGTCAGCGGGGGAAGAGCCGCTCGCTCGACCACCGTCAGCGGCGCGCCAGCTCCTCGGCGCGGCCGATGATGAGCATCGCCAGATCTTTGCCGGTCGCGCTCTCGAGCCCCTGCAGGCCGGGGCTCGAGTTGACGTCGAACACCATCGCGCCCGCGCTTCCCTCGATCAGATCGACGGCCGCCACCTCGAGCCCCACCACGCGCGCCGCCAGCACCGCCATCGCGTCCAGCTCGGCCGGCACCCGCACCGCTTTGAGCTGCGCGCCGCGTGCGAGCGTGTGCAGGAGCCGGCCGGGCCGCGGTCGCCGCTCGACCCAGGCGATTGCTTTGTCGCCGACCACCAGCGCGCGCAGATCGCGCTCGCGCTTGCGCCGCACGTAGCGCTGCACCAGCAGATTGTGGCCCATCGAGAGCACCGCCTCGAGCGCGGCCTCCATCGACTGCAGCGACTCGCAGACCATCACGCCCGGCCGCTCGCCGACAGTGAGCAGCTTGATCAAGACCGGCACGCCGCCCACCAATTCCACCATCGCCTTCAGGTCGCTGGCGCTCGACGCCATCACCGTGGTCGGCACCGGCACGCCCTGCGCCGAGAGCAGCTGCAGCGTGCGCATCTTGTTGCGCGACGCCGCGATGCCGTTCGCGTCGTTGAGCACCGGCACGTCCATCATGGTGAAGTGGTTCACCACCGCGAGGCCGTAGGCCTGGATCGACGGCGCGATCCGCGGCAGCACCACGTCGGTGCGACCGAGCCTGCGGCGCTGGTAGAAGGCGCTCGGCGCCTTGCCGTCGAGGTGCATCTCGACCTGCAGCGGATCGAGCACGCGCACCTTCGCGCCGCGCAGCCGCGCCGCTTGCGCCAGCCGCTTCGTCGTGTAGATGCCGGCCTTGCGGCTGAGGATGGTGAGGTGCACGCCTGCGCATGAGTTATCTTATGGAGGTGCTGACCGTCATCTCCTGGTTTGCCGCGCGCAGGTCCCGCAGGCCGCTCTTCGAGCTGGTGCAGCGCGCGCTGACCAATCGGCCCGCCCTCATCGCCCTCGTCTCGGACCAGTACACCAACGAGCACCACATCCGGCCCTTCGCGCCGCTGGCCGAGCGGTTGGACGGGCGCATGGACGTCATTCTCGCAGCGGAGTGGCACGAGGAGGACCGTGCGCCTGATGGCGAGGTGCTCTGGCGGTCGCTCGCGGTGGCGCCGCAAGTGCGGCCTCGGCTCGTCACCAACGAGGGCGATGAGCGCGTCGCCCTGGTGGTGCGCCAGAAGCAGCCCATCGCGCTGCTCGAGCTCTTCTTCAAGGAGCGCGCGCGCGTGGACGACGAGCGCGAGCGCGAGCTGCGCGCCCTCGAGGACGCGGCGGTCGTCAAGCTCGAGGAGCTGTTGCGCCTGCTGCCACCGCAGCCGCCCCCGCCGCCGCGGCTTCTCGCGCCCGGCGAGCACGACTTCGCCGCCAACGGCCTCTGCCGCGTCTGCAACCAGGGCAGCTCGACGCTCGCGCTCTGCCCCGGCGCGCGCAAGGACGACGGGCCGCGGCGCGACCGATTCGAGCTCATCGAGCTGGACTGATGCCCGCCCTCTTCGCAGCGCTGCTGCTCGCGGCCGGCCCGACCGATGCTCCACGGCTCGCGCCCGTTCCGGTGCGGTCCATCGCCGATGCGCCCCGGCTGGCGGCGGAGGTCGGGCAGGGCAAGCCCGCGGTGCTGCACTTCTGGGCCACCTGGTGCGGTGCCTGCGTCGATGAGTTTCCCCGCATCCGCGCCGAGCTGAAGAGCTTGAGCAGGCGCGGCGTCGCGGTGGCGCTGATCTCGATCGACCGGCCCGGGGACGCCGCGAAGGTGCAGGCGTTCCTGAAGCGCTTCGAGCTCGACGGCCTGCAGGCGATCATCCTCGACGCGCCCGACCCCGATCCGGTCGCGAAGGCGGTCGGCGACAAGAGATGGGACGGCACCCTGCCCGCCACCTTCGTCTTCGACGCGCGCGCGAAGCTGGTCAAAGGCTTCATCGGCCGCACCAACGCTGCCGCGCTCGACGCGGCGGCGCGCAAGCTCACGCGCTGATCGCCGCGGCGAGCAGCTTTGCCACCGAGTCCACCTCTAGAAACGCGCTGCGCAGCAGGAGCGCGCGCGGATGAGAGTCGGTGACCACGATCTTGTCGAACAGCCCGCTCTGCTGCAGGCGCGGCAGCGCTTCGCCGGGAAAGATGCCGTGCGTGGCGACGGCCGAGATGCGCGCGGCGCCGGCGGCCCGGTAGGCGCGCGCGGCGTTGAGCAGCGAGCCGCCGGTGCGGATCAGGTCGTCGTAGATGACGACGTGGCGGCCCTCGACCTGCGCGGAGACGGCCGTGACCTCGGTGCCCGAGGCGGTGCGGCGCTTGAAGACGAAGGCGGCCGGGACGCCGAGGTCGTTGGCCATCGACTCGACCCATTTGGCGCGTCCGGCGTCGGTGCAGGCGATGGCGAAGGCGGCCGAGCCGGAGGTCAGCCGGCGGACGGCCTCGAGGACGACGGGCTTCGCATAGAGGTGGATCGGCCGCAGCGCGCCCTCGAAGTAGAACGGGATGCCCTCGGTGTGCAGATCGAGCAGCAGCACGCGGGCGCCCGAGCCAGGCGCAGGGATGGAGGAGAGCAGCCGCGCGCGCGTCTTGGCGGTGACGATCTCGCGCGGCAGCGCAGCGCGCTCCATGGTCGCGTAGCCGAAGTAGGGAATGACCAGCGAGAGGCTGCGCGCACCCGCCTCGACGATGCCGCAGGCGAGATCGTACAGCTCCAAAGTATCCGCGTCGGAGATGGTCCCGCCGAGCAGCGCCACGTCCTGTCCCGCGGGCGACGAGCGCAGGCGCAGATATCGCTCGCCGTCGGGAAAGAGCTTCGTCTCCACGGCGCCGAGGTCGAGCTGCAGGCCCGCGGCGAGCGCGGCGTAGGCTTGCGTATGAAAGACCATCATGCGCGCGCCTCGAGGATCATCCGCGTCCGCCGCTCGAGCAGCCGCGGCTCGAGCCCGACCGGATAGGTGTGCGGGTTCGCGAAGCGCCGGCTGCCCGGCGGGAGTCGCGACACCTGCGCGAGCGAGCGCGCGCGGGACTCGGCGAGTGTCGGCGGCGCGTAGACCTGCGCGCCGCCGCGCACCACCGGCACCAGCAGGTCTTCGAACGGAGTGCCGTCCGGCAGCGTCTTGCGGCGGGTCGGATCGAGCGGATCGATCAGCGTCCCATCGCCTGGACCCAGCTCGAGATCGTAGATGCAGTCGCCGGCCAGCTCGTTCCCGCGAACGAAGCGCCGGACCTGGAGGATGCCGGGCGTGGTGATCTTCGCGGTCTGCTCGGAGAGCTTGATGCGGCTCTGCCACTCGCCGCCGGGCACCCGCACCGCGCCGAGCTTGTAGACGCCCGCCAGCGCGGCTTCGGCGCCGCCGGTCACCAGCTGCGTGCCGACGCCCCAGGTTGCGATGCGCGCGCCCTGGACTTTCAGGCTCTCGATCAGCTGCTCGTCGAGGTCGTTCGACGCCAGCACGCGCGCCTGCGGAAAGCCCGCCTCGTCGAGCATCCGCCGCGCCTGTATCGACAGCCACGCCAGATCTCCCGAATCAAGTCGCACGCCGAGCAGCTCGTGACCGGAAGCGCGCAGCTCGCGGCCCACTGCAATCGCATGCTCGACGCCCTTCAATGAATCAAAGGTATCGACGAGGAAGAGGCAGTTGTCGGGCAGCGCAGCGGCATATTCCCGGAAGGCGGTCAGCTCGTCGTCGAAGAGCATCACCCAGCTGTGCGCGTGCGTGCCACGCACCGGGATGCCGAGCAGCTTTCCCGCCAGCGCGTTCGAGGTCGACTCGACGCCTCCGACATAGGCCGCGCGCGACGCCATGACCGCACCGTCCACGCCCTGCGCGCGCCGCAGGCCGAACTCGAGCACCGGATCGCCCTGCGCCGCGAGGCACACGCGCGCCGCCTTGGTCGCGACCAGCGTCTGGAAATTGAGCAGGTTCAATAGAGGCGTTTCGAGCAGCATGCAGGGGATGATCGGCCCCTGCACGCGCAAGAGCGGCTCTTGCGGAAACACCACCGTTCCCTCGGGCACCGCGTCCACATCGCAGGTCAGCCGCAGGCCGGAGAGGTGGCGCAGGAAGCCGTCGTCGAAGAGCTGCTGCTGCTCGAGCCAGGCGAGATCGTCGTCATGAAAGCGGAAGAGCCTCAAGAGCTCCAGCACGGGCGCGAGACCGGCCGCCACGGTGAAGCCACCGCCGAACGGCGCCTTGCGGAAGAAATGGTGGAAGACCGCCTCGCGCTCGTGCGCGCCGGACTTCCACGCCGCGTAGGCCATGGTCAATTGATAGAGATCCGTGAGCAGCGCGAGGTGCGATCCGTAGAGCTCCTCGAGCATCAGCGCCTCCACCCGGCCGCCTGCGCCGCGGTCGGATTGACGATCACCTCGCCCGAGTCGCTGTCCAGCGCGATCCGATCTCCGTTGCCCACGCCCTGGAAGATCTGCCGGACGCCGCACACCACCGGCAGGCCGAGCGCAGCGAGCAGCGCCACGCCGGTCGAGGCGTTGGCGTCGGCCGCGCAGATGGCGCCCGTCGCGCCGTGCGACCACGCGCGCAACGCCGAGAGCCCCGGCAGGTGCACGCCGACGAGCAGCTCACCGCGCCGCAGCCGCGCAGGCTCGAGGCCTGAGAGCCGGTGCGCCACCGCGCCGAGAAACGCTTCGACGTCCACCGCGCGCCGCGCCGCCGGCCCATGATCGGCCAGCGCCCGCGCGTATTCGGCGGCGATGCGCTCGAGCGCCAGCGAAGGCCCCACCTTCGCCTTGAGGTGCTCCTGGGCGCGCTCCTCCAGGCGGACGTCGTCGAGCGTGGTGCAGATCTCGTCCAGCTCGCGCGGCGGCTCGGCGGCGGCGGCGCGCGCCTTCTCCGCCAGCGCATGCACCTCTTCTCTGACGGCTTTGAAAGCGGCCGCGAGCTCGTCGCCGTGCGCCTTGTCCCCGCGCCGTCGCGGGATGGCGCGCGAGAGCACCGCGACCATTCCCAGCGTGCGCCCGCGCCGGTTGCCGACGCCGTGGAACAAGAGGTTCGCGTCCTGCGGATGCTGCGCCTCGATCAGCGCCGCGATGGTGCGCGTGCACGAGATGGCGAGCAGCAGGTCGCGCTCGGAGAACGGGCCCTCCTCGCGCTGCAGCACCAGCGCCCCCCGCGGCCGCGACCCGCTCAAGAGCGGCACCGCCAGGAAGGCCGGATACCGCTCCTCGGCGAGCTGCGGGAAATAGGCGAACTGCCCGGTGAGGCTCGCGTCGTCCACCGTCACCGGCCGCATCGATTCCACCGCGGTTCCGGTGATCCCCTGCCCGACCTTGAGCCGCACCTCGCCGAGCACGTCCGCGTCGTAGCCATGATTGCCGCGCAGCACCAGCTCGTCGCCGGGTTCGAGGACATACACGCTCGCGATCGGCGAATCGCACAGCACCGCGAGCTGGGCGCAGATGAAGCCGAGCCCGGACGCGAGCGTTCCTCCCGGCGACGGCCCGGCGGCGAGCCTCAACGCGGCCTGCATGCGGGGCGAGCCCGAGACGACCTGCACCGGCACGCGAGGGGCGTCCACGCCTTCAGCCTACCGCGACGGCGAGCGCAAGGTTCGGGATTCGGGAATCACCGTGCGGGGCGAGATGCGGGCGCGATCCGGTAGACATCCGCTCTCGAGAGGGACGAAAGTCAATGACCTGCCGTGATATGAGGCGGCCCGATGAACGCCGGCGATTTTCGAAAGGGCGCGGGCGTCGTCCTGCTGCCGCTCGGCGCCGCTGTCTGCTGCCTGCCGTTCGTCTCCACGGGCCTCGGCCTGCTGCTCGGCCTCGCGGTCGCGCTCACCGTCGGCAATCCGTATCTCGACCGCACCCGCAAGCTGACCTCGAGACTGCTCGCGTTATCGGTCGTCGGGCTCGGCGCCGGAATGGACCTGCGCGTAGTCGCGCGCGTGGGCGCGCACGGCATCCTTTATACGGTCGCGGGGATCTCGACCGCGCTCCTGCTCGGCGCGCTGCTCACGCGCTTCCTGAAAGTCGGCCGCAACGTCGGCACGCTCATCACCGTCGGCACCGCCATCTGCGGCGGCAGCGCCATCGCCGCGATCGTGCCCGTCATCCGCGCGAAGGATCACGAGGCGTCGGTCTCGCTCGCCACCGTCTTCCTGCTCAACGCCATCGCGCTCTTCATCTTCCCGCCAATCGGGCACCTGTTCGGAATGAGCGACAGCCAGTTCGGCCTCTGGAGCGCGCTCGCCATCCACGACACCAGCTCCGTGGTCGGCGCGGCGGTCGCCTGGGGGGGCAAGGCAATCGAGGTCGCGACCACGGTGAAGCTCGCGCGCGCCCTCTGGATCGTGCCGCTCACGCTTTTGGTCAGCTGGTGGCACGCGCGCACCAGCGGTGAGGCGGCGCAGGGTAAACCGAAGCGGCCCTGGTTCATCGCGGGCTTCCTGCTGGCCGCAGCCCTGGTGACCTACCTGCCGGGCCTGCAGGGCGCGGGACATTTCATCTCGACCGTGGCGAAGCAGGCACTGGTGGTCACCCTCTTCCTCATCGGCGCAAACCTCACGCGCGACGCGCTCAAGGCCGTCGGCGCGCAACCGCTGCTGCTCGGCGTGCTGCTCTGGATCCTGGTAGCGAGCGCCAGCCTGGCCGCCATCGCCCAGGGCCTCATCTCCTGAAGCCGAGCCTGCGCCTTGCGCGGGCCTTTCATCGGCGCAAGGATGTGCTCCCCATAGGCAAGGAGGCTCACCTTGAACGCATCATCCTCTGCACCGCGTCGCGCCGCGCGCGACCTGGAACAAGCCGTGGTGAGGTTCGCCGGCGACTCCGGCGACGGCATGCAATTGACCGGCGCCGAGTTCACCCGCGAGGCCGCGATGCACGGCAACGACCTCGCCACCTTCCCCGATTTTCCCGCCGAGATTCGCGCGCCAGCCGGAACCACCGCGGGAGTTTCCGGATATCAAATCCAGTTCGCCTCGCACGAGGTCTTCTCCGCCGGCGACCAGCCCGACACGCTGGTGGCGATGAACCCCGCCGCATTGAAGGTCCACCTTCAAGATCTCAAGAAGGGCGGCG
The DNA here is from genome assembly GCA_043781235.1 of Deltaproteobacteria bacterium. Lineage (GTDB taxonomy): Bacteria > Myxococcota > Myxococcia > Myxococcales > 40CM-4-68-19 > JANYKT01. Next base: position 9,587 of record JAYWBT010000160.1, read on the forward strand.
TGCTCATCCTCAACGAGGCGGCCTTTACCGAGGGTGACCTCCAGCGCGCCGGCTGGGCCGCGAATCCTCTGCTCGACCACTCGCTCGACGGATATCGATTGATTCAAATCGATTTCGAGAAGCTCGTGCACCTGGCGGTGGAAGGCCTGGGCCTCTCGACCAAGGACGCGACGCGCTGCAAGAACTTCTTCGCGCTGGGGCTCGTCTTCTGGCTCTATTCGCGCGACACCAAACGCGAGGAGGAGAGCATCAAGGCGCGCTTCGCCAAGTCGCCTGCGCTGGCCGAAGGAAACCTGCGCGCCTTCAAGGCGGGATACTTCTACGGCGAGACCACCGAGGCCGCCGACGCGCCATTCCAAATCGCGCCGGCCCAGCTGCAGCACGGCCGCTATCGCAACGTGATGGGCTCGACCGGGCTCGCGCTGGGACTCATCGCCGCCGCGCAGAAGGCGGGTTTGCGGCTCTTCTTCGGCAGCTACCCAATCACTCCCGCCACGGACATTCTCCACGAGCTCGCCAAGCACCGCCGCTTCGGTATCACCACCTTCCAGGCGGAGGACGAGATCGCCGCCATCGGGTCGGCCATCGGCGCCTCGTTCGGTGGCGCGCTGGGCGCGACCGCGTCGTCGGGGCCGGGCATTGCCTTGAAGAGCGAAGCAATGGGCCTGGCCGTCATCGTCGAATTGCCGCTGGTGATCATCAATGCCCAGCGCGGCGGGCCCTCGACCGGCCTGCCGACCAAGACCGAGCAGTCCGATCTCTTCCAGGCCGTCTATGGCCGCAACGGTGAGTGCCCCATGCCGGTGCTCGCGTGCCGCAGCCCCGCCGACTGCTTCGATACCGTCTTCGAGGCAGCGCGTATCGCTATTGAGTATCGTACACCCGTTATCGTATTGTCAGACGGCGCCATCGGCAACGGCAGCGAGCCGTGGCTCTTGCCCGACGTCGGCGCCATTCCCTCCATCGATCCGAAGCTCGCGCGCGACCCGGTTGGGTTCAGCCCCTACGCGCGCGACGAGAAGCTGGCGCGGCCGTGGGCCATCCCGGGCACGCCTGGCCTCGAACACCGCGTCGGCGGCCTCGAGAAGGACTTCGTCACCGGCAACGTGAGCTACGACCCGCAGAACCACGAGCGCATGACCCGCGTCCGCGCCGAGAAGGTGGCCCGCGTGGCCGACGGCTTTCCGCCGCTGCAGATCGCCGGCGATCAGGACGGCGAGGTGCTGGTCATCTCCTGGGGCGGCACCTACGGCTCGGTCACGCAGGGAATGAGGGAAGCGCGCGCGGGCGGCGTGCGCGTGGGGCACATCCACCTGCGCCACATCTTCCCGCTGCCCCACGGGCTTGCCGAGGCGGCCGCGCGGTATCGACGCGTGCTGGTTCCCGAGCTGAACCTCGGCCAGCTGCGGCTGCACCTGCGCGGCCAGCTGGGAATCGAGAGCACGGGACTCAACAAGATCCAGGGCAAGCCGTTCCACGTCGTCGAGGTGCGCAGCGCCATCGAGGCGCTCGCGAGCCGCTTCCCTCAGAAGGAGATCGCATGACCTCGCTGCTCAAGCTGACCAAGAAGGACTTCACCTCGGATCAGGAGGTGCGCTGGTGCCCCGGCTGCGGCGACTTCGCCATCCTCGCGATGGTGCAGAAGCTGATGCCCGAGCTTTCGATCCCGCGCGAGAACATCGTCTTCGTCAGCGGCATCGGCTGCTCGTCGCGC
>JAYWBT010000161.1:0-3763 GCA_043781235.1 Deltaproteobacteria bacterium
CCAGCGACGTGCCGCCTTTGACGCTGGTCGTGGGAAATCCGGCCCGCGTCATCCGCGAGCTCAGCGGTGACGGGAACGCGTCGCCCCGGGACCGGAAATGATCCGCTGGTTGAAGGGCTGGCTCTCCGGCCGTCTGCAGGCGGACGAAATCGAACGTCTGCGCCTGGCGATCGGGAGGCAGGAGAGCCGCCTGGTGCGCGCCCAGACGTTCTCGAAGGTGAGCGAAGCGGAGTTCCAAGTCTTTTCGCAATGGGGAGAAGACGGAATCATCCAATACCTTCTGGGAAAAGTCCCCGTCGACAAGACGGTGTTCGTGGAATTGGGTGTCGAAGACTATTCCGAATCGAATACCCGTTTCCTGCTCTGCAACGACAATTGGAAGGGATTGATCATCGACTGCGGAAGCGCTCACCGGACCTTCCTGCGGCAGAGGGGGCTGGATTGGCGCTTCCACATCACCGCGGTCTCCGCCTTCGTCACCCGGGAGAACGTCAACGCCCTGCTGACGGAGGCCGGAGTGGTGGGCGACATCGGGCTCCTTTCCATCGACCTCGACGGCAACGACTACTGGGTGCTCGAATCCATCGAGGCCGTCTCGCCGCGGATTCTCGTCGTCGAATACAACAGCGTGTTCGGTCCCGATCTCCGGGTCACGATTCCCTATCGGCCTGATTTCGAGAGGAACAAGGCGCACCATTCAAATCTCTATTATGGCGCCTCGATCGCGGCATTGATGGAGCTGGCGGGGAAGAAAGGTTATGCGTGCGTCGGCGGCAATCGGGCCGGCAACAACCTCTTCTTCGTCCGCCGCGACGTGCTCGGCGATCTGCCCGAGGTTTCGCCGCAGGCCGCGTGGGTCGAGAGCCGCTTCCGCGAATCCCGCGACCAGCGCGGCAAGCTCACCTTTCTGGGCGGCCGGGAGCAACGGCTCGCGCAGATGGCGGCTCTTCCCGTGGTCGACCCAGCGACGGGAATCCAGAGTTCGATCCAGGATCTCCTGCCAGGCCTTCGAAAGCCGCATGGCTGAGCGCGTCGCACTGGTGACCGGAGCACGGGGCTTCCTGGGGCGCCATGTCGCTCGCTTGTTGTCGGACCAGGGCTGCACCGTGCACGGGCTCGGACATGGCGCGTGGCCGCGCGAGGAATGGTCGCGGTGGGGACTCGCGGCCTTTCGGGAGGGCGAGGTGGCCATCGAGAACCTTCTCGACCTGGTCGAGCCGGAGTTGATCGTCCACTGCGCGGGCGGCGCGTCGGTGGCCTTCTCGATGGAGCATCCGCTGCTGGATTACCAGCGCACGGTCGATTCCACCGCGGCCGTGCTCGAGTATGCGCGGCGGCGCGCCCCCGGCGCCGCCATCGTCCTGCTCTCGAGCGGAAGCCTGTACGGATCCCACGAGCAGGACGCGGTCTCCGAGAGCGCCCCGCTCTCTCCCCGCTCTCCCTACGCCGCGCACAAGTGGCTGGCGGAGGAGCTGTGCGGGGCTTACGGCCGCTTCTTCGGCGTCCGCTCCGCCGTGGTCCGGCTCTTCTCGGTCTATGGCCCGGAACTGCGCAAGCAGCTGCTCTGGGACGCCTGCACCCGCCTCGCGCGGGGGGAGTCGTCGTTCGCGGGCACGGGCGGCGAGACGCGCGACTTTCTCCACGTCGAGGACGCCGCACGGCTGCTTCTGCAGGCGGCGGACCACGCCTCTTCCTCTGCTCCCATCGTCAATGGTGGAAGCGGCGTCGGGGCCACGGTCCGCGAGGTCGTCCTTGCGCTCGCCTCTGCGCTGGGTTTCGCCGGGCCGGTGACCTTCACCCAGGCAGGACGTCCCGGCGATCCGTTCCGTTTCGTCGCCGACAACCGCCTCGCGCTTTCGTTGGGGTGGGCGCCGCAGATCCCCTGGCGCGAAGGCGTCCACCAATATGCCGCCTGGTTTGCGGGCGGTGCGCGGTGATTCGCGTCGGCTTCGTCTATCCCCGCCTTGGCGAAGCCTGGCTGGGCGGGTCCAACTACCTGCGCAACCTCCTCGGCGCCTTGACCGCGACGCCTTCCTGCGGCGTGCAGCCGGTCCTCCTCGTCGATGCGGGAGCACCGGTGCCGCCGGGGTTCGAGCAGGTGGAGATCCTCCGCAGCGCCGCGCTCCGGGTCCGCCATCTGCTGCCGTTCCGCGGGGCAGCCGCGGTGCTCCACTGGGACCCTCTTCTCGACGGCATCCTCCGGCACCACCACCTCGCGGTGCTCTCGCACTCCGGCGTCCTCGGACCGCGCGCCCGCACTCCCGCGATCGCCTGGATCTCCGACTTCCAGCATCGGGTCCTGCCCGGTTTCTTCCAGCCGGCCGAGCGGACCGAGCGCGACGCGGCCTTCACCCGCTTCCTGCGCGAGGCGGCAGTCGTGATCGTCAGCAGCGAAGCAGCGAGGCGGGACGCGGAACAGTTCTTCCCCGGGCACGCCGCGAGGCTTCGCGTGCTCCGCTTCGTCGACAGCTCTCCTGCGGCCGCGTCCCCGCCCTCGCGCGAGGAACTGCAGTCGCGCCATGGATTCTCCGGCCGCTACTTCATCCTGCCCAATCAATACTGGGCCCACAAGAATCACGCGCTGGTCCTGGATGCGCTCGCCCTGCTCCGTCAAAAGGGGCGGGAGGTGCTGGTGCTCTCGACCGGCAGCGCGAGCGATTACCGGTCGCCCGGGTTCTTCGAGCGCTTCCTGCAACACCGCGAGGCGCTGGGCGTGACAGACAACTACCGCATCCTGGGAGTGGTCCCGTTCGCCGACCTCTCCGGACTGCTGCGCGGGGCGGTGGCGGTGCTGAACCCGTCGCTCTTCGAAGGCTGGAGCACCACGGTGGAAGAGGCGAAGTCGCTCGGCAAGCGGGTGCTGCTCTCGGACATCGCGGTCCACCGCGAGCAGGCGCCGGAGCGCGGCGCGTATTTCGATCCGCACCAGCCGGAGCAGCTCGCCGAGGCGATGTGGGCGGCGTGGACGGCGGACGATGCAGGCGAAGGGGCCGCGACGGCGCGCGCAGCCAGCCTGCTTCCAGCGTGGCGGAAGGAATTCGCGGAGACCTATGCGGCCATCGTGCGCGAGGTCGCGGCTGCCTCCCGCCGATCCTGAGAATGATGGCGCGCGGTCCGACTTCAGCAGCGCCCCGTCTATGCTATTCGTCGGTCTGGTCGCCGTCGGAACTCCTGGACCCTCCCCATGCCGGAAGCAGACAACGAAGGGGTCGTCTCCGCAGCGGTGCGCGGGGCCAGGTTCCTTGGCCGCCGCTCCCTACAGTGGCTGACGCGGCAGCGCGAGTACGCGGGCTTCGTCGGCCAGTGGCGCCAGTTCCGGGCGGCCGCGCGGGCTGCCGGGGATGCACGATTCGCGCTCTCCACCATCGACCTCTATCCCATCGTGCAGGAGAACACCGCCACCACCGCGTTCGACCGCCACTACGTCTTCCACCCGGCGTGGGCCGCACGGAAAGTCGCGCAGCTTCGACCCGCGCGCCACGTCGACATCGGCTCCACGCTCCAGTTCTGCGCCCAGCTCTCCGCCTTCGTCCCGGTGCTCTTCCTCGATTACCGGCCGGCCGACCTCAAGCTGGGCGGCCTGACTTGCGGCAAGGGCGACCTGCTCTCGTTGCCCTTCCCCAGCGACAGCATCGCCTCGCTGTCCTGCATGCACACCGTCGAGCACGTGGGCCTCGGCCGGTATGGCGATCCCATCGATCCCACCGGCGAACTCAAGGCCATCGGGGAGCTGAGCCGGGTCCTGGCGGTGGGGGGCAGCCTG
>JAYWBT010000162.1:0-11189 GCA_043781235.1 Deltaproteobacteria bacterium
GGTCCGTGACGTGCTCGACCGATCCCTTGCCGAGCATTTCGATAATTTTGGTAACGATTTGCAAATTGGGCCACTCGTTGTCGGAGCCGATGTTGTAGACCTCACCGGCCTTGCCGGTCTCGAGCGCGGCGAGGATGGCGCGGCCGTGATCGTCGACGTGGATCCAGTCGCGGACCTGTTGGCCGTCGCCGTACACGGGGAGCTTCTTGCCTTCGAGCGCGTTCGCGATCATCAGGGGGATCAGCTTTTCGGGAAACTGGAACGGCCCGTAGTTGTTGGAGCATCGCGTGACCACGACGTCCATGCCGAAGGTGTGGCCGTAGGCGAGCGCGAGCAGGTCGGCCGCGGTCTTCGACGCTGAATATGGACTCGACGGCTTGAGCGGCGAGTCTTCGGTAAACTTGCCTGACGCGCCCAGCGATCCGTACACCTCGTCGGTCGAGATCTGCACGAAGCGCTTCACCTTCGCGAGCCGCGCCGCCTCGAGCAGCACCTGCGTGCCGGAGACGTTGGTCTCGACGAAGATGCCGGGGCCGAGGATGCTGCGATCGACGTGGCTCTCGGCCGCGAGGTTGAGCACCGCGTCCACGCCCTGGCTGCGGATCAGGTGCTCGATCAGCTCGGCGTTGGCGATGTCGCCGCGGACGAAGAGGTGGCGCGGATCGCCGCGGAGGTCGGCGAGCGATTCGGCGTTGCCCGCGTAAGTGAGCTTGTCGAGGTTGACGAGCGTCCACTGCGGGCGCTCGCGCCGCAGCAGCCGGACCAGGTTCGACCCGATGAAGCCGGCACCACCGGTGATGAGGAGGGTGCTCAACGGCGCTCCGCGTCCTGCGCGTTGGTGGCGCGGCCCAGCACCAGCTCGTTGGCGGCGGCGAGCGAGTCGAAGGTCCCCGCGTCGGTCCACCAGCCCTGCAGCTGGTCGAACTGCAGCGCGCCGGCGCGCAGGTAATGGTTGTTGACGTCGGTGATCTCCAGCTCGCCGCGCCCGCTGGGCTTGAGCGTGCGGATCACCGAGAAGACCTCGGCATCGTAGAAGTAGACGCCAACCACCGCGAGGTCGCTCTTCGGATCCTTCGGCTTCTCGACGATCCGGGTGACGCGGTTGCCTTCGGTCTCGGCAACGCCATACCGCTGCGGGTCGTGCACCTTCTTGAGCAGCAGCCGCGCTCCCCTGCCCTGCTGCTGGAAGGCGCGAACGTAGGGCGCGATCGATTCCTCGAAGATGTTGTCGCCCAGGATCACGCAGCAGGGGTCGGTACCGACGAAGTTCTCGGCCAGTCCGAGCGCCTGCGCGATGCCCCCCGCCTCGTCCTGCACCTTGTAAGTGAAGCGGCAGCCGTAGTCCTTGCCCGAGCCGAGCAGGTTGACCACATCGCCCATATGCTCGACGCCGGTGACGATCAGGATCTCCGTCACGCCCGCCTGGGTGAGCTTTTTCACCGGGTGGAAGATCATCGGCTCGCGGCCGACGGGCAGCAGGTGCTTGTTGGTGACCTTGGTCAGCGGGAACAGCCGGGAGCCGGTGCCTCCTGCGAGGATGATGCCCTTCATAGGATCCCTTCGTCGCCCTTGCGCGCGCGCCGCTTGTGCCAGAACTCCACCTCGCTCACAAGTGGGCAGTTCTCGACCGGCGAGAGCAAGAACCGGTCACAGCGCGAGGCCGAGAAGGACCAGCGCCGCCGATACCGCGCCGGGCACCGCGCCGGCGATCCAGGGAGAGAGCGCGCCCGACAGCGAGAAGGCGTGCGCGACCACCGAGACCGCCCAGAGCAGGAGCGACAGCGCGATGCCCAGCGCGACCGCGCCCGCGAGCGGCATGCGCTTGCGGCGCCGCGCGGCCAAGAGGGTCAGCGAGAGGGCGGCGAGCGCGGCCGGCACGGCCTGCACCGGCTGCGCGGCGCGTTCGGCAATCGCCAGCGCGTACTCGCGGGAAGGCTGGCCTGCGGCCTCGCGCCGTTGTGTCTGCTCGCGCAGCTGGCGCCAGGGCAGCTGGCGCGGGCGCCCGGAGCGCAGCTCGAAATCGGCGGGCGTCTCGGGAAAATCCTCGATCATTACCTCTGCGCGGCGCTCGGCGATGTCGCCGCCCGGCTCGTCGGTCAGCGAGTACCGCGTCTCGGTGGCGTCGATCATCTTCCAGCGGCCGCCCGGCAGCGGCTCCATCCGCGCAGCAAGGATCCGACGCGACAGGCGAAAGGCTCGCGGGGTGGTCCTCGCCTCGCCAATCTCGAGCACCGTGACGAGGTCGAAGCCGTCGGCGCTCTGCCCGCCGATGTGGAAGATGCGCCCGTTGTGGCCGCGCACCCAGAACGAGCCGACGTGGTAGGTGGCCCAGTCGCCCCAGCGGTTGAAGCGCTTGACGGTGATCTCCTCGACGCGCGCGTCGGCGTGCACCACCACCGCCTCGCCCAGCCAGAACATGGCGATGCCGAGCACGGCGGCGAAGAGCGCCACCGGCGCCGCGATGCGCGAAGGCCGCACGCCGAGCGCGAACAGCGCCGTCAGCTCGCCCCGGCGCGCGAGCAGCGTCACCAGCAGCGCCGCCGCGATGATCAACGCCGCCGGCGCGAGCTGGTAGCCGACCACGGCCGCCTTGTTGGCGTAGAGCTCGAGCACGGCCTTGCCCCAGGCGCGCCCGCGGTAGCCGTGGGCGCGGTCGGCGAAATCGATCACCAGGTAGATGAGCACCACGCCGCCGAGCGTGGCGGAGAAGAGCCGCAAAAGCATGGTGAGGATCAGCCGGTCGAGCTGGCCGAAGGCGCGCGGCCGACCGATCATGCCTCGCGCGCCGCGATGTCGCTGCGGAGCTGCATCCCCGCGAATTCGAGCCGCGCGGCGGCGCCGTACGCGCGCGCCCGCGCCTGCGAAGGCCCCGCGCCGAGCGCCGCGACGGTGAGCACGCGGCCGCCGGAGGTGACCACCTTGCGGTCATGGATTCGGGTACCGGCGTGGAGGATCCAGAGGTCCTCGCCCTCGCTCTCCCTCAGCGCCTCAAGTCCGCGGATCTCGTCGAGCGCGCGCGGCGTGCCCGGGTAGCCGTGCGCCGCCAGCACCACCGCCACCGCGGTGCGCGAGTCCCAGACCGGCCGCTGCCCCGCGAGCCGGCCCTGCGCCGCCGCGAGCAGGAGCGGCAGCGGATCGGACCGGAGCCGCAGCAGGATGGCCTGCGCTTCGGGATCGCCGAGGCGGCAGTTGAACTCCAGCACGCGCGGACCCTTCGGGGTCATCATCAAGCCGGCATACAACGCGCCGATGAACGGCATGCCCCGCTGCGCGAGCGCGCGCGCGGTGGGCCGCAGCACCGTCTCGAGGATGTTCTCGACCAGCTCCGGCGGGGCGTCCGAGGGCGGGCTCACCGCGCCCATGCCTCCGGTGTTCGGGCCGCGGTCGCCGTCCTCGAGGCGCTTATGATCGCGCGCGGGAGGCAGGGCGATGAGCGTCTCGCCGTCGCAGAGCGCGATGATCGAGAGCTCCGGGCCTTCGAGCCGCTCCTCGATGAGGATGCGAGCGCCCGGCCGCCACAGCTCCTCGACCGCGGCGGCCGCTTGCGCGCCGTCGTCGCAGACCACCACGCCCTTGCCGCCGGCGAGGCCGTCGAGCTTGACCACGCAGCCGCGCTGGGTCGCGGCGTGGTTGCGCGCCTTCTCCCGGTCTTCGAAGAGCGCCGCGTCCGCCGTGGGCACGCCGGCCTCGCGCAGGATCTCTTTGGCGAAACTCTTCGAGGCTTCGATCTGCGCCGCCTTCGCGCTGGGACCGAAGCACGGCACCCGCTGGGCAGTGATGCGATCGGCGAGGCCGTCAGCGAGCGGCGCCTCGGGGCCGACGACGACGAGGTCCGGGCTCTCGGCGAGCGCGGCCTCGGCGAGCGCGCCAGCGTCACCTCCGCGCGGCTGCACGCAGCGCGCCTCGCGCGCGATACCGGGATTGCCCGGGATGCAGACCAGCTCGCGCGGCTCTCCCGCTGCGGCTCCCCGCGCGAGCGCGCGAACCAGCGCGTGCTCGCGGGCGCCGGATCCGATGACCACGACCTTCGCTGCCATGCGCGGCTTCTAGCATGGAGGCGCGACCCGGGCGCCGATTCGCGGCCGCCCCCGGCGGTGCCGTCCGCTCGACGACCACCCTCCCCGGCTCGGACCAGCTCTGCCGCGCCGCCGCGTTCGACCGCGCGGGCCGGCTGCAGGTCGCCGGCGCCTTCGCCGTGCTCGGCGGCCTGCGGGCGCGCGGCGAGCACGATGGCTTCGTCGCGCGCCTGAACGGGCAGTCGGGCGAGCTCGCAGCGCTGACCCTTTTCGGCGGCGCGGGCAACGACCTCCCCCGCGCGCTCCTCGTCCGCGCCGACGGCACCACCATCGTCGGCGGGATGTTCGCCGGCGACGTGCTTGTCGCCGACGCAGTCCTCGAAGTGGGCCGGTCGCACCTTTCAATCGCGCGGCGAGTTCGATGCCGGCCTCTTCGCGCTGCGCGACGGCAAGCTGCGCTGGAGCCAGTGGTGGGGCGACGCGGGCATCGACGAGGTGCAGGGCGCCGCGCTCGAGACGGATGGCGCGGTCATCGCCTGCGGCTCCACGCAGCGTGCCGGCGAGTTGCAGCCCGGGCCGAAGCATTTGCAGGGCCGCTGGAACGCCTTCGTGGCGCGCTTCAGCCGCGACGGTAAGCAATCATGGCAGCTCACCTGCGCAGGCCGCGAGGCAGGAGACGTAACCGCGCTCGGCGTCGCCGTCGATGGCGAGGGGAGGGCCTGGGCGGGCGGGGGCTTCTCCGGCGAGCTATCGGTCGCGGGACGCTCGCTGCGGTCGTCGGGGAAACGCGATGCGTGGGTGAGCGCCATCGATCGCCGCGGCCGACTCGAGCTGCTGCAATCACTCGGCGGAGCGCCGGGGCAGTGGACGCAGGTGTCCGGCGTGGCGGCGATCGGCAAGCGCGGAGTGGTCGCGACGAGCGCCGGCGGGCTAGTGCCGAAAGTGGCGGACGTTGGTGAAGAGCATCGCGATGCCGTGCTTGTCTGCGGCGGCGATCACCTCGGCGTCGCGCACCGAGCCGCCCGGCTGCGCGATGGCGGTGACGCCCGCCTCGGCCGCCGCCTCGATACCGTCGGGAAACGGGAAGAAGGCGTCGGAGCCCATCGCCGAGCCGCGCGCCTTCTCGCCCGCGCGCCGCGCCGCGATGCGCACCGAATCGACGCGGTTGGTCTGCCCCATCCCGATCCCCACCGTCACGTCGCGCGCCGCCAGCACGATGGCGTTCGACTTCACGTGCTTCACCACCGCCCAGGCGAACTCGAGCGAAGCGAGCTCGTCCTGCGTCGGCGCGCGCTTGGTCATGACCTTCCACCCGCGCGCGTCCACTTCCGCGAGATCGCGTCCCTGCACCAGGAGCCCACCCGGCACGCTGCGGATCTCCTTGGTCTCGAACGCCCACTTGTCGCGGCCCTCGGAGAGCGTGGGCAATTCCAGCAGCCGGAGCGACTTCTTCTTGCCGAGCACATCGAGCGCGCCCTTCTCGAACCCCGGCGCGATCACCGCCTCGAGGAAAGTCTCCGCGAGCGCGGCGCCGGTGGCGGCGTCCACCGGATGGCTGAGCGCCACGATGCCGCCGAAGGCGCTGACCGGGTCGGCGTCGCGCGCCGCGCGGTACGCCTCAAGCAGGCTCTCCGCGCGGGCCACGCCGCAAGGATTGGTGTGCTTGACCACCACGACAGTGGCGGGGCCGGAGGGGCCGCGGGTGTGTTCCTTCAGAGCCTCCAGGGCCGCCGAGCCGTCGAGCAGGTTGTTGTACGAGAGCTCCTTGCCCTGCAGCTGCCGCGCCGATGCGAGCGTGGGCTCGTGGGGCTGCGGCACTGCCGCGTAGAACGCCGCGCGCTGGTGCGGGTTCTCGCCATAGCGCAGCGCCTGCAGCTTCCGGTACTCGGGCAGCGGCGGCGACTCGGCGAATGCGCCGGGCTCCTCCTGCTCCGAGAGCCAGCCGGCGATGACCGCGTCATACGCCGAAGTATGGGCGAACGCGCGCGCCTGCAAGCGCTTGCGGGTGCTGAGGTGGATCTCCCGCTTCTGCTGCAGCTCGGCGAGCACGAGCTTGTAATCGCCCGGATCGACGACCACCGTAACGAAGGCGGCGTTCTTGGCGGCCGAGCGGATCATCGATGGCCCGCCGATGTCGATGTTCTCGATCACCTCGTCGGGCTTGAGGCGCTGCGCGACCGCGTCGCGGAACGGATAGAGGTTCACCACCACCAGGTCGATGGGCAGCACGCCTTGCGCCTTCATGTCGGCCTCGTCGGACTTGAGGCCGCGGCGCGCGAGAATGCCGCCGTGGATCTTCGGGTGCAGCGTCTTGACGCGGCCGCCGAGCATCTCGGGCGCGCCGGTGAAGTCCTGCACCTGCTTGACCGGGATGCCCTCTTTCTCCAGCAGCGCCGCGGTGCCGCCGGTGGAGAGCAGCTCGATGCCGAGCGCGCTCAGCCCGCGGGCGAAGTCGACGAGGCCGGTCTTGTCCGAGACGGAAATCAGCGCACGCGTAACGGTCATGCGGCGCTGCATATCATGCGGCGTTCTAACGCGGCGACCGACGAACCGGTGCGGTAGGTTACCCTAATGATCGCTTCGCTCCGGGTGCGTCCGCAGCTGGTCTTCGTCGCTTGTGCGGCAGTGCTCGTGACCGTGGAGCTCGCGGTTGTCGCGTCGCAGGGCTTCGCCCGCCACCCGCAGATTTTCTCGGCGGCGGTGGCCTTCGACCTGGTGGCGGTGCCGGCGCTGCTCGCGTGGCTGACCGGCGCGCTCCGTCCGTGGACGGCGGCGATGGTGGGCGCCGCCCTCGCGGGGAGCCTCCTGCCGGGCGTGCAGATGCGGTGGCTGACGGCGCCCGCGGAGCTCTTGGTCGTTGGGCTGGTGCTGCGAAAGGTCCTTCAGAGCCGCGGGCAGAGAAGCGGCGATCTCATCGAACGCCTGCGCGAGGCGCTGCCCGACACGCTGGCCACGCGCGTCGCCATCACCGAGATCACCATCCTCTGGTACGGGCTGTTCTCCTGGCGGACGAAGCCCGGGCCCGGCTTCACCGCGCACAAGCGCGCCGGGCTGGTCGCCATCGACGCGGTGCTGATCCTCGCGGTGCTCGCGGAAGCGATTCCCTTCCACTTCTGGCTGCACGGAGGCTGGCGCTTCGGCGTGGGCGTACTGCACGCCTACTCGATACTCTGGTTCCTCGGAGACCTGCAGGCGTTGCGGCTGCGGCCCTTCACCATCGAAGGCGGGGCGCTGCACCTGCGCATCGGGCTGCGCTGGGAGGCGCGCATTCCCCTCTCGAGCATCGCGTTTGCCGGCGCGCCCGATTCAATCAATCAACGTTCAATCAATGATTCGCCGGCGGAGGCCGCGCCGCTGTCGATCGGCGTGATCGGCTCGCCCAACCTGGTCCTGCGGTTCACCGAGCCGCAAACGCTGCGACGCGTCTTCGGCCTCGAGCGGCGCGCGACCTCCATCGCCCTGCTCGTCGACGATCCCGACGGGCTGGTGGCGGCGATTCACGCTCAGTCGTCGTAGTCGTCGCGCTCTTCGACGCGCGGGAAGGGCCCCACGTCGCGCGGCTCGTCGTCTGCGATCACCCGCAGCTTGACCAGGCCGCGCATCTCGAGCTGCCGCACGCGCTCGCGAGTGAGGTTCATGATCACGCCGACCTCCTCGAGCGTGATGCCCGCGCGGTCCGCGACGTCGAGCGCGCAGGTGTCGGCGAGCTCCTCCAGCTCCTTGTCGGGAAAGTTCATCTTCACCGACCCGGTCTTGGGGTTGACGTCGACGAAGAGGTTGTACTTGCAGGAGACGTAGGGGCACGGCCGCGGCCCTTCGGCGCAGTCGCCGCGGGTCTTGGGGCGGGTCGCGTCGAGCTCGGCCATCAGCGCCTGCAGCTCGGGGTCCACCCCGCCCGCCGCGGTTTGCTGGCGGAACTGCCGCGCCATCTCCTTGCGGCTCATGGTGCGGGCGCGCTGTCGCGGTTGATCGTCTTCGGGCGTCATCGGGACCTCTGCGTCGTCGGCCATTCGCTTCGGCTCGCTCATCGCTCTCTCCCAGGCTCTTCGCGCGCGGTAATCTGCTGCACGGTGCGCTCCATGTCCTTGACGAACAGCACGGCCTGCCTGCGGCCTTCGGTCAGGAGCCGCTCGAGCTCCTTGCGCCGCGACGGCTTCATCTCTGCCTTGTCCGCGACGCTCTTGTCGAGCGCCGCGAAGAACTCGTCGAGCGAGCGCTCGACGCCGTCGAGCTGGCCGCGGAAGAAGATGAAGGAGCCGCGGATGTCCTCGAGAGTCATGCCCTCGTCCATCAGCGACTTGATCAGCGAGATGCGGCGGACGGCGCTGGCCGGGTAGAGCCCGTGCGAGCCGCGGTGCTTGCCCTTCTCGCCGACGCGGCGGCTGCGCGGGAGGAGGCCGAGTTGGACGTACTTGCGGAAGGTGGCCTGGGCGAGCTTGACGCCGCGAGGGACGAAGAACTCGACGATCTGGCCGGCCGAGAGCCCTTGCGGGTGCTCTTCCTCGAGACGGTCGAACTCGTCGGTCTCGCGCTGGGGCAAAAAGTTCTCCCGCCCTGGATTGAAGCGATGCGCTTGAGTGGCATCGCGTGAAGCTATGACTTCAAGTATCGTATCTTCAGTAGCCTGTCAACTCGCCTGCCCACCGACCGGGCAGGCGGCGATTGCGCGCTCACTGCGTGAGGTCGACTTCGAGGGCGTGCAGGACGTTCGCGCGGACGTTGACGTCCGCGGCGCGCCACTTCTCGAGACGAGGGCTGCCGACGCGCACGGCGTGGTGGCCGACGGGCAGCTCGATCAGGAACGGCGTCTGCCCGCGCAGCGTGCCGTCCACGTACACCTCCGCGGCCGACGGCTGGCTGCGCACGCGCAGCTCGCCCGTCGGGGCGTGGATGCCAGCGGGCCGCCCCAGGTGAAGGAGCCCGCGGTGCTCCGCCTCCGCGACGATGAACGCCATCGGCAGCAGGATCGCCAGCGCGACGCCCGCCCACGCGGCCGAGCGCAACCAGCGGCTGCGCGGCGGCGGCACCGCGGCGAAGAGGGGCGCGGGCGAATCGAGGCTCCGGCCCGCGGGCAGCTCGACCTGGACCGGCTCGCCGTGGCTGGTGGTGCGAATTTCCAGCGCCTCGCCGGCCGCGCGCGCGAGCCAGGCGCAGAGCGCGCTTTCTGCATCGGCCGGGGGCGGGCAGGCGGCGATCAGCGCGGCCGCGAAATCGGCCGCCGTCGGAAAGCGATCGCGCGAGTCGATCGCCGTTGCCTGGTCAAGCACCGTGCGCAGCGCCACACCGCAGTTCACGTCCGCCGCCTCGGCGACCAGGCGCCCCAGCGAGAAGACGTCGGCCTGCGGCCCCACCGGCTGGCCTGCGGCCTGCTCTGGGGCCATGTATCCGCGCTTGCCCTTGGGCGCCGCGCCGGGCGAGGTCACCTCCGAGCTTCCGGCCGCGCGCGCCACGCCGAAATCGCCCAGGTACACCGCACCCGAGCGCGAGAGCAGCACGTTGTCGGGCGAGACATCCCGATGCACCAGCCGCAGCGGCAGGCCAGAGCGATCGCAGGCCTTGTGCGCTGCGTGCATTGCCCGCGCGACCTGGACGCCGACGTGCGCCGCCAGAGGCTGCGGCATCAGCTCGTTGGCGTGCCGCGCGAGCCGCAGCGCCGACCGCAGCGAGGTGCCATCGACATATTCGAGCACCAGGACGGGCCCCTCCTCGGGCGTCTCCAGATAGTCGAGCGCCGCGACGATGCCGGGGTGGTGCAGCAGTCCGACCACGCGCGCCTCGTCGGCCAGCATGCGCGCGATGCGTTCGTCCCCCCGAAGCTCGGGCGCGAGCACCTTGATCACCACGCGCCGCCGGAACTCCCCGTCGCCGTGCAGGTCGGCGAGCCACACCTCGCCCATGCCGCCGAGGCCCAGCCGCCGCTCAAGGATGTAGCGGCCGCCGAGACGCCGGCCCGGCCGGAGCTCGCCTGGAAGTTCGCTGTGCAGCTCCGCCATCGTTCCTTGACAGCCCCTCTCTCGTCCTTACTGTACCGCGCGAATCATTTCGAAAGGGAGACCGGCAATGAAGAAGACGATCGGAATCGACCTGGGCACCACCAACTCCGTGGTCGCCATCATGGAGGGCCGCGAACCCAAGGTCATCGAGAACGAGGAAGGCAGCCGCATCACCCCGTCGGTCGTCGGCTTCACCAAGGAAGGCGAGGTCGTGGTCGGCCAGGTCGCGCGCCGCCAGGCCATCACCAATCCGGAGAACACCGTCTATTCGATCAAGCGCTTCATGGGGCGCAAGTTCGAGGAGACCGCCGACGAGCGCAAGCGCGTCCCCTACAAGATCGTCAAGGACGACAACGGCGACGCCGCGGTGGAGATCGACGGCAAGAAGTGGTCGCCGCCCGAGGTCTCTGCCAAGGTTCTGCAGAAGCTGAAGCGCGCCGCCGAGAACTATCTGGGCGACACCGTCACCGAGGCGGTCATCACCGTCCCGGCGTACTTCAACGACGCCCAGCGCCAGGCCACCAAGGACGCGGGCCGCATCGCCGGCCTCGAGGTGAAGCGCATCGTCAACGAGCCCACCGCGGCGGCGCTGGCGTACGGCCTCGACAAGAAGAAGGACGAGGTCATCGCCGTGTTCGACTACGGCGGCGGCACCTTCGACATCTCGATCCTCGAGGTGGGCGAGAACGTGGTCGAGGTGATCGCCACCAACGGCGACACGCACCTCGGCGGCGACGACATCGATCAGCGGATCATGGAGTGGCTGATCGTCGAGTTCAAGAAGGACACCGGCCTCGACGTGGCCAAGGACAAGAT
Organism: Deltaproteobacteria bacterium; assembly: GCA_043781235.1. Taxonomy (GTDB): domain Bacteria; phylum Myxococcota; class Myxococcia; order Myxococcales; family 40CM-4-68-19; genus JANYKT01. The sequence goes on from JAYWBT010000162.1 coordinate 10,826, forward strand.
GGTCCTCCAGCGCCTCAAGGAGGCGGCGGAGAAGGCCAAGATCGAGCTGTCGACCACCCTGGAGACGGAGATCAACCTGCCGTTCCTCACCGCCGACGCCTCGGGGCCCAAGCACCTGGTCAAGAAGCTGTCGCGCGGGAAGTTCGAGCAGATGTGCGACGACCTGTTCCAGCGCGCCATCGAGCCGACCAAGAAGTGCCTGGCCGACGCCAAGAAGCAGCCCAATCAGATCGATGAGATCGTGCTGGTCGGCGGTTCGACGCGCACGCCGAAGATCCAGCAGATCGTGAAGGAGTATTTCGGCAAGGAGCCGAACCGCTCGGTCAACCCCGACGAGGTGGTGGCCATCGGCGCGGCGGTGCAG
>JAYWBT010000163.1:0-29516 GCA_043781235.1 Deltaproteobacteria bacterium
AGTGATCATCTCACATCAGCGGTTCCACTGGTCAAGTGCCCCCCCAGCGGAATTTTGCAAGTGTCTAGAATGACGGGTGTTGACGGTTCAGCAATTCCAGTGACACTGTCAGCGCCGTTCCAGCAGGCGACCCCGCAGCCGCCGCCGGAAGACGTCGAGCAGGAGGTCGCCTCTCTTGCGCTCGAAATCTCCCGCCGACGAAGAGGATGCGCGGCAGCTCATGATCGCGGTTGCCGGCCGCGAACGCCGCGAGATCAATACCGGGAGGAATCACTTCCACGTCTCGCTGCGGCAACCGTAATCGGCGACCAGGAAATCCTTGGCTGCCCGGGGCCATACGACGAACCCTTTCGCACGCCGGAAGACGCGTCGGTAAAGGGCGGTCTGGGCGCGCTCCGCAATGCACCCCTCGGGGCGCAGCCCGTACCATTCCCGCATGCCCCGCTCGCTGAGCGGCGTACCGTCAGTGGAGAGTACGGAAGGCAGGCGCCCCATCAGGCCTCTGCAGAGGCCTGATGGTGGTGTGCACGAAGAGCCCACCGAATCTTTCCAGCCACCTCGCCCGCCGCACGCCGGGCGAGCAGACTGCCGGTAACCGCCCGATACGATAGTCGACCGGCAGCCAGGGGCGGTGAGCCCCTCGCTGGAAGGACAATCGGGTCGATTACTTCTTCGCCCATTCCGGCGAACTCGCTGCCGCGCACGCAGCGGCAATGCTCTTCGGCGCTGGCGCCGGCGGCATGATGACCACGCCCGAGGCGGACGGCCGCAACCTGGTGGCGAATGCGCGCGCCTACTTCCAGGGTCCGCAGCCGCCTGCCCTTGAATCGATCGCGACGTCTAATCCTGCTTCAGCGCCGCGGAGAGGCGCTGGCGATCGGTCGCCGCCAGCTCCACGAACTTGACGCCGATGTCAAAGCGCGCCGGAGCATCGGGAGCAAGCGCGTCCACCCACACCACTTCGACGGGGCAAGTGAGCTCGCGCTGATCGGGGAGGAGCAGGTCCAACTCCAGGCGATCGCCCGCGGCGTGCAACTCGTCGGCGTAGAGGCGCATGCTCCATCGCTGAGGTCGATCGCCTGCCGCCGGCCAAGGAGCGGCTTGCCGGTCGGCCGACAGAAGACGAGGGCCTGCAGGTGCGGGACTTGACGGCGGTCGTCGGTCACGCCGTCGAAAGTAACTTGCGGGGCCGCGGCGGCGAATTTTCGGCTGCAACGCTTTGATGGCGCATTTGACAGGGCGGGCTCGCCTCCCTACCGTGCGCGCCATGCGACTCTCTCTTTCAATCGTCCTCGTCGCCGCACTCGCAGCTTGCAAGCACGAAGAGCCGAAGCCGGTCGCGTCCCAGCCGATCGCCGCCTCGCTCGACGGCGGAATGGAGCTGTCGGGGCAGGCCATGGGCATCGGACCCGCCGCCGTCGCAGGCGCTGCCGGCGCGGGTGTTGTGGATGCTGGCGCGCCCGACGCGGGACCGCCCAAGGCTTCTCTCGAGGGAGTGACTCTGCCGGACGCGCCGGCCCTTCCCAAGACGCCCGCGTTCCTTGGCGAGGTGACCGCGCCGGCCGACAATCCGACCACGCCGGAGAAGGTCGCGCTCGGGTATCAGCTCTTCTTCGACAAGCGGCTTTCGAAGAGCGGTTCGATGTCCTGCGAGAGCTGCCATCACCCCGACAAGGCGTGGACCTCGGGAGAGGCGGTCGACAAGAAGGACGACGGCAAGCTGAACAAGCGCAACGCGCCGGGCATGCTCAATATCGGTTATCACCAGTCGTTCTATTGGGACGGCCGCAAGCCGACAGTGGAGGCGGTGATCGAGGCGGCGTGGACCGGGCAGCTCTCGGCCAGCAAGCAGGGCGTGGCCGACAAGCTCAATGGCATTGCCCGCTATCGCGCCGGGTTCCAGCGCGCGTTCAAGGACGACGCGACGCCGGCCAATATTCCGCAGGCACTCGCGGCGTTCCTGCGTACCCTCAAGACCGGCGACGCGCCGTGGGACAAGTTCGAGGGCGGCGACAAGAAGGCCGTCTCGAAGGAGGTGCAGCACGGGCACGCCGTCTTCGAGAAGGCGCGCTGCACGCTCTGCCACGTTCCGCCGCTATATACCGATCTTCAATTCCATAACGCCGGTATCGGGTTCTCCGCGCCCGCGGACGGAGCGACAGCTCCGGTCTTTGCCGATCACGGCCGCATGGACGCGACCAAGGATCCGGCCGACGACGGCAAGTTCAAGACCCAGCCGCTGAGGGAGATCGCGCGCTCCGGACCTTATTTCCACGACGGCAGCGCGAAGACGCTCGAAGAGGCGGTCGATACCATGCTCGCGGGCGGCAAGCCTAACCCCAGGCTCGACGAGAAGCTCAAGCCCAACAAGCTCTCGGCCAAAGGCCGCAAGGCGCTGCTCGCGTTCCTGGGATCGCTGAGTGGCAAGTCCGGCTTCGAGGCCGCTCCCGAGCTGCCTTAGGGCTGCTTGCAGAAAGCTCAGGCACGGGCCGCGTGAATCACCGGGGCCCAGCGGAGGGCGAGTGCATCGGCGAGCAACAGCTGCGTCTCGCCGGTGAGCAGCAGCTGGCGAAAGGGCGGCCCGTTGTAGACCCGCGTCCCATTGGTCGAGGCGGTGTCGATGGCCCACACCTCGTCGTCCACGCTCAGCAAGACCAGATGGACGCGGCTCAGGTTGCCCTCCTCGACGCCGCCGTGGCTGCAGCGATCGTCGCGGCCGAGGAGGATGCCGCGCTGGAGCTGATCGCTCCACACCGCATGGGTCGAGGTGAGGTCCCCCGCCTGCGGCGAGCTGGACTGGATGGTGATGGTGGCGAGCCGCACCGAGCCCGCCGCTGGCGCCGCGCGCGACTTGAGCGGCTGCGGCGGCGGCAGGATCTCCTGATCGCGCGGGGCGAAGCCGCGCCAGGTCGCGTCGGCGTCGCTCGCCCACGGCTTGATGCCCGGCCCGGTCGGCAGCAGGAAGAGCACGTAGCTCGCGACCTGGAGGAAGAGCGCTCCCTTGGAGGCGATGGCTTCGCAGCGCTTTCCGTCCTCGCTGAGCAGGCCCACGCGCGAGCGCAGGTCGATGGCGCGCAGATGGATTTGGCCGTGTGGTCCGCGCGTGGCGCGGATCAACATGTGTCGCAGCGACACGTCGCTGTCGCGAGAGAGCACCACGTCGCAGCGCTCGTGCCGGCCGACCATCAGGTGGGCGATGCCGGTTTGCGGCAATCTCAGATGCGCGTGCGTGTCGAAGAGGCCGTTGCCGTCCACCGCGGCGATCAGAACGCCCTCGTGCGGCTGCGCCTGGTGTGCCGCCTTGAGCGCCGCGAAGTGCTTGCGAAAGACGGCGGCGAAGGGCTCGGCGGCGAGGTCGACCGGGAAGGAATGCTTCGAGAGCGGGGCGTCGTCGGGCGGCTCGTGGGGCATCCTGGCGAGCTTAACACGCGGGCAGGCGCTCGAGCCGCTCGCCGTCGCCGTGGTGAGCGCCGCCGCTGGCGCAGCTCCGGACGTGGGTGGACGCGCTAGCCCGACCTGGCCGGCCCGGCTTGCCAGCGAGCCCACGACCAGCCCATACTAGGAAGTAATTCGCCCAAGGTCGCGCGGCCAAAGGTCCCTATTTCAACCGGGGCCGTCGGAGGATCTATGAGCACCACCCTCCAGCAGTTCGTTCCCTCCCACGAAGCTCCCGCTAGCGTCGCACGCGCGATGCAGCTCGCTTCCGGCGACGAGGCGGTGGCGATGGGGGCCCTAGATGCCGGGGCGGTGTTCGGCACTGGCTACCCGGGCACGCCTTCCACCGAGATCCTGGAGAACCTCTCGGCGCTGGGCGGTAACGCGCAGTGGGCGCCGAACGAGAAGGTGGCGCTGGAGGTCGGGCTGGGCGCGGCCTTCGCCGGCGCCCGGGTGCTGGTGACCATGAAGCACGTCGGGCTTAACGTCGCCTCCGACCCGCTCTTCACCGCTGCCTACACCGGTGTGACCGGCGGGTTGGTGGTGGTCGTGGCCGACGATCCCGGCATGTCCTCCTCGCAGAACGAGCAGGACAGCCGCCACTACGCGCTGGCGGCGGGGGTGCCGATGATCGAGCCCTCCGATTCGCAGGACGCCTACGACTTCGCCCGCTTCGCCTTCGACATGTCCGAGCGCTGGCATCTGCCGGTCCTGCTGCGGATGACCACCCGGGTCTGCCACGGCAAGTCGCTGATGAAGCGGCGGCCGGCGCAGGGAGCGGCAAGCGCCCCCCACTTCGTGCGCGACATCCCCGGCCGGGTAATGGTCCCTGGCTACGCCCGGCCGGCCCACCGCAAGCTGCGCGAGAAGCTGGCCGCGATCGCGCGCTGGGCGGAAGAGAGTGAGTTGAACACCATCAAGGGCGGGCCGTCGGGGCTGGGGATCATTACCAGTGGCGTCAGCGCCATTCACGCCGCCGAGGCAGCGCCGGAGGCGAAGATCCTCAGGCTGGGCACCGTTTGGCCGCTGCCGCTGGAGAAGATCCGCAGCTTCGCCGCGAGCTTCGAGCGCTGCGTGGTGGTGGAGGAGGGCGACCCCTTCTTCGCCGACGCCATCCGCGCCGCCGGTATCGCCGTCGAGTCCAAGCCGGAGATGTTCCGCTTCGGCGAGCTTCACGTCGGGCGGGTACGGCGGATCCTCGCCCGCGACACCTCGCCGGAGCCGGTGCCGCCGCGGGGCAAGCCGCCGGAGCTCTGCCAGGGCTGCCCCTACCACCCGGCGTTCGAAGTCCTGAAGAAGATGGACTGCATCGTCGCCGGCGATATCGGCTGCTACACGCTGGGGGTGATGCCGCCCTACCAGGCGATCGACACCTGCGTGGCGATGGGTGCCTCGATCGGCGTCGGACTCGGCCTGCGCCATGTGCTACCGGAGGCCGAGGCGCGCAGGGTGGTTTCGGTGATCGGCGACTCGACCTTCATCCACAGTGGCCTCACCGGCGTGGTGGAGATGGTCTACAACCCACCCAAGACCGGCCATGTGGTGCTGATCCTCGACAACGGGATCACCGCCATGACGGGCGCGCAGGAGAACCCCGCCACTGGGCGCACGCTCGAGCACGACCCCACCGGCAAGGTGAGCTTGGAAGGATTCTGCCGCGCTCTCGGTGTCGCCAACGTCGACATCGTCGATCAGGTCAAGGACCCCGAGGGCTTCGAGAAGATCTTGCGAGAGCGGCTGGCGAGCAACGAGCTCTCAGTGGTGATCGCCCGCAGCGTCTGCATCCTCGCCGCCGTCAACATCAAAACCTGGGACAAGGCAGGACAGGAGAAGCTGGCCAAGCGTGCGTTGGAGCAGGACCGCAGTTCACCCTGCGACGCCTGCTCCAGCAACGTCTGAGCCCGATCTACTCGGCGCGACCGATCCGGAGGTACTCTTGAGTTCCAAGGTAATGAACGTGGTGGTCGCCGGCATCGGCGGCCAGGGCGCGATCAAGGCCTCCGACATCCTCGCCGACGCCGCCTTCCGCGCCGGCCTGGAGGTCAAGAAGGCCGAGATCCACGGGATGAGCCAACGAGGGGGCTCGGTCTCCTCCGACGTGCGCTTCGGCGAGAAGGTGCTCTCGCCGATGGTACCGCCGGGCGAGGCCGACTTCCTGCTGGTGCTCTCCCCCTCCGAGGTGGAGGTGAACCGCCCCTCGCTCAGGCCCGGCGGTGTCCTCATCCCGCCCGACTTCGTCGAGGAAAAGTCGCTGCCCACCAAGCGCAGCCTCAACGTGGCGCTGCTCGGCGCGCTGAGCCATTGCCTGGCGCTGCCTGCCTCGGCTTGGGCCGCCGCGCTGGAGGCGGCGCTGCCCAAGCGCTCCCACGGGGTCAATCAGACCGCCTTCGAGCTTGGCCGCGCCACTGCGCAGGCCAAGGGCCTTCCGCGCGGTTCCTGAGCGCGCTCGATCGCTTCGCTCAAGCCGCCGGAGGAAACGTGAACTTCTACAACCCCGCCAGCGCACCCGACTTCGTCCCCGTCCCCCAGCTCCGCCACCTGCAGCTGCAGCGGCTGCGGGCGATCGTCGCGCGATCCTTCGAGCGCGTCGCGCTCTTCCGCCGGCGGATGGAGGAGAGGCGGCTGCTGCCCGACTCCGTGCAATCGCTGGAGGACCTCTCGAAGCTCCCCTTCACCGTCAAGAGCGACCTGCGCGACACCTATCCCTACGGCCTGTTCGCCAGCCCGATGTCGGAGATCGTTCGCCTCCATGCCTCCTCCGGCACCACCGGCAAGCCGATTGTTGTCGCCTACACCAAGGAGGACATCGACGTCTGGACCAACTCGATGATGCGCTGCTTCGCCGCTGCCGGGCTGGGCAAGGGCGACGTGGTGCAGAACGGCTACGGCTACGGGTTGTTCACCGGCGGCCTGGGCGCGCATTACGGCGCCGAGGCGCTGGGCGCCTGCGTGATCCCCATCTCCGGCGGCAACACCGAGCGGCAGCTGATGGTCCTCCAAGATTTCGGGGTCACCGCCATCTGCTGTACGCCCAGCTATCTGGTGCACCTGATCGAGGTGGCGCGCGACCGGAAGATCGACTTCTCCCGCCTGCGGGTGGGTCTGTTCGGCGCCGAGCCCTGGAGCGAGGCGATGCGCAGTCGGATCCAGGATGACACGGGGATCGCCGCCCATGACGTGTACGGCCTCTCGGAGATCGTCGGCCCCGGCGTCGCCGTCGAGTGCCGCGAGCGCAACGGCCTGCACCTCCTCGAGGACCACTTCTACCCGGAGATCATCAACCCGGAGACCGGCGAGCGGGTCCCCGACGGCTCCGAAGGCGAGTTGGTGCTGACAACGCTCTCCAAGCAGGCGATGCCGATGATCCGCTATCGCACGCGCGACATCACGGCGCTGCTGCCCGAGCCCTGCCCATGCGGACGCACGCTCCGGCGGATGCAGCGCATCTCCCGCCGCTCCGACGACATGTTCATCGTCCGTGGGATCAACGTCTTCCCCTCCCAGGTGGAGACGGCGCTCCTCCATGTGAAGGGCACCCAACCGCACTATCAGATCGTGCTCACCCGCGAGAGGGGCCTGGACGAGATGGAAGTGCAGGCAGAGGTGGCACCGGAGATTTACGCCGACAAGGAGGGGGCGCTCCGGGACACCCACCGAGATCTGGAGAAGGCGATCGAGCGCGTACTCGGCCTGCGGGTGCGCGTCAACCTGGTAGCGCCGCGAAGCCTGGAGCGCAGCGAGGGAAAGGCAAAGCGGGTGAACGACCTGCGACCGAAATAGCGGAGGGCGCGCTCACATCCCCAGGTACGCCCGCTTCACCCTCTCGTCCTGCAGCAACTCGAGTCCGGGGCCCGACATCACCGTCCGCCCGGTCTCCAACACGTAGCCGACGTCGGCTACCGCCAGCGCCGCCTCGGCGTTCTGCTCTACCAGGAGCATGGTCATCCCCTCGCGGGCGAGCGCGGTGATGGTCTTGAAAATCTCCGCGACCAGCCGCGGCGCCAGCCCCATGCTCGGCTCGTCGAGGAGGAGCAGCTTGGGTTTGGCCATCAGCGCCCGCCCGATCGCCACCATCTGCTGCTCGCCGCCCGAGAGGGTACCAGCCGCCTGTGCGCGCCGCTGCGCGAGCACCGGGAAGAGCGCATAGGCCCGCTCCAGGCTCTGCCGCGCCTCGGCGGGCCTGCGGGTGTACGCGCCCAAGAGCAGGTTGTCCTCGACCGACATGGGGCCGAACACCTGCCGGCCCTCCGGCACCTGCGATATCCCCAGCCGCACCCGCCGCTCGGGGGGGAAACGGGTAACGTCCTGGCCATCAACCAGGATCCGCCCCTCCACCGCCTTGAGGACCCCCGAGAGTGTGCGCAAGAGCGTGGTCTTCCCCGCGCCGTTCGCGCCCACCAGCGCCACCATGGTGCCGCGCTCCACCCGCAAGCTCACCTCGTGCAGAGCGCGGATCCCGCCATAGCTGGCGCCCAGCTTCTCCACCAACAGCATCGGCGTCGCGGGTGCGGTCTGGTTCATGCCGGCGCCTTCTCCAAATCGTGGGCACCGCCGAGGTAGGCGGCGATCACCTCCCGGTCCTGCCGCAACTCCGCGGGCGTTCCCTCGGCCAGCTTCCTGCCGTGGTCGAGCACCAGCACGCGCGAGGACAAGCCCATCACCAGCTTCATGTCGTGCTCCACCAGCACCACCGTGGCGCTGGTCTGGGCGATCTTCTGGATTAGCTCGTCGAGCTCCCGCGTCTCGCTCTGGTTGAGCCCCGCAGCCGGCTCGTCGAGCAAAAGCAGCTTGGGCCGCGAGGCCAGCGCCCGCGCGATCTCCAGACGCTTGAGCGCGCCGTAGGGCATCGCCTCGGCGTCGACGCCGGCGAACTTCCCGACGCCGACGAAGTTCATCAGCTCCAGTGCCTCCTCGCGGCAGGCGCGGTCCGCGCGCACCACCGAGGGCAGGTGGAGCATCGCCGGGAGCATCCGCTGGTCGAGCCGCAGGTGGGCACCGACCATCACGTTCTCCACCGCGCTCATGTTGAAGCAAATCTGGAGATTCTGGAACGTGCGGCTGATGCCCCGCCCGGCGAGCTGGTGCGGTTTCTGGCCGGTGACGTCGCTTCCTTCGAAGAGCACGCGGCCAGCGGTCGGCTGGTAGAATCCGGTGAGCAGGTTGAACACCGAGGTCTTTCCCGCGCCATTGGGCCCAATGATCGAGTGGACCTCGCCGCGCTCCACCCGGAAAGAGAGATCTTGCACCGCCCGGATGCCTCCGAAAGACAGGCTGAGGCCGCTGACCTCGAGCAGCGCCATCAGCGCCGCCACCGCAAGAGAAGGCGCAGCGAAGGCACCAGCCCACGGGGGAGGAAGATCAGCGTCAGCATCAAGAGCAGCCCGAAGATGACCATCTCCAGCCCCTCGAAGCGCGCCAACAGCTGCGGGAGGGTGGTGAGCACCACCGCGCCGAGAACGCCGCCGTAGGTGGAGGCCATCCCCCCCACCACCACCATGGTGACCAACTCGATGGAGTGAAAGAAAGAAGAGAACTGCGGGGTGATGTAGCCGACGTGGTGTGCGGTCAGGCTCCCCGCCGCGCTGGCGAAGACGGCCGAGAGGACGAAGGCCCGCACCTTGAACCGGGCGGTGTCGACGCCGGCCACCTCGGCCGCGGTCTCCGAGCCGTGCAGCGCCCGCAGGGCCCGGCCCAACGGCGAGTCGACCAGGTTCTCGGCCAGGGCGATAGCGACGAGCAGCACCGCCGAAGTCAGCCAGTACCAGGCGCGCTCGCTGGAGACCGTCCAGTGCCAGAACGACAGCGGGGGCACCGCCATGCCGTCGTTACCGCCAGTCCAGGCGGACTCGTTTCCCAGCGTGATGCTGACGATCACCCCGAGGCCGAGGGTGGCCATCGCGAGGTAGTGGCTGCGCAGCCTCAAGATCGGCCGGCCCACCAGGAACGCGAGGGTGCCGACCCCGGCCATCCCGGCCGCCATCGCCAGAAGTGGCGGCCAGCCGGCGCGGGTGGTGAGCAGCGCAGAAGCGTACGCGCCCAACGCGAGGAAGCCGGCGTGCCCGAGGCTGATCTGTCCCGCGTGACCGATGAGGAGGTTGAGGCCCACCACCGCCGTGGCGTTGAGCTCGATGCGGATGGCCAGGTCGAGCAGCCAATCGTTGCGCAGTCCCAATGGCAGAAGTGCGATCAGCGCCGCGCTCAGCGCCAGCGCGCCGAGTCTCCGGGAGGACATCTCAGGCCTCCGCCGAGCGGCGGGGATGGCGCTTTCGGAGCGCTCCCCTCACACCCTCTCCGTGACCTTGGCGCCGAACAGGCCGCGGGGCCGGACCAGAAGGATGAAGATGATCAACACGAACGGCACCGCGTCCTTGTACGCCGAGGAGATGTAGCCGGCCGCAAGCGCTTCGGTGAACCCGAGGATGAGCCCGCCAGCGACCGCGCCCATGGCGTTTCCCAGCCCGCCCAGAGTGGCGGCGACGAACCCCTTCAGGCCGAGCATCACGCCCACGTCCGAGGAGCTGAGGGTGATCGGGGCCGCCACCGCCCCGCCGATGGCGCCGATCGCCGCCGAGATCACGAAGCTCACCGCCAGCACCAGGCGCACGTCGATCCCCACCAGCTGCGCGGCCAGGCGATTGTGGGCGGTGGCGAGCAGCGCCTTCCCCAAACGGGTTCGGCCGAAGAACCAGGCGAGCAGCAGCACCAGCACCGCGCCGATGCCGATCACCCACAAGCTCTGCGGGAGCAGTGTGGCGCCGCCGATCCGGATCGGCTCCTCGCCGCTGAAGGGCCCCAACGCCTGCTGGCCCTTGCCGAACACCAGCTGGGTCAGGCCCTGGAGGAAGATCGAGGCGCCGATGGTGATGATGATCAGCGACTCCTGGCTGGCCTGGCCCGCACGCTCGATCGCCAGCTTCACCAGGAGTAGGCCGGCCAGCGCGCCCACTACCACCGCACCGGCGAGGGCCAGCGGCAGCGGCGCCCCGGCTGCGGTGAGCATCACCGCCGAGACGCTGCCGAGCATGATGAACTCGCCCTGCGCGAAGTTGATGATTCCGCTGGCGTTGTAGATCACCGAGAAGCCGATGGCCGCCAGCGCGTAGATCGCGCTCGAGGTGAGCCCGGAGAAGAGGTATTGGAGAGCCTGCGAGACCATTCGGCGGCGCGCCTTACTTCGCCAGCGTCCAGGTCCCGTTGCGGATCTCCAGCATCCGGAAGGCGCTGAGGTCGAGACCCATGTGGTCGGTGGGCGAGAAGTTCACCACCCCGCTGGTGCCGATGAACCCCTTGGTTTGCTCCAGCGCATCGCGCACTTTGGCCTTGTCGGTGGACCCGGCGCGCTTGATCGCCTCGACCGCCAGCATCAGCCCGTCGTAAGCGTGGCCGCCGAAGGTGGACACGTCCGACTTGTACCGGTCGGTATAGGCCTTGACGTAGCCGGTCACCACCGGCTTTTGCGGGTCGCTGTCGGGCAGGACGGCGGCCACGAGCAGCGCCGACGCCGGCAGCCGGACACCCTCAGCCGCTTTGCCGGAGAGCTTGATATACTCCTCGGAGGCGACGCCGTGCGACTGGTAGAGCGGCAGCTTCAGCCCCAGCTGGCCGTAATTCTTGGTGACCACTGCCGGTCCCTGGCCCAATCCGAAGACCAGGATCGCTTGCACGCCCGCGGTGCCCTTGATCTTGGTGAGCTGGGTGGTGACGTCGGTGTCCTTGGGCCCGTAGGTCTCGTCGGCGACGATGGTCATCCCGTGCTTGCCGGCGACGCCGAGAGTCTCCTTCTTGCCCGACTGGCCGAACGCCGAGTTCTCCGAGAGCAGGCCCACCTTGTCGAGGCCGCGCTTCCTCATGTCCTGGAAAATCTTCTCTGCCGCCATCCGATCGGTGTGCGGCGTCTTGAACACCCACTTCTTGGGCGGCTCGACGATCACCACTCCGCCGGCCAGCGAGATGAAGGGGATCTCCGCTTTCTCCGCCAGCGGGATGATGGCCATGGTGGCTCCCGTGGTGGTGCCGCCAATCAGGAAGTCGACCTTGTCGTCGTCGATCAGGCGCTTGGCGTTGGCGTTAGCTTTGTTGGGGTCGGCGCCGTCGTCGTAGTTGATCAGCTCGAGCTTGCGGCCGAGCACGCCGCCCTGGGCGTTGATCATCTCCACGTAGAGCTGCAGCGTCTTCAACTCCGGGTCGCCGAGGAAGGCGGCCACCCCTGTGGCCGACAGCGTGGCACCGAGCTTGATTGGATTGGCTGCGGGCACGTCCGCGCTGGTGACTCCGGAAATGGCCAAGGCAGCAAGCAGGCCGCCTGCGCACCACAGCAGCAGCTTCCGCATGGGTTTCTCCGTGCTCCGGGGCTCCGTGTCCGCGGGAGACGCGGGCGCGGCTCGGCAAGCCGAGACGAACGGTGGAATTTCCACGGTATCCCTGCTGGGTATGCGTTACAAGCGAGCTGGCGTGGCGAGTTGCCGCGCCGGGGCTCGTGTGGCCTGAAAATCCGCTCGCGCGCTGTTCGGGTGGACGGAGGAGCGCATGGAGATCGAAGGCCTTCTTTGCGCCGGGAATGACGGCGCTTCTGACGACCAACGCCGGTCAGTGCCGTCGCCGCAGCTCGCGGTCGCGCCGCAGTGACGAAGGCGCGCTCACTCGACGACCGCTACCAGCTCACCAGCGGCAGCGTGCTGCTCACCGGCGTGCAGGCGCTGGTGCGGCTTCCCCTCGCGCAGGCGCGCCGGGACCGCGCCGCCGGGCTGCGCTGTGGCACCTTCATCACCGGTTTCCCCGGCTCACCGCTCGGCGGCTACGACCTGGCGCTCAAGCAGGTGGGCGCGCTGCTGGAGCCCCTGGGCATCGTGCACCAGCCAGCCGGCAACGAGGAGGGCGCGGCCACCGCGTTGATGGGGACCCAGCTCCTGGAGCGCTACCCGCACTCGCGCTTCGATGGGGTGGTGGGCTTCTGGTACGGCAAGGGCCCCGGGCTCGACCGCGCCGGCGACGCCATCCGCCACGGCAACTACGCCGGCACTACCACCCACGGCGCGGTGGTGGTGCTCTCCGGCGAGGACCACGAGGCGAAGAGCTCCACCATGCCCTACGGGCAAGAGTATTACTTCGTCCACGCCGGGATGCCGGTGCTGTACCCCTCTTCGGTGGCCGAGTTCCTCGAGTTGGGGCTGCACGCGGTGGCGCTCTCCCGCTACAGCGGCCTGTGGGTGGCGATGAAGCTGGTGGGCCAGCTCTGCGACGGAGGGCAGACGGTCCAACTCGACCCCGCGCTGCCCCGGATCGTGCTGCCGGAGCTGTCGCTGTCGGGCCGCCCCTTCCAGAAGCGCCAGTACCACCGCTTCTTCCCCGGCGAGACGGTGGAGACCGAGCGCCTTCTCTACGCCGAGCGGCTACCGGCGGCGATCGCCTACGCGCGCCACAACCACCTTGACCGGGTGGAGGTCTCCGGCCCGCGCGACCGGCTCGCATTGCTTTCGGCGGGAAAGAGCTTCGCCGATCTGCGGGCCGCGCTGCTCGAGCTCGGCCTCGACGACAGGGCTCTCTCCGACTGCGGGATCCGGCTGGTCAAGCTTGGGATGATCTACCCCCTCGACACCCAGTTCGCGGCTGAGGCGCTGCGGGGGCTGGAGCAGGTGGTGGTGATCGAGGAGAAGCGCGGCTTCGTCGAGGAGCGGATCAAGGAGGCGCTCTACCCTTTCGCCGACCGGCCGGAGGTGGTCGGTAAGCGGGACGAGCGAGGCGCGCCGCTGTTTCCCGACTTCAGCGGGATGGACGCCGACCTGATCGCCGCGCTGATCGGGCCGCGGCTGCTGCCGCTGGCCGGGGAGCGACGAGCGGCGATCGAGGGCCGGCTCGCCGAGCTGCGGGCGGTCCGAGAGCGGGGGAGCCCACAGCTCCTCCGGCGCACGCCCAACTACTGCAGCGGCTGCCCGCACAACGTCTCGCTCAAGGTGCTGCAGGGGGAGGTGGCCTGGAGCGCGCCCGGGTGCCACGTCTTCGCCACCTTGATCGAGCAACCCGAGCGGCACGCCGACGCCACCTTCCAACTCGGCGGCGAGGGCCTGGCCTGGCTGGGCCTTTCGCCGTTCACCGACCGCACGCACATCATCCAGAACCAGGGCGACGGGGCGCTCTTCCACTCCAGCTACCTCAACATCCGCCAGGCGGTGGCCGCGAAGGTCAACATCACCTTCCGCATCCTCTACAACGGGGTGGTGGCCAACACCGGCGCCCAGCCGCTGGTGGGCCAGCGCGACGTGCCCACCCTGGCGCGGCTGCTGGCGTTGGAGGGGGTGAGCAGGATCGCCGTCGTCGCCCGCGAGCCTTCCGACTACCGCGGGGTCCAGCTACCGGAGATCGCCTCGGTCCACGCTCGCGACCGGATCGACCCGCTGCTGCGCGAACTGGAGGTGACCCCGGGGGTCACCATCCTCCTCTACGACGGCGAGTGCGCCAATGAGCGCCGGCGCAAGCAGAAGCGGGGGCTGCGGGAGAAGCCCTCGCGTTTCGTTCTCATCGACCCGGACGTCTGCGAGAACTGCGGCCACTGCGGCGCGCTCACCAATTGCATGTCGCTGCACAAGGTGGACACCGAGTACGGCGAGAAGACGCAGATCCACCAGTCGAGCTGCAACCAGGACCAGTTCTGCCTGGAGGGGGACTGCCCGTCGTTCCTCTCCGTCGATGTCCGCGGCGGCGGGGTCCGCCGGCCGAAGACCGGTCCGATCGAGCTCGACGGCCTGCCCGAACCCCAGCTGCCATCGCTGCACCGGCCTTACCAGATCACCATTCCCGGCGTCGGCGGCACCGGTGTGCTCACTGTCAACTCGGTGCTGGCCTGGGCCGCGCTCCTCGAAGGGCGCGAGGTGCTGAGCTACGACCAGACCGGCGCGGCGCAGAAATGGGGATCGGTGCTGAGCAGCGTGGTGGTGGGGGAGGCGGGGCACCCGCCGCTGACCAACAAGGTGGGGCTGGGCGCGGCCGACCTTTACCTCGCCCTGGATCTGATGGCCGGCGCCGACCGGCAGAACCTTGCCCGCTGCCAGCCGGCGCGGACCGCGGGGGTGATCAACACCACGCTCCTGCCCTCGGGAGAGATGGTGCGCGACGTGCATCTCGAGCCGCACGCCAGCGACATGGAAGCGGCGATCGGCGCGGTCTGCGATCCGGCGCGGATCCTGCGGGTCCCGGCGCGCCGGCTCGCCGAGGCGCTCTTCGGCGACGCAATGGCCACCAACTTCCTCGCGCTCGGCGTTGCCTCGCAGGCGGGCCTGTTGCCGGTGACCCCGGCGAGCATCGAAGCGGCGCTGGAGCTCAACGGCACCGCGGTGGAGCAGAGCGTGGCCGCCTTCCGCGCCGGGAGGTGGTTCCACCACCGGCCCGCGCGGCTGGAAGCGGCGCAGCCGACGCCGCTGGCTACCGCGGCCGAGGTGGCAGCGCGCGAAGGAGCGGAGCTGGGCGGGCAGCGGGGCGTCTACCAAAAGCTGCTGGCCCGCGCGCCCGGGCTTCCTGAGGAGGGCCGCCGCCTGCTCGCCCACCGCCTCGCCGAGCTGATCCGCTTCCAGGACGCGGCCTGCGCCAGCCGCTATCTCGACGCGGTGCTGGAGACCGCGCGGCGCGAGAGGGAGGCCGTGGGGCCGACCGCCTCGGAGATCACGCTGGCCCTGATCCGCAATCTCTACAAGCTGACCGCCTACAAGGACGAGTACGAGGTGGCGCGGCTGCACTTGCGCAGCTCGCGCGGCCGGGTGGCGGAGCAGGCGTTCACCGGCGAGGTGCGCGTCCACTACCACCTCCACCCGCCGTTCCTTCGTGCTCTGGGGATGCGCCGCAAGCTGCGGCTGGGCCGCTGGTTCGACCCGGCGCTCTGGCTGCTCGCGCAGCTCAAGCGGCTGCGAGGCACGCCGCTGGATCCGTTCGGCTACGCCCGGCTGCGCCGGGAGGAGCGGCGGCTGCCCGGCTGGTACCTGGACCTGGTCCAGCGAGGCCTCTCGGTGCTGCGGCCCGACAACCGCCAGGTGGTCGCTGCGCTGGCCTCGCTCCCCGACCGGATCCGGGGGTATGAGGAGCTAAAGCTGGCCAACATCGCCGAGGCGGGCCGGCGCTCCGAGGAGCTCCTGCGCGAGCTCGAGCGCAAGCCGCTCCCGGTGCTGGCCAGCGCCTAGGCGGAGTCGCGAGACCGGCCTGAAAGCCGTGGAGGAGAAAGCGGATGGCCAGCACTGCCGAGCTGCTCGTGAGCGTTGGCGTTCCACGTGCCGAGGCCGCGCGGATCGCGACCGTGCCCACCCTCTCGGGCGGCCCGGAGGTGGCGCGCGACTTCGAGCCGCTCTCGCCCTGGCTACTGGCTGGCGGCGAGCTGCTCCACCGCTTGCCTCCCAAGCCGCAGCGATCCACGGCCGAGCAGGTGGCCGCCGCCGCGCTCTTGACCGATGCAAGGCAGGCGCGGGAAAAATTCGCGCAGCGCCATGCCGCCGCCATCTACCAACGGCTGACCGCGGGGCGCACCCGGCTGGTCCGCCTGCACGAACTGGTCTACGCCGCGGCGCGCGAGCTCCCCGGCCTGGTTCCGACCGAGGCCGAGGTGGCTCGCGAGCGCGCGCTGCTGCAGATGAACCAGGACGGGGCCCAGATCGACCAGGGCATTCTTCTCGCCCACCTCTTCGCCGACCGCGCCTCCGGGCTCCACCTGCTCCACGCGATGGCCCAGCCAACCGAGGCGGCGCTGGCCTTACTCGGCCAGCTGCGGCGGACCGGGCGGGTGCAGCTTGCGCCGATGACGCTGGAGCGCGATGGAACGCTGGGGCGGATCACTTTCCATCACCAAGCCTGGCTCAACGCCGAGGACGAAGAGTACCAGCAGGCGCTGGAGACGCTGGTCGACCTGGTCTTGCTCGACGATCAGATCCGGGTGGGGGTGCTGCGCGGCGCGCCGATGGAGAAGGCGAAGTACCGCGGCCGACGCGTGTTTGGCGCCGGCATCAACCTGACGCTCCTCTACCGTGGCCAGATCTCGCTCGTCGACTTCATGCTCACCCGCGAGACCGGCCCGCTCGCCAAGATCTACCGCGGGCTCGCCCGGGCGGAATACACCGGCAGCGAGATCGAAGACCGGATGGAGAAGCCCTTCATCGCGGCCGTCGACGGCTTCGCGATCGGCGGGCACTGCCAGATGCTCCTGATCCTCGATCGGGTGATCGCGGAGCGCGGTTCCTACTTCAACCTGCCGGCGCGCAAGGAGGGGATCATCCCCGGGCTCGCGAACCTGAGATTGCCGCGCTTCGTCGGCGAGCGCGCCACCCGCCAGGCGCTCTTCTTCAACCGCGCCTTCGCCGCCGAGAGCCCGGAAGGCGCGCTGCTTTGCGACGAGGTGCTGCCGGGCGAGCATCTCGACGCCGCGGTGACCGCGTCCGCCTTGGAGTTGACCGGCGCAGGGGTGACCAGCCTGGTCGCCAACCGCCGGGCGCTGCGGGTGGGCGCCGAGCCGCTCGACCTCTTCCGCAGCTATCTCGCCACCTACGCGCGCGAGCAGGCTTTTTGCCTTTACAGCCCGGCCCTGATCGACAACCTGGTGCGCAACTGGAACGCCGACCAACGTCGTTAGCATCGTCTGTTCTACGGAACGACGCTCCGGCACGCTGGTCTGGCGCTGCTGGTTGAGTCGGCGTAAGGTCGGCCTCGTGTCCACCGACCTCTTCCACGACTGGAACGGCGGCGACACCGGCGCGCTTTCGCAGGCGCTGGTGCTCGACGAGACGCTGCGCGACGGTATCCAGAGCCCGAGCGCGATCGATCCGCCCATCGGCAAGAAGATCGAGCTGCTCCACCTGCTCGACGAGCTGGGCGTCTTTCAGCTCGACGTCGGACTTCCCGGGGCGGGGCCGCACCAGCGCGCGGCGGTGAAGCGGCTCGCCGAAGAGATCCGCGACGCGAAACTGAAAATTCGCGCCAACGTCGCCTGTCGAACCGTCGTGGCCGACATCGCCCCGGCCGCCGACTTGCAGCAGGAGACGGGCGTTCCGCTCGAGGTCTACGCCTTTATCGGCAGCTCTCCGATCCGCCAGTATGCAGAGGAGTGGGACGTCGCGTTCATCGAGAAGCAGTCGGTGGACGCGATCCGGTTCGCGGTCGCGCAAGGCCTCGCGGTCACCTACGTCACCGAGGACACGACGCGCTCCAAGCCCGACGATCTGCGCCAGCTCTTCCGCGCCGCCATCGACGCGGGCGCCAAGCGGCTCTGCCTCTGTGACACGGTTGGCCACGCGACGCCCGAGGGCTCGGCCGCGCTGGTGCGCTTCGCGCGCGAGGTGGCGGGACCGGACATCGGGCTCGACTGGCACGGCCACAACGACCGCGGCCTCTCGCTCGCGAACGCGCTCGCCGCGGGCGCCGCCGGTGCCACGCGGCTGCACGGCTGCGCGGCCGGCATCGGCGAGCGCGTCGGTAATACGGCAATCGATCAGCTGCTGATGAACTTGAAGCTTCTCGGCCACCCGGTCTACGGACCGCGCGATATGCGCTCACTCGTGCGCTTCACCGAACTCGCGGCCGAGGCGACGGGCTACACGATACCGACGAACTATCCGCTGGCCGGGCGCGACGCGTTTCGGACCGCGACCGGCGTTCACGCCGCAGCCATCATCAAGGCGCAGCGCAAGGGAGACCACTGGCTCGCCGACCGCATCTACTCCGGTGTGCCGGCGGGCGAGTTCGGCAAGGAGCAGCAGATCGAGATCGGCCCGATGAGCGGCATCTCCAACGTCAAGCACTGGCTCGCCCGCCACCAGATACCCGCGGACGAGCCGCTCGCCAAGGCCGTTCTCGCGCGCGCGAAAACCTCGCCCCGCACTCTCACCGAGAGCGAGGTCGCGCTGATCGTGAGCGAGCTGCGGCAATAGCCACTTCAAGTGGCCTTCCTCCAGTCGATGGCGCGCAGATGGATTTGCCCGTGCGGCCCGCGAGAGCGGGGCATCGTCCGGCGGCTGGTAGAACATCTTGGCGACTCAACACGAGGACAACGCGCTACAGTTGGTGTCAATGCTGCGCGAAACCGAAACGTCCCAGGCTGAAGAGACACGTCCCGCGACCGAGCTGAAGGTCGGCTATCAAGGCGAGCCCGGCGCCTACGGCGAGACCGCCGCGGCCGCGCATGGCGGCATCCCGCAAGGCTTCGCCAGCTTTGAGAAGGTGCTCGAAGCCCTGCACAAGGGGACCGTGGACGAGGCGGTGCTGCCGATCGAGAACGCGGTGGTGGGCGCGATCACCGAAGCGCTCGAGCCGCTCGCGGTCGCCGTGGTGAGCGGCTACGATCTGGTGGCCACGGCCCTGACCTCGGTGCCGGTGCGGCTCACGCTCGCGGTCCGGCAGGGCACGCCGCTCGGCGACGTGAAGCGCGCCTGGTCGCATCCCGCGGCGCTGCGGCAGTGCTCGGCAACGCTCGCCGGGCTCGGCATCGAGCGGGTGGTCTGTTACGACACCGCGGGCGCCGCGCAGATCGTCTCGGGCGACTCGTCCACCGACGCTGCCATCTGCTCGCGCCGCGCCGCCGAGCGGTACGGCCTCGAGGTGCTGATCGAGGACGTCTCGGACAAGGAGCAGAACGGCACGCGCTTCGTCCACTTGCGCATGGCGGACCACGCGCGCGCGCAGGTGCCGCTGGCGTTTCTTCGAACTTCTTCGATGACCGCGACCGCGCGGCTCGACGTGCTAACCGGCGCGACGCTCTTGCCGCTCGCGGGTACGGCAGAGTTCCCGGTGCGCCTCTGGGTGCTGGGCGCCGACGGCGCACGGCTGCAGCAGCTGGCGCCGGCGCGTGATGTCCAGGTGATCTCGCTCGGCCAGCCCGCGGCCCACGCGGCGCGCATTGCCGGCAAGGCGGGGGCCGAGCCGGTGGTGAAGTCGCTGCCGCACGCGACAGCCCGCAAGCCGCAGACGGTCGTCGAGGTGGGGCCGTTCCGCGTCGGCGCCGGCTCGCGCGCGGTGATCGCCGGCCCGTGCGCAATCGAGTCTCCCGAGCAGATCAGGCGCATCGCGCACGAGGTCGCCGCCTGCGGGGCGACCGCCCTGCGCGGCGGGATCTTCAAGCCGCGCACCAACCCGTATGCGTTCCAGGGCCATGGCCTCGAAGCGCTGAAGTGGTTCGTCGAAGCCGGCAAGGCGGTGGGCCTGCCCATCGTGACCGAGGTCATGGCCGTCGATCAGGTGAAGGCGGTGGCCGAGCACGCGCACGTGCTGCAGATTGGCGCGCGCAACATGCAGAACTACGACCTGCTGCGCGCGGTGGGGCGCGCGGGCCGGCCGGTGCTGCTCAAGCGCGGCGCGGGCGCCACGGTGGACGAGTGGCTCGGCGCTGCCGAGTACGTGATGGCCTCCGGCGAGGCGCGCGTGATCCTTTGCGAGCGAGGCATCCGCACCTTCGAGCCCTCGACGCGCAACACGCTCGACATCGGCGGGATGCTGGCCGCGCGGCCGCTGACCCACCTGCCGCTCATCGCCGACCCGTCGCACGCGGCGGGGCGGGCCGATCTGGTCGAGGGCCTCGCGCGCGCCGCCTGGGCCGCTGGGGCCGACGGCATCATCGTCGAGGTGCACGACGACCCGGCCCGGGCGCTCTGCGACGCCGATCAGGCGCTGGTCCCGCAGCGCTTCGCCGAGCTCGCGCGTGCGCTGGCGTTGCGGCCCGACGCCCGGCTGCCGCTGGCGCAGCTCCGGGCGTGGGTGGACGCGATCGATCGCGATCTCGTCGCGCTGGTGCAGCGCCGGCTGGAGGTGGCGCACGTGATCGGCGAGAGCAAGAAGCAGACGGGGAGGGCGGTGCTGGACCCGCGCCGCGAAGCGGCGGTGCGACGCACCTACCAGGAGGCGCTGCCGGCCGCGAGCGCGGTGGCGGAGAAGCTGGTGGATCTCCTGATCGAGGCCGCGCGCGGGCAGCAGTCGGTCGAGGACTGAATTAAGCTCAGTTAGCGGCACTGCGTTTTATCCCACTTTATACCAACGATCGCCGTCGGGGGAGCATGGGGGTCGCCGCCCTCAGACAGGTGCTTCGAGTCCCGCGCCGCCCGGCTTCCGTCGCTGACCCGCTCGGCGAACCATCGCGAGTGAGCCGGCGTGGGGGGCGTGGGGTCGGCGAACGAGTTGCGCAGGCAACCAGCAACCACTCCATCCCGCAACGCACGCCAGGCGCCGAGATGGGATGAGGGCGGCGACCCCCACGCTCCTCCCGCGCCGGCGATCGTTGCGCGGCAAGCCCCCCCTCTACGACCCCGTGCGCATCGCTCCCGCGCGGCCGAAGTACTCCTCGAGCTTCGCGTCCGCCTCGTCGCCGAAGAAGATCCGGCAGGCCTCGCGCAGTCCCGCCGCGCGCTCCAGCTCCTCGCGCCGCACCACCAGCGAGATCTTCGAGCGCCGGCGCAGAAAGTCCTCGAGCTTCACCACCAGCTCGCGCCGCTCGGCCTGGTCAATCTCGCAGCGCAGGTACTCCGAGCCCTCGATCAGCACCTCCGCCATGGAGGGATCGCCGCGGATGGTCTCCAGCAGCGACAACGCCTCCGCGCCGTAGCGCCGCCACAGCCGCGTCGACAGCTTCTCCGACGCCAGCGGCGAGGTCATCGCGTCGAGGTCCATCAGCCGCGCCTGGTGAAAGTATTCGTCGCGCACCGGCGCGGGCGGCTCGCCGTACCAGACTCGATCGGCGAACGGCAGCGCGATGCCGAGCCGCGTGATCGCAGCGCAGATCTCCTCGCCGACGTTGAGGCAGTCGGTGAGCTTGCCGCCAAAGATGCTGAGGTGGGCGTCGCGCGCGTTCACGTCGATGACGTGCTTGCGCGACAGCTGCATCCAGTCTCGCACGCCGCCGCCCTCCCCGGTAACCGCGAGCGGCCGCACGCCGCAGCGCTCGGCGATGATGTCCGCCACGGTCAGCGGCCGCGGCAGGCGCAGGCGCTTGTTGATGTTCTCCAGCACGAAGCGCCGGTCCTCCGGCGTCACCTCCACCTCGGGCCGCTCAACGCGGGTGTCGGTGGTGCCGATACAGGATCTGGCGCCCATCGGGATGACGAAGAAGAGGCGGCCGTCGTCGGCGAAGAAGGTGAGGACGCGGTGGCTGGGCGTGAGCTTGTCCACCAGGATGTGGATGCCCTTGGAGAAGACATGCCGGTGCTGCGTCTTCTGCCCCAGCAGCGCGTTGTGCTCGTCGGCGTACGGCCCGCAGGCGTTGACGATGGCGCGCGAGCGCACGGTGAGCTCGCGGCCGGAGATCAGGTCGCGGGCGCGCGTGGTCCAGACGCCGTCCTCCGAGCGCGTGGCGCCCAGCGACTCGACGTAGTTCGCCGCGGCGCAGCCGTAGTTGAGCGCGGAGCGGATGAAGCCCCAGACAAAGCGCGCGTCGTTGTCGTGCAGGAAGGCGTCGGAATACTCGAAGCCCCCGTCGAGCCGGTCGGGCGCGACGATCGGCTCCTCGCGCGCCATGGTCCTGAGCGACAGGAGCCGCGGCGCGCGGGTGAAGAAA
The DNA here is from genome assembly GCA_043781235.1 of Deltaproteobacteria bacterium. Lineage (GTDB taxonomy): Bacteria > Myxococcota > Myxococcia > Myxococcales > 40CM-4-68-19 > JANYKT01. The sequence goes on from JAYWBT010000163.1 coordinate 21,938, forward strand.
CTCCCCATCGCCCAGTAGAGCAGGGTGCCTAGAAAGAGTTTCAGTCGCCCGTGCCGGAAGCCGCGCTCGTGCGAGGTGTAGAAGCGGATCTCCTGCACCGTGGAGGGGTAGCTGCGGATCAGCCGGTTGCGCGCGGAGCAGAGCTTGCGCACCAGCCCGAGCTCGAACGACTCGAGGTATTTGATCCCGCCCCAGGCAAGGTTCGACGAGCTCTGCGAGGTCACCCCGGCGAAGTCGCCGCGGTCGATCAGCGCCACCTTCGCGCCGCGCGCGGCGAGCGCCGCCGCCGAGACCGCGCCGTTGATTCCGCCCCCGAGGACCAGGACGTCGAAGGCCCCGGAGCCAGAGAGCCGGGCCAGATTGGTCGCGCGAAGCCGCACGCGGGGAGAATACACGCTATAATGTTCCCATGACGGACGTCGAGCAGGCGGAGCACGTGATCGAGTTGATGGTGCTCGCGGCCTGGGCCGACGGCCGGGTCGAGGGCTCGGAGGCGCTGGCCATCCAGCGGCTCGCCGCCAGGCAACCGCTGCTGCAAGGCCACGGTCCGGTCGGCGATGTCAGCAAGGTCACCCACCAGCGCCTCGTCCGCGAGGGGATGGAGCAGTGCCTGCTCGCGTCGGTGCGCGGGCTCAAGGACAAGCCCTATCGCGAGTTGGGCTTTCAGTGCGCCGCCAAAGTGATGGGCGCCGACAACCGCTTTGACGTCGAGGAAGATCAGATGCTGCGCCGACTGCAGACCATGTTCGGCTTCCAGCCGGCTGACGTCGAGCGACTGCTGGTCCTGGCCACCTCGCCGCGCTGAACCAGGAGCCCGCCTGCTCGCGCTGCGGGCGTGACGGCTCCTCGCGAGTGTGGTCTCTTGCCACGCATGACCGTCCGGTTCTTTTGCGTCGCCGTCGCGCTGCTGCTTCGAGCCTCCGCCGCGAGCGCGCAGAACGCCTCGCTGGCGGCCGCGAGCGCCCAGGACGCCCCGCCGGCGGCCGCGAGCGCCCAGCCTCCGCCGCCGCTCGTCCGCTTGCCGGTGCCGCCGCCTGCCGCGCGCGGCAGCGGCGGCAAGATCGATCCCGCCGCAGCCACGCGGGCCTACCTCGACCTGCTGCCGGCCGCCCAGCGCGCCCGCTCCAACGCTTACTTCGAGGGCGGCTACTGGCTCTTGCTGGTGGACTTCCTCTGGACCGCCGCGGTCGCGCTCCTGCTGCTGCAGACCGGTTTCTCCGCGCGCATGCGCGACCGCGCCGAGCGGATGGCGCGCGCGCCCCACCACCAGATCGCCCTCTATTGGGTGCAGTTCCTTGCCGTGACCACGCTGCTCTCGCTGCCGCTCGCGGTCTACCGCGGTTATTTCCGCGAGCACCAGTATGGCCTCTCCAACCTGACCTTCGGCGCGTGGCTTGGAGAAGAGGGCAAGGGGTTCCTGCTGGCGCTCGTGCTCGGCGGCGTCGCGGTGGTGACGCTCTATGCCGTGGTGCGCCGCCTCGCGCGTAGCTGGTGGATCTGGGGCACCGCCGTCACCATCCTCTTCTTCGCCTTCGGCGCGCTGATCGCCCCGGTGCTGATCGTCCCGCTCTTCAACAGCCCGCACGTGCTCCAGGACGTGCGCGTGGTCGCGCCCATCCTCTCGCTCGCGCGCGCCAACGGCATCCCGGCGCACGAGGTGTGGGAGGTGGACGCGTCGAAGCAGTCGAAGCGCGTCAGCGCGAACGTGAGCGGCTTCCTCGGCACCGAGCGCATCACGCTCAACGACAACCTGCTCGCGCGCTGCTCGCTGCCGGAGATCGAGTCGGTGATGGGCCACGAGATGGGCCACTACGTGCTCAACCACATCTACAAGGCGATCGTGCTGTTCGGCCTGGTCATCCTGATCGGGTTCGCGCTGCTGAACGCGCTCTTCGAGCGGCTGCGCGCCCGCCACCAGCAGCGCTGGCAGGTGCGCGGCCTTGCCGACCCCGCGGGGCTTCCGCTCGCGATGCTGCTTCTCTCGGGCTACTTCCTGCTGATGACGCCGGTGACCAACTCGATTATTCGCGTGCAGGAATATGAGGCGGACATCTTCGGGCTCAACGCCAGCCAGCAGCCCGACGGGTTTGCGCAGACCGCGCTGAAGCTCTCCGAGTACCGCAAGCTCGAGCCCGGCCCGCTGGAGGAAATGGTCTTCTTCGATCACCCGAGCGGGCGCACGCGCATCTTCAGCGCGATGCGCTGGAAGGCCGAGCACCCCCATACCTGGGGCGCGGCGCTCAGCGGCGCACCGTGAGCTCGCGTCGTCGGCGCGCTCCGCCGAGGGACCCACGCTACCGCAGCGCCTCCGCGACGCGCGTCCAGAGCGCCTGGAAGCGCGCGTCGTCGAAACTTGAGCCCGAGCGCAGGAAGGTCGCGCCCGCGGTCTCGTAGTGGCCGATCACGTCGAGGTGATCGCCGACCACGATCCCGTCGGCGCGGCCATCCAGCGTCTGCGACCAGACGGGCACGATTCCGTCGCTCGATTCGGGCTCGAGCGGCAGCCGCGGCGCGCCGATCCACGGTCCCGCCGGCAGTCGCACCCCCGAGGGCGGACGGGCCGAAGAGAGCGCGTAGGTCGCGTTGTAGAGCAGCCGCTGCGCCGGCGCGGTGGCGAACGCCAGCGCGTCGCGCGGTCCCCAGCCCGGCTTCGGCGCCACGGTGACGAAGCTGCGGATGCGGGGGAAATCGCCGCCGGCAATCTCGCGGTGCAGCGAGGTCATCGACTCGGGGAGGATGTCGGCGACCAGCGGGTGGTCGCGAGAGACGTCGCGGAGAAAGCGCTTGATCTGGTGCGCCGTCTCGTCGTCAACGTCGGCGAGGGCCGCGATCAGCTGGTCGGTCGGCGTGGTCTTCTGCAGCAGCAGCCGCTTGAGCGCGTTGAAGATCGCGCCCGCGTGCCCCGCGAGCTGCAGCTGCCGCCGCGAAGCGAGGATGCTCGCGAACCATAAAGTGGGGAGTGCGAGGTCCGCGCCAAGGAGTACCCGGCGCGCCAGCGGCGTTCCGAAGAACGGCGCCGAGAGCGTGACCACCGCGCCGAGCCGCTCGAAGAGAGGCTTCGCCGGCGAGTTGTAGCGCGCGTTGGCGAACAGCCGCGCGTCGAGACCGCCGGCCGAGTGGCCGACCAGGTGGACGCGGCCCTCGGTCTTCAAGAAAGTCTGGTGCAGAGAGCGCACTCGCTCGTCCAGTGCGCCGGTCGGCGGCGGCTCGTGGACGACGAAGCGCATCGGCGCCGGCAGCGCTCGCAGGAGCGCCGCCTCTACTTGCGCGAAGTACTCGATGAACGGCCGCCCCGCCTCCCCGAACGAGCCGAACCCGAAGAAGCCGGGGATGAAGAGGACGGTCTCCAAGGCTACTTCTTGAGCCGCTGCTGCAGCTCCGCGCGGGTGATGAACCCGAGGTCAACCAGGATGCCGCTCAGCACCCGCACCGCGCGGCTGTCCTCGACGCCGAGCTGCTCCAGCCGCTCGACGCGCGCCACCAGCGCCGCGACCTCGGGGCTGGTCCGCCTCGCCTCCAGCCGCTCGAGTTGCGAGCGCAGCTCGGCCAGCTCGTCGGTCTCGTGGACCGGCTCCGCCTCGACCAGCGGCGGCTCGTCATTCGCATCAGGCTGATCGGGCGCGGGCAGGTGCTCCTCGCCGTAATAGGCGGTGCGGATGGCGCGATCGATCCACTCCTGCATCGCAGCGGCGGGCTGGATGCTGAAGCCGCTCGCCGTCGCCAGCGCTTTGAGGTTCGCCTCGTTGGACGGGTCGGAGGTGGCGACGCGCAGCACGCGCGCGCGCAGATCGCCCGCCACCGCGATCACGCCGAAGCGCTCACAGAGCTGCAGTGACAGTGCGCTCGCCAGCTGTTTCGACGGCGCCGGATCGTCTACGGCCACCCAGGGAATGCGCCTCTGGTGCGCGATGGCGCGCAGCAGAAGCTCCTCGGTGATGTAACCCAGGTCCACCAGCGTGCGACCGAGATCGCCGCCCCATTTGGCCTGCTCCTCGCGCGCGTGCGCGAGCTGCTCGTCGGCGATCGCGCCGTGGCGCACCAGCAGCTCCTCGAGCGTCGTCGGCAGACCAGCCACAGCAAACTCCTAGCTTGCGCACGGCAGCTAAGTCCACTTAGCTCTTTGCTCATGCTGCGACCCCCGCTCAAGCCCATGCTGGCCAAGTTGTCTCCCGAGCTGCCGGAGGGCGACGGCTGGCTCTTCGAGCCCAAGTGGGACGGCTTCCGCGCGCTCGTGTTTCGAGACGGCGACGAGCTGTTTCTCCAATCGCGCGACCTGAAACCGCTCAACCGCTACTTCCCCGAGTTGCAGGCGCCGCTCGCTGCCAGCCTGCCTGCGCGCTGCGTGCTCGACGGCGAAATCGTCATCGCCGGCGCGAAGGGCCTCGACTTCGACGCGCTGCTGCTTCGCATCCACCCGGCGGCATCGCGCATCCGGCTGCTCGCCGAACAGACGCCAGCCTCCTTCGTCGCCTTCGACCTGCTCGCGCTCGGCGACGACGACCTGCTCGCGACCTCCCAGGAGAAGCGCCGCGCGCTGCTCGAGGAGGCGCTCGCGCAGGCGCGGCCGCCGGTCTTTCTCACGCCCGCGACGCGGGACCGCGCCGTCGCCGCCGACTGGTTCTCGCGCTTCGAGGGGGCGGGGCTCGACGGGGTCGTCGCCAAGCGCCTCGAGGCGCCGTACCAGCCCGACAAGCGCGCGATGCTGAAGGTGAAGCACCAGCGCACCGCCGACTGCGTGCTGGCGGGCTTTCGCTGGCACAAGAACGGACCGGGGACGCTGATCGGGTCGCTGCTGCTCGGGCTGTACGACGACGGCGGGACGCTCCACCACGTCGGCGTGACGTCGTCGTTCACCCTGGCGCGGCGCGCATCGCTGGCGGCCGAGCTGGAGCCGCTGCGCGCGGGCGCCCTCGAGGCGCACCCGTGGCGCGACTGGGCCTCCTTCGAGTCAAGCTCTGATGGCCAGCGCATGCCCGGTGCGTCGAGCCGGTGGAACCGCGGCAAGGATCTCTCGTGGGAGCCGCTGCGCATCGAGCGCGTCTGCGAGGTGGCCTACGACCACCTGCAGGGCGACCGCTTCCGCCACGCCACCACCTTCTTGCGCTTTCGCGACGACAAGCCGGCGCGCGAGTGCCGCTATGACCAGCTCGAAGAGACGCCCGCGTTCGAGCTGGCAAACATCTTCGCGCGCCGCTGAAGTCGAGAAGCGCGCACTCCGCCGATTCCCACCGCGACGACGCGCTTGTTGCCGCGCGCAAGGATCACCCGAGCAGTCTCGCAGAATCGTCGATCGCGCCTGGCGGCCGAGGACTTGGCAGCGCGCGGCCCGCGGGGCAAGCTCCGCTGCGATGCCGGCCGCGAAGAAAGAACTGCTGCAGGTCGCGGGGCGCGAGGTCGCGATCTCGAACCCCGGCAAGATCTATTTTCCGCAGGCCGGCTACACCAAGCTCGACCTGGTCCGCTACTATCTCTCCGTCGCGGAGGGTGCGGTGCGCGGGGTGGCGGGCCGGCCGATGACGCTCAAGCGCTTCGTCAACGGCGCTGAGGGCGAGTTCTTCTTCCAGAAGCGCGCGCCCGCTTCGCGGCCCGAATGGATCGAGACGGTGCAGCTCAGCTTTCCCTCGGGCCGCACCGCCGGGGAGATCGTGGTGCGCGACGCCGCGCAGCTCGCCTGGATCGTGAACCTCGGCTGCATCGATTTGAATCCGCACCCGGTGCGGGCCTCCGACCTCGATCACCCCGACGAGCTGCGCGTCGATCTGGATCCGGTGCCCGGCGTTCCCTTCTCGCAGATCCGCGAGATCGCGCTGCTCTCGCGCGAGGTGCTCACCGGGCATGGGCTGGTCGGATTTCCAAAGACGTCGGGGTCGCGCGGCATTCATATCAATGTGCGGATTGAGCCGCGCTGGACGTTTCAAGAGGTTCGCACCGCGGCGCTGGCGCTGGCGCGCGAGGTCGAGCGGCGCGCGCCAACGCTCGCCACCTCGAAGTGGTGGAAGGAGGAGCGGCACGGCGTCTTCATCGACTACAACCAGAACGCAAAGGACCGGACGGTGGCGTCCGCGTATTCGGTGCGGCCCACTCCAGACGCGCGCGTGTCGGCGCCGCTCTCATGGGACGAAGTGCCGGAGGTGCGGCCGGAGGATTTCACCCTGGCGACGATGCCGGCGCGCTTTGCGAAACTCGGCGATCCGGCGGCGGAGATCGACGCCCAGCCGGGCTCGCTCGAGCCGCTGCTCGAGCTCTTCGCGCGGCAGGGCCAGGGCGACGCGCCGTGGCCTCCGCACTACGCCCGTCAGGAGGGAGAGCCGCCGCGCGTGCAGCCCTCTCGCCGCAAAAAGAAGCAATGAAGGCGCCAGGCTCTCGACGCTAGCGTCGCCTGCGCGGGGGCCGCGGATCGGCGGGCGCGAGCGCGTCCACGTCGTCCGACAGCGTGATGCCGTCGAGCCGCAGCTTGTAGCTGCGCAGCTGCCGCTCGAGCTCCGCTGCGGGCTTGAGCTCGGCGCTCTTGTCGCCCAGCTCGATCATCTGCAGGGCGGCCTTCGGGCCGGTGGAGGCGAGCAGCTTGCCGTCGGAGCTGAAGGCCACCGCGCGCGCCTGCGGCAGGCGGTCCAGCACCGAAACCGTCCTCCCGGTGCGCACGTCCCAGAGCCGGAGGGTGCCGTCGATCGACGCCGACGCCAGCGTCTCGCCGTCGGGCGCGAAGGCCAACGACCAGACGCGCCCGCCGTGGCCGCTGAAAGCCGAGCGCAGCTTGCCGTTCGAGAGGCGCCAGATGCGGATGGCCTGGTCCATCCCGGACGATGCCAGCAGCGAGCCGTGCGGCGAGAAGGCGAGCGCGAGAAGCGGCTCGGGTGAGCCTTCGAGCTTGCGCAGCAGCTTGCCGCTCGCGTCCCAGATCCGGATCAGCTTGTCGTCGCCTGCCGCCGCGATCTGCTTGCCGTCCGGCGAGAAGACCACCGCGTTTACGGCGCCCATTCCGGTCGAGGTGAGCACCCGGCCCGCGGTGCCTGCGGGCGCGCTCCACAAGCGCACGGTGCCGTCGGCGCCGCCGGTCGCCACCGCCGCGCCGTCGGGAGAGAAGGCCACCGCGCGCACCACGTCGGTGTGGCCTTCGAGGTTCACGCGGTCGGTGGTCTTGAGGTCGAAGAGGTATGCCTTCTCCTCGCGGCCGGCGACCGCGAGTAGCCGGCCGTCGGGCGAATACGCGAGCGAGGAGACCGGGCCCTGCAGCAGATCCAACTCGCCGACGATGTTCTGCTTGACCAGATCCCAGAGGGCGATGTGCCCCGCGGCGTCGCCCACGGCCGCCTGCCGCCGCGTGGGCGAGAAGGCGAGCGCGGTGCCGCCGGTGAAGTCTTTCGCCGCCTCCAGGCGAAGCTCCCGCGGCCCCGGAAAGATGCGCCACAGCCGCAGCCGTCCGTCGCGGTTCGCCGAAGCTAGCAGGGTGCCGTCCGCCGAGATCGACACCGCCGACGCGGCGTCGTCGCCCTCGAGCTTCGCGACCTGCAGCCGCGTCTCCGAGTCGACCAGGAAGGCGGCGTTGTCCTGCCCGAGCGCGACCACCGGGCCCTTGGCA
>JAYWBT010000164.1:0-11124 GCA_043781235.1 Deltaproteobacteria bacterium
GGTGCTGCCGGTGCTCGATCGCCACGGCGCCTTCCCGCGCGAGCTGTGGAGCGAGGGCCCTTCGCTGCGCGCGCTGGTGTCGCTCGAGAACGTGCACGGCCTGCCCGCCCTGCTTTCCGACCTGCGCGCGCTGCCCGGCGTGTCCGTCGAGGAGGGGCTCGCGCAGGTGTCGGTGGTGGGCGCGGGGCTGGGCGCGTCGGGCGAGCCGCTCTCCCGTGCGCTCCTGGCGATCCGGGATCTGGTAGCCGAGCCGCGCGGCGTGCTGGTGTCGCCGCTGCGGATCGCCTTGCTGGTGCCGCGAGCCCGCGCCAACGAGTGCGTCCGCAGGCTGCACCAGGAATTCATCGAGGGGTGACCCAACCATGGCGACGACGAAGAAGCCGACGACGACGAAGGTGAAGCTGTACGAGAAGCTCACCAGGCGGCTGGGCGGCTCGAACGAGGAGATCGAGTTGCGCGCGCTGCGCGAGCTCGACGAGCGGCTGGGCGCGGCCGCCCGGGCGGAGAAAGCTGGCGAGGAGGAGGAGGCCAAGGCAAGTCCTGCCGGGAAGACCGCCGCCATGCCTGCGGCGAAGCCGGTGGAGAAGCTTGGTCCGGGCGGCTTGCCCAAGCGACTCTACCTGCTGCTCGACGGCCGCGGGCTGGACGGGCGCGGGCTGCCGGTCGAGGTGATCGATCTGCCCGCGACCCTCGGCAGCAGCAAGCGCTGCAGCGTCTGGGTCAACTCGCCGAACATCGAGACCAGGCACCTGCAGATCACCCAGGACGGCAGCGACTGGGTGCTCGAGGATCTCAACAGCGCGGGCGGCACCTTCCTCGGCAAGGAGCGCATCTCGCGGCGCACCATCCGCGACGGAGAGGAGTACCAGCTGGCCGGCTATCTCCGCATGCGCACCGAGCTTCGGTGAATGACGGCGCTCGAGCTCGGGCGCTTCCATCTCGGCAGCTCGCCCGTTCGTGCGCTACTTGCCGGGCTGAGCCGATCAGGGCGCGATCTCGAGCCCGACCTGATCCGCGGCCGCGACGACGCGAAGCTCGTCGCGCCCGGGCTCGGGGGCGAGCGCGGCGCGCGCCTCGTCGGCGACGCGCTCGCCGTCCACCGAGGGGCTGAAGTGCGTGAGCACCAGCATCGCGGCCTGCGCCTGCGCCGCGATCTGGGCCGCCTCGACGCCGGTGGAGTGGCCGCGCAGGTGCGCAAGCTCCGAGCGCGCGTGCTCATAGGTCGCCTCGTGCACCAGCGCGTCGGCGCAGCGGGCGAGCGCGATCGATCCGGCGCAGGGCAGGGTGTCGAGCGCATAGGCGATGACGAGCCCGCGCTTCACCGGGCCGAGAAAACCAGCCGGTTCGATGCGCCGTCCGTCGGTCAGCGTCACGGCGCGGCCCGCCTTGAGCTCGCCCAGGAGCGGCCCGCTCGGCACGCCGGCACGCCGCGCGCCCTCCACGTCGAGCGCGCCGGGCCGGTCGGGCAGCGCCACCCGATAGCCGTAGGTCTCGATGCGGTGAACGAGTGCGCCGCTCGTCACCAGGAACGGCGAGCCGGGGATCGCCACCTCGCCGCCATCGCCGCGCTGCTCGATCACGTTCACCGGCATTGCCCCGGTCCCCAGCGCGCCCGCGCGCTCCAGGGTGCGCAGCAGCGCGGCCAGCCCCGGAGGCCCCGCCACCACCAGGGGCCGGGTGCGGCCCTCGAGTCCCAGCGTTCCGAGCAGGCCGGGTAGGCCGTTGAAGTGATCGCCGTGCAGGTGCGTGATCAGCACCGCGTCGATGCGCGACAGCGACAGCCCCGCGCGCTGCGCCGCCAACTGCGCGCCCTCGCCGCAGTCGCACAGAACCCAGCCGCCTTCGCCAGCCACCGCCAGCGCCGAGGCGCCGCGCGAGAGCGTGGGGCGGCCCGCGCTGGTGCCAAGAGGAATGAGCCGGAGCCGCATGCGCGCGCGAGCCTAGCCGGTTTTCTCGAGCACGATTGCGTGATGTCCCTGCAGCGCCGCGCGGTCGCCGGAGAGCACGGCCTCGCCGGAATCGAGCAGCAGGCGCCACTTGCCCGCAGGCAGCGTCGCCGAGACCGCGCCGCTTGCGAACGAGGCGACGAGCAGGACTTCCTTGCTTCCGGAAAACCGCCGCAGGAGCAGCGTCTGATCCTGGACCCGCGCCTCCACCGCGTCGTGCGAGTCGCTCTGCAGCGCGGGGTGCTCGCGGCGCAGCTTCAGCAAAGAGCGGTGCCAGTCGAGCGCGGCGCGGCCCTCGGCGGAGGCGCGATGCTTCCAGTCGATGCGGCTGCGCGCGAACGTCTCCTCCGCCTGCGGGTCCGGCACTTCGCCTGCCCAGGCGAAGCTCTTGAACTCCTCGCGCCTTCCATTGCGCACCGCCTCGACCAGCGCCGGGTCTCCATGGCTGACGAAGTACTGGAACGGCTCGGGCGCGCCCCACTCCTCGCCCTGGAAGTAGAGCGGCAGCGCCGGCTGCAGCGCGAGCACGGCGGCCGCGACGCGCAGTCCCCCTTTGTCGGTGAGCGAGACGAGCCGTTCCCCGCGCGCGCGGTTGCCGATCTGATCATGATTTTGCGCGCAGGCCACGAAGCGCCGCCCCGGCAGGTGCCGAGCCGGCGTGCCGTGGGGCTTTCCAATCGTCGGCTTCGATTGCCCCGTGTAATGCCAGCCTTGATTGATGGCCGAGGCAATCGATTGAATCGGTGCCTCGGCAAAGTCTCGATAGTAGCCCTGCTGCTCGCCGGTGAGCGCGACATGGAGCGCGTGGTGGAAGTCGTCCGCCCAGGCGGAGTCGAGCCCGTCGCGTTCAATCAGCTTCGGATCATTCAAATCGGATTCGGCGATGACATGAATGGCGCGGCCGGTCTCGCTCGCCTCGCGATGGACCGCCTCGGCCAGGTCCCGCAGCACATGCTTCGGCGAGTCGTCGAGGATGCTGTGCACCGCATCGAGCCGCAGCCCGTCGAACCCGCCGCCCGCCGAGGCCACCCAGCGCAGCGCGCTCTCGATGAAGTAGCGCCGCACCGGCAAAGCGTCGGGGCCGTCGAAGTTGAGCCCGTCGCCCCAGGGCGTCTTGTGTCGCGAGGTGAAGTAGGGCCCGAACTCGCCGAGGTAGTTTCCCTCCGGTCCGAGGTGGTTGTAGACCACGTCGAGAAAGGCGCGCAGGCCGGCGCCGTGCGCCGCGTCCACCAGCCGCGCGAGGCCCGCGGGCCCGCCATAGGCGACGTGCGCCGAGAAGGGATTGATGCCGTCGTAGCCCCAGTTGCGCGCGCCGGGGAAGGCGGCGACCGGCATCACCTCGAGCGCGGTGAAGCCCGCCTCGCCCAGCTCGCCAAGGTGGCGCGCTGCCGCGTCGGCCGTGCCCTCCGGCGTGAAAGTGCCGAGGTGGATCTCCGAGAAGACCAGCCGCTCGAGCGGCGTCGCGGGGGCCGGCAATCGCGGCGGCTCCAGCGCCACCACTTCGCTCGGCCCGTGCACCCCCTCGGGCTGCAGCAGCGAGGCGGGGTCCGGCCGCTCGCGCCCGTCGGGAAAGCGGTAGAGATAGCGCGCTCCTGTCCGCGCGCCGTCCACGCGGCCGGTGAAATAGCCATCGCCGTCCGGCTGCAGCGCCGCGGTCGCGCCGGTCCGGCCGGTCAGGCCGGTTATAATATGCACCTGCAACGCGGCGGCGCGCGGCGCCCAGACGCGAAAGAAGGTGCTGCTGCCAGAGGGGACGGCTCCGAGCCACGGCTTCCACGGCATCCGCGAAAGCTAGGCTGCGCGCGCCCCAGAAGCCATGCGCGGCAGCGCCGATTGTTCAGCGCGCACCGGCTTGAATTGTTCAGCGCGCCGGCTGCGGCTCGAACTTCCAGGGATACGCGATGCGCAACTTGCCGCCCGCGGCCGGCCTGTCGAACTCCCACTTGCGCACCACGGTGACGACGCAGAGGACGAGGTCGTGATCGGCGATGCCGTCGGCGGTGGCGCCGATGACCCGGCCGCTGGGTCCGATGTCGAAGCGCGCCACCAGCTTGCCCTGCAGGCGCGGCCTCTCTTGCAGCCGCTTCGCGTAGCACTCCTGGATGTCGCCGGAGTTGGTGCGGATATAGTCGCCGATGGCGCGCTTCTCGTCGCCGGCGGGCGCGGGCGGCGCGGCCTCGGGCTCGTCGGCCTCCTCGATCACCATCGACGCGGCCGTGGGCCCGGAGCCGCCGTCGCCGCCCGCGCCCCCGGTCTGCGGCGGCTTCGCGGGAGCAGGAGCGGGCGGAGCGCTGTCCGCGCGCGCGGCGGCGGCGAGCAAGGAGAGGACCAGGGATAAGTGGCGCAGGGTCATGAGAAGCTCATTCGAAGGAGAGCGCGCGCTCGAAGTCGCTGGGGTTCGAGGCGGCGCTCTTCGCGACATCCAGCGTCACCTGTCCGCTCTGGTAGAGTTCCGAGAGGTGCTGGTCGAAGCTCTGCGTGCCGTACACGTCGCGGTTCTTGGCCAGGTAGTCCGCCATCTCGTGCGTTCGGTCGGGGTTGATGATGAACTCCTTGATCGACTCGGTGGAGACCATGATCTCGGCAGCCACCACGCGGCCCTTGCCGACGGCCTTGGGCAGCAAGCGCTGCGAGACCGAGCCCTTGAGGTTCTCGGCGAGTCGATGCCGCAGGGCCTCCTGCGCCTCGGCGGGGAAGGCGTCGCAGAGGCGACCGATGGTCTTGGCCGCGTCGGTAGTGTGCACGGTCGAGAGCACCAGGTGGCCGGTCTCCGCCGCCTTCAGCGCGATTTCGATGGTCTCGGTGTCGCGCATCTCGCCGACGAGAATGACGTCCGGATCCTGCCGCAGCGCCGCGCGCAGCGCCTGCGAGAAGCTGACCGTGTCCGGGCCGATCTCGCGCTGGGTGACGCGTGAGAGCTTGTCCTCGTGGAGGAACTCGATCGGGTCCTCGATGGTGAGGATGTGCGCGCGCGTCGTCTCGTTGATGTGCCGCACGATGGCGGCGAGCGTGGACGACTTGCCCGAGCCGGTCACGCCGGTGACCAGGATCAGCCCGCGCTCGTACTCGGACATGGCGGTGACGATCGGCGGCAGGCCGAGCGACTCGACAGTGGGAACGGTGAAGGGGATGGCGCGCAGCACCAGCGCGAAGTTGCCCTTCTGCCGGAAGATGTTGCAGCGGAACCGGCCCACGTCCTCGACGGCGTAGCTCGTGTCCCAGTCGCGCAGGTCGTTGAGGTCGCCCTGGTAGCGCGCGCTCGCGAGGATGAACTGCGCGAGGCCCAGCGTGTCCTCGGGGATCAGCGCCGGCACCTTGACCGGCAGCAGCGACCCATTGATGCGCAGCGCGGGCGGCGCGCCGGCCTTGAGGTGGATGTCCGAGGCGCCGTTCTTCACCGCGGCGGCGAGGAGCTGGTTGAAGGTCCGCTGCTCCATCAGCCCGGCGCCCGGGCGCGCGCGTCCGCCAGCTTCTGGTTCGCCTTGCGCAGCTTCTCCGAGAGCGATCGGCAGAAGCAGCGGTACACCTTGACCGCCAGCTTGTCGTTCTCGGCGAGCAGGTTCTCGAACGACCGGCGTGGAATCACCAGCACCTCGACGTCGCCGCTCGCCACCACGTCGGCCGAGACCAGCTGGTCCTCGATCAGCGACATCTCGCCGAACAGCTCGCCGGTGCTGAGCGTCGCCAGCTCTTTCATCTCGCCGGTGACCGGGTCGCGCCGCTGCACGACCGCCTTGCCTTCCTTGAGGATGTAGAGACCCTGGCCGAGCGAGTCCTGCTGGATGATGGGGTGCCCGCCCTCGCGCTTCTCGACGTGGCTGATGGCCGACAGCGCCATCGTTTCGGCGAAGCCGAGCGTCTTGAAGAGCGGCACCCGCTGCAGCAGGTCCACTCCCGGTTGCATCGGCAGGTCGAGGGTGATCTCTTCCACGGCGGTCGCTCCCGCAGGCTTGAGGCTTTCGCCTTCGAGGCAAGGTAGAGGGATCGAAGGGCGAAGGTCAATTTTGCCGGCCTCGCCTGGACGCGGCCGCTTTGGCACACGCTGCCTCGCCCGATGGAATGCGGCGCGGCCCGCGTCCGTTGCAGCTCAAGCCCATGCGCCGCGCCCGTTTCTATATCCTGCTGCTCGCCATCACCCTGTTGCCGCAGGGGATCGCCGCCTCCGACCTGGTGACCTGGCTGGCGGACCACGGCATGCTCGCGCACGGCCTCTCGGTCGCGGGCGTGCTGCTGCTGCTCAACGTGCCGATGGCGTTCGAGGTGTTGCGGCGCAAGCAGAAATCGAAGCTGCCGCGCCTGGTCGCCGGGTTGTTCCAGACGCCCTGGACGGTGTGGTGGCTGGGCAGCCTCTTCTACGCGCTGCTGCTCGGGGGCTGGACCCTCGCTCACCTGGGCGCTGCGCCGATCCCTGTCTGGCTGGCCCTCGCTCCTTTCGCGCTCGCGCTGTACGGCGCCCTCTTCGGCGCCACCGCGCTACGCCGCGAGCGGGTGACGGTTCCGGTGGAAGGCCTGCCCGCCGGCTGGGAGGGCGCGCGCATCGTGCAGCTCTCCGATCTGCACTCGGGCCGCCACGTCAGCCGCGAGCGGCTGCAGAGCATCGCCCGGCGCGCGGCGCGGCTCAAGCCGGACATCCTGGTGGTCACCGGCGATATCGTGCACAACTCGACCGCGTTCGCACAGCAGGCGGCCGAAGCCATCGCCTCGATCCCGACCACCTACGGGACCTTCGCCTGCCTCGGCAACCACGACTTCTGGGCCGGGCCGGACGCGGTCGAGCAGGCGCTGGTGGACGCGGGCGTGCAGGTGCTCCGCAATCGCGGCGTGCTGCTGAGCCGGCGCGGCGACGGACTCTGGCTCTGCGGCGTGGACGATCCGTGGAACGGCCGCTTCGATCTGGGCGCTGCGCTCGCGGGCAAGCCGCCCGACGCCGCCACCGTGCTGCTCTCGCACCAGCCCAACACCTGGCCGCGCGCGCAGGAGCTGGGCGTGCAGCTCCAGCTCTCGGGCCATACCCACGGCGGGCAGCTGGCGCTCTTGTGGCTGCATCGCAGCCTGTCGCTCGCGCGCATCATCACGCCCTTCGTGGCAGGGCTCTATCGCGCGGGCTCGTCCTATCTTTATGTCAATCGTGGCGCCGGCTCGGTGATGCCGATGGTCCGCCTCGGCGCGCGCCCCGAGGTCACCGAGCTCACGCTCGTCCCCGCCGGTCCCGGTATCGCGCACCCCATCCCTGAGCCGGCCTGACCTTTTTCTCGCTGCAACGAAAGGCCATGAGTCAGGCCCAAGGCCGCCGATCATGGGCCGCGCACCCCACCGCTGTCATTGACAGCGCAAGCTGGCGCGCGTGCAACAAGTCGTATGACAACCATCCTGGTTTCTCTCGGCGCGCGTCGATCAGCTCTTTAACGTCGAGCGCATTCACGGTCGCGAGCCGTCTGCTACGCTCGGCCCTGTGCAGGAAGAAAGCCGGCGCAGAGATCCATTCTCCGTGGGGCGTACTCGAGGCGCCGCAAGGCGCTACTTGAGCTCGATGTCGATGCTGACCTCGCCGCCAGCGGGCACCGTCACCTCCCGCGTCGCACTCCCGAGGAGCTCATGCTGGACCTGCAACTCGTACGTGCCGGGAGGCACGTCCGGGATGCGGAACGCGCCGGACTTGTCGCTGACGGCGAATCCGGGATGGTCGAAAACATAGACATAGCCGTCCATCCAGGCGTGCACGTCGCACTTGAAACGGACATTGCCTGGTTTCGCGAGAACGTTGATCGGCAGCTTGCTGCGTTGACCCTTGATCGGCATGGCGATGTTGCTGAGGGTCACGCCGCCCGCGAACAAGTGGACGTTGTGCAGGCAGACGTCCGTGTTGACGAAGGTCAGCCGCGACCCGACCGGAACCGCCACCACGTGAGGTTCGAAAAGGCAGGCCGCCTGCGCGACGGAGACTTCGACGGGAGGGGGCGGGCTGGCGCCGGGCCCCCCAGGCACGCTGACGACGGCGTTGGCGAGCCCTTTGTCCTTGCCGACGATCAGCGCCTGCGAGGGCTGGGTCTTTCCGCACGGGACCAGGGACGCCGCCGGAACCCGGATCGGGGGCAGGGTGCGCTTGCCCAGGTAACGAACGTGGCCGATGATCGCGCCCGGCGTGCCCGCCCCCGACGCGTTGCGCACGCCAAAGCAGAGGACGCCGATCACGAAGAGAATTCGAATCGCGCGAGCCGTTCGCATGGTGGCTGAAATGAACGACCCATGCCGCCGAAAGTCAATCCGGCGTCCCCCTCAGGGATCCGGACTGGTGGCTTTCCCGCATCCGGCTCTTGCCTCAGGTAATGACGCCAAGTCGGACTCCGGCGCTCCCGGCGGTGGTCTTGCGGAGGAGCGGGCGAGGGAGGACTCGGATAGAGTCGACGCGAATGCACCTGTTCGAGCTGACGGACGCGGCGAGGCAAGCCGACGACGAGATCTCCGCGATGCCGGAGATCGCCCGCGATGCGCTCGCGGCCGAGGCGCAGCGGCGAGCGTCGGCGCGGGGGCTGATGCGCGGCGCGACGCCGATTCCGCTGGTGCTCTCGCCTTGCTCGCTGCCGCGCGACGAGCTTGCGCAGCTGGGGCGCTCGGCGCGGCTGCTGGTCTCCGCGCTGATCAAGGTGGCGCGCGAGCTGATCGAGCACCGGCCGGAGAAAGCGCAGCTCCTCTTCCACCACCTCTCGCCGCTCGAGCACCAGGCGCTCGCGCTCCGCTGGCGCGAGGCCGAGGAGCTCCTGCTCGCGCGCGTGGACTGGTTTGTCGACCAGCAGGGCCGCGCCTACGCGCTCGAGGTCAACGCCACCATTCCGGCGATGCCGGTCTACTCGGACGCCGCGGTGCGCGGGTGGCTCGAGGCGGTGCGGCCGCGCGCGAGCGCCGAAGCGAATCCGCACAATGCGCCCTGGCTGATTGATGCGCTGCTGCGGGTCGCACGCCACCGCGCGCAGCCCATCGAGGTGCAGATCCTCCACCGCGACGGCGACCCGCAGCGCACCGAGCTGGTCGCGCTGGTGGCTCTCCTGCACGAGCGCGGCATCGTAGCCCGCACCTGCACGCCTGCCGATGTCGCGCTCGACGGCGACCCGCACCGCGTCCTCTACCGTCACCTCTTCGCGCGTTACGTCGATCCGGCGAGCGCGCTGGGCAAGGCCTTCCTCGATCCCGCGCGACACGGCATCTGGAACCGCGTCGATGGCTGGCTGGAGACCAAGGGCCTCTTCGCTGAACTGTCGCTGGAGCAGAGCGCGGGCTACCTGACCGAGGACGAGCGCGACGCGGTGCGAACGACCGTGCCGTGGACGCGCCTGATCGACGACATCGAGGACACCGGGCTCGAGGACGGTGACGCGTTCGTGCTGAAGAAGTCGCACGACTACGGCGGAAAGAGCGTGGTCATCGGCCGCGAGGCGGGGCCGGCCGCGTTCGCCCGCGCGCTCGCCGCCGCGCGCCGCGACGAGCCAGGCAGCTGGGTGGCGCAGCGGCTGGTGGACGCGCCGACGATCCCGCGCTGGCTGGTGCAGCACGACAAGGCGGTGCGGGTGCCGCTGCATCTCGACATCAGCACCTACGCCTCGCTGATCGAGGGCGTGCCCGACGGCGGCAGCGTCTGCCGCGCGGCACCGGGGAGAGTGGTCAACATCGTGGGCGGTGGCGGCGTGGCTCCGCTCTTCGCGGACGACGTGCTGGCTGCGGCGCTACGATGATTCGCGCTCGCGGCGCCCTGCGATCTCCTCGAGGAAGCTCACCGCCATGGCGTGGCGCAGATGATCGATGCAGGGATAATCGGGCGCGTGGCAGAATTGCTCGTGGAACCTGCACAGCTGCCCGTGCTTGTCGCGGCAGAACTGATCGTAGCCGCCTTCATCGCACGGGTCGTCGATGAACGCCGCCACGCGCGCCGTGCGCTCGGGAGTCACCACCGGCTCGCCGTCGTTGGCCGCCGGGGCCCGCCTTTGGGATTGCATCTTTTCCGCCATGGCGATCTCCAACCCGAAGCGAAGCCAGCTTGGCAGGGGTTGCGCACGGAGTCTAACGGCATGAGCCCGCAGGTCACGTTCAAGAGCAACGAAGATCATGTCCCCCGCCTCTCCGACGGGCCGCTCATCGACTCGTCGGGCAGGCAGGTGCCGCCGGCGCCGCGCCTCTCGGACGTCGCGCGGGTGCCGTACACCCCCAGCCATGGGAGGGCGCCGGGGCAGATGCCCCCGCCGCCGGTGGGCCTCTCCGATCTCGGGCCGGCCGCGGCGCTGCGCGTGGTCGGGCCCGATCGCGAGAAGTGGCTGCAGGGAATGCAGTCGAACGATCTCTCCGCGGCGCCGTGGGGCGGCGCGGTGGCGGGCGCGTTCCTGAACGGCAAAGGCAGGCTGGTCGCCGAAGGCCTGCTCTGGCGCTATCCCGAGCAGGTGATCGTCACCACCGCGCCCGAGCGGCTCGAGGCGCTGCGCATCCACCTGGGCAAGTTGCTGATCATGGAAGACTGCGAGCTCGCCGAGGCGGAAGACCTGTGGCGGCTGCGGTTCCACCCGGGCGCGAGCGCGCCGCAGGTGGACTCCGACGCGAGCGCCCAGGCGCTGGATCTCGCGGGTAGCCTGCAGCCGCTGGGCTTCGAGATGCTGCTCTCCGAGCCCGACGCGCAGGACGTGCTGCGCGCGTTGCCCCAGCGCCCCCGGCTCGATTCGGTCGAGGCGTGGCGCGTCGCCATCGGCGTGCCGGCGTGGGGCTCGGAGCTCGACCCGGAAACCACCGCGCTCGAGGCGGGGCTTGATCGCGAGCTGTCGTTCAGCAAGGGCTGCTACGTCGGCCAGGAGGTGGTGGCGATGGCGACCTTCCGCGGCCGCGTCTCGTGGAACCTGGTGCGGCTCGAGGTGGACGGCAAAGCGCCGCGGCCCGGCGCGCGGCTGGGCGACGGGGCGAAAGGCCGCGTCACCTCGGCCGTGCAGGTGGACGACCTCGCCGTCCTGCTCGGTTACGTGCACAAGGAGCTGATCGTCCCCGGCTCGAAGGTCGCGCTCGACGACGGCCGGCAAGCAACGGTGCTCGGGCTGCCGTACGGCTCGCAGCCGGGCGCGGGAGTGTGCGCATGAAGATCGCCGCCGCCATCCACGATCTGATGTTCTCGTCGAAAGTGAACTCAGCCGCGCAGGGCAAGCCCATC
>JAYWBT010000165.1:0-3703 GCA_043781235.1 Deltaproteobacteria bacterium
GGAACCGCTGCACGAAGAGCGAGCCGCCGGCGGTGACCGAGACCTCCAGCGAGACCACCTGCAGGTCCCAGACGTGCGCCAGCGCCAGCTCCAGATCGCCCTCGTCCAGCGTGGCCGCGATGCCCGGCGCCGAAGAGCCGCCGCGGCAGTACCCGAGGCGCGGCGTCAAGGTCAGCGCCCGCAGCGCAATCGACAGGCCCAGCGCCGCGCCGCCGCACACCCCCGCGTCGTTGGGCAGGGCGCTGCGAAAACGCCCTGACGCCTCGAGCGACGAGACCGCGCTGGCCGCTCCGCCGCCCTTGCGCAGAAGCCGCGCGTACGCCGTCTTCTGCAGGCGCGATTCGTCGAGTGAGACGAGGCCCCCCGCGGGCGCATCGAAGCTGCCTTCGAAAAGGGCGTCCGGACCGCGCCCGCGCACGAAGTAGCGCCCGGCGCGCACGCTGAGCCGCCGCGACCTGTCGTGCGCGCCCACCTCGGCGACGACGGCGCCCTCCTCGGTGTTCTGGAAGAGGAGCCAGGCGCGGCCGGGCGGCAGCTCGACGCGCGCGCGCGACGGCGCGTCGGCATTCAAGGTCGCGAGCACCAGGTCTCCCTGTCCGCGCAGCTCGTACTGGAAGGTCGGATGCTGCAGCCCGAAGAGCGTGCGGCTCGACGCGCGCAGCGTCGCCTCGTACGCGTAGCGGTAGGCTTCGTCCAGCGTGACCCGGCCGTCGCCATTTTCATCCGCCGCGCCGAGCAGCGCCGACAAGAGCGCGTGGCTGAAGAAGCTGCCCTTGATCTCGTCGGACTCCTGGCTGTCTTCGGAGGCGGAGCTGGAGGTGAGGAAGACCGCGCCTTCGCCGGCGATGCGCTCGTCGACCCTGATGTCGAAGGGCGGAACCGGCGCGCCGCCTTTGACGCGGGTGAGCGCCCCCGAGCGGCAGGCGTCGACGATGAGCAGGCGGAAGCTGGCCGCCGAGCCGCGCACCAATTGCTCCAGCTCCGCAAGCTCGAGCCCGCTGCCGCCCAGGTGCAGCGCGCCCGCGTCGGCGTGGCCGGAGTAGTAGACGACGAGCACCGTCTGCCCGCCCGCCGCCCGCACCCGATCGTTGACCGCGATCAGCGTGCGACGGACGGTGCCGACGTCCTGCCCGCGCAGCAGCACCAGGTTTTCCGGGCGCACGCCGCCGACTTCCTGCAGCACCTCGGCCATGCGCGCGGCGTCCGTCTCGGCGTAGCGGAGCGCCGCGTCGGGTGGCTGGCCGAGATCGTTGCCGACCACCACGGCGAAGCGCTCCACCTGCGCCGCCGCGGCGAAGGGCAGGGCGCAAGTCGCGATGGCGATCAGCGCTTGACGAAGCTCCACCGCGTCTCCTGGCAACCTTGGGGAAGCTGCAACCTGCCCTGCTCCAGCGCGGCGCGCAGCGGCGCAAGCTCGACGGGCGTCTTGCAGAAGAGCGCGGTCAGGTGCTCTTCGCCGACGGTCGCGTCGAGGCGCGTTCCCAGAGGCAGCGCGAGGTCGGTGCCGGCCGCGATGGGCGCGGCGCGTTCGCCGAGGGGAAAGTAGACCGAAGCACGCCGCTGCGGATCGACGCTGAGCACCGCGAGGTAGCCGGCCGCGGGCGCGGTGACGGAAAAGCGCACGGCATCGCCCGGCGCGACGCTCTCGCCCGGCGCGGCGCGGCGGACCGCGGCTCCATGCTGCACGTACATGGCGAGCGCGAATCCGGATCCCTTGCTGCGCTCCAGAGTGACGCGCCCCAGAGGCGCCGGCGCGCGCACGACCAGCAGCAGCGAAGCGGCGGCGGCGATTCCGGCGCCCGCGGCCGCCACCCGCGGCCATCGCCGCGGACGGAGCGGGACGACCCGCAGCATGGGCAACGGCTCACGCCGCAGGCTCTCCACGCACGCCGTGCAGCGCGCGCATCCGGCCAGGTGGGCGCGGAGCTCCTGGGAGGCGGCGGCGGGAAGCTCGCCGAGCAGGAAGCGATCGAAGTGCAATCCGGAGTAACAAGCCGGCCACAGGCTCTCTGCAAATGGAGTGTTCATGCGCTCTTCTCCGCGCCGGCGGCCTCGAGCCGTGCGCGCTCGAGGAGATAGCCGACCTGCCGGCGCGAACAGCCCAGCAGCTCGGCGACTTCGGTGTGGGTCATTCCATCGACGTGGTGATAGACGGCCGCCGCGGCGACTTCGGACGGCAGGCGGGACAGGAGGCTGCGCACCTCGGCCAGCATCTCCGCGCTGGCAAAGGCGGGGACC
This sequence comes from Deltaproteobacteria bacterium, assembly GCA_043781235.1. GTDB lineage: Bacteria > Myxococcota > Myxococcia > Myxococcales > 40CM-4-68-19 > JANYKT01. Next base: position 2,239 of record JAYWBT010000165.1, read on the forward strand.
TGGGGCGCCGCAGCTTCGAGCAGCCGCGCGCCGGTGCGCCGGTTGCGCAGCTGGTTCAGGCAGAAGTGCGTGGTCGCCCGGTAGAGCCAGCCCACCGCGGAGGTCCCCACCGAAGCCGGCTCGTGCAGCAGCGAGGCGAACACCTCCTGCAGCGCCTCCTGCGCTTCGGCCTCGCTGCCCATCAGGATGCGCGCGCGCCGCAGGACGAGGTGCCCGTGCGAGCGATAGAGTTTCTCGATGGCGGCAGGGGACAGCCTCATGGGCACGGTCCGCCCGAGGGCCCCAGCCCGACTGCGCCGAGGTCGAGCGTCAGCTCTTCGGTGGGCGGCGCGGGCGAGAGGCGGTAGGGCGCGAGGCAGAAAGCGTGGGCGGCGGCGTCGGCGAGACCGCGCCGGGCGAGGTCCTTGACGCAGGCGCCGAGCGGGTCCGCCGTCATGCACTTCGGGTCGACCGCGTCGACGCGCAGGAGATGGAAGCCGGCGTAGAGCGGCGCGCCCAGCCACCACGCGGTCAGCGAGGCGGCGCTGACGTCGGTGTCGAGATAGACGACCCAATGGTTGGGATCGATGCCATAGCCGGGGAAGGCGCCAGCCGCGGCCAGCGTCGCGCCAAGCTGCTCCGCCGCGATTCCCTTCGGCACCGCCGCCGCGCTGGCCCGCGCATAGACCGGCTCGCCCGCGGCCAGCGTCCGCCGGGCCGCGGCGGGCGGCGGATGGTAGAGGTGCGCGGTGAAGGTCGCCGGAAAGCCGGTCTGCACCGGCGCGCGCGTCGCCAGATCCTGATCTCCGGTCGAGGGCGGATCGCCGCGCTGCCAGAGCATGGCCGCTTCCAGCGCAGGCAGCGCGCCGCTGCTCTTCACCTGGCCGCGCAGGGTGATGAGCGGCTCGCCCGGATAGGACGCGTCCGCCTGCGGATCGCAGGAGTAGATGAAGAGCAGTACGCACCACCGCCGCATCGGGAGACTCCCTCGAGCCAAGATGGACCGCGAACGCGGCATCGGTGGCAAAGTGACCTTCATTTTGCCCGAAGCAGGGACTTGCGGTCCCTGGGAGCAATCTTTCCTGTCAGGAGCCGGCATGCGTCCCTTCTTCGTCGAGGCATTGGCGCTCGCAGCAGTGGTGCTCGCAGGGTGCGGAAGCGGTCGGCCCGCGAAGCCCGCCGACATCCAGTCCAGAGTGGCCCTGCAGAAGGCCGCCAGCTGCCAGGACCTGACGCAAATGGTCCAGGACACAGCCGTCCGCCAGATGCGGTCGACGCTCGACCAGCAGAAGTGGATGGTGAACTTCTGGGCCACCCCCATGGCGGCCGGCGCAGGCGCGGTTCCAGCCGCCTCGGGCGCGCCCGCGAGCTACACCACCACCAATACCCAGGTCACAGGCGTCGACGAGTCGGACTTCGTCAAGAACGACGGCACGCGCATCTTCGTCCTCTCGGGCCACACGCTCTTCGCCGCCAGAAGCTGGCC
>JAYWBT010000166.1:0-29181 GCA_043781235.1 Deltaproteobacteria bacterium
CCTTGTCGCCGTCCACGATCACCTTCTCCACCGACGCCGACACGTCCGAGCCCAGCTGGAGGTTCTTCTTGAACGCCTGCGGCAGCACCGACTCCATCGCCATCTGGACGATCTCCTCGACGTTGGCCGGCTTGCGCACCAGCTGCACGCCGCGCGCCTCGATGCGCGAGAGGTCGAGGATGGAGGAGATGAGCCGCAAGAGCGACTCGCCCTTTTCGAGGATGGTCTTGAGATAGTCCTTCTGCTCGTCGTTCAGCTCGCCGGCCAGGCCCGCCAGCAGCATCTCCGAGTAGCCGATGACGCTGGTGAGCGGCGTGCGCAGCTCGTGCGAGACGGTGGCGAGGAAGTTCGACTTGAGGCGCGACAGCTCCTGGAGCCGCTCCAGCGCCTCGGTGAGCTTCTTGTTCTTGTCCTGCACCTCGCGGTAGCTCTCGGTGACGCTCTCGATGTGCAGCTGCGAGCTGATCATCGCCTTGTGCGAGTTGAAGACGATGACGTCCACGATCTTGGCGAAGTGCTCGAGCACGCGCCGCACGGTGCTCTCGGGCGCGCGGCGGATGCGGTCGATCAGCTCGCGTGCCTTGTCGAGATCGAACTCGCCGTCGAGCGCGCGGAGGTCCTGCCCCAGGTCGCCCAGCTCGTCCGGCATGAACGGGCCGAAGATGATGCGCCCGAGCATGTCACCCTCGTAGAGGATGGGCAGCATCAGGTAGCGCAGGCCGCTGAAGCAGTTGCGCATCGCGATCTGCGGCTCGGCCGAGGCGGTCGCTTCCAGCGGGCGCACCTTGATGTGCGTCACGGTCTCGGTGCAGAGGCGACGGCCGTTCGGGCCGGAGAACATGTACGCGCAGAAGTCGCCCGAGGCGACCTTCATGTCGACGAGCTTGGTCCCCTGCACGTCGAAGACCTTGAGGCCGATCCGGTACAGATCGACGAAGGTCTTGCAGACCTGCGTGAACGTCGGCAAGTCGAGCAACTCGCCGAGAACCAGCCGTTTCTGGAGGACGCTTTCAGCCACGGTAACTCTAGGCTCCGGCGGGGGTCAGAGGTGCGGGAGGTACCGGTGGGGCGCCGCTCGGCGCGTCCGGCGGCGGATCCACCAGACACCTTCTAACCTCCTCGACGAAGCGGTGCCGATCCAAACCGAGCTTGTCTCCGAGCAGGTACACGCGATCGATCTGCTCGAAGGTCAGCGCGACGAGCGAGAGAAAGGTCTCCACCACACCCTCGCCGCGCACCGCGATGGCCTCGAAGACGGGCTGCTTGCCCTCCTTGCGCATCTTCTCGATGGCCTCGGCGGTCGACGCATCGCCCAGGTCCTTCTTGTTCCACTGGACCACGCTGGGCAGGTTGTCGATGGAGAGCCCGTTCATCTTTAGATTTTCCACCATGTTCATCCAGTACTTGTAGTTCTCCTGCCGCTTGGAGGGCTGCGAGTCGGCGATGAAGGCGATCGCGTCAGCGCCCTGCAGCACGATCCGGCGGGTCGAGTTGTGCATCACCTGCCCCGGCACCGTGAACAGCTTCAGCTTCACCTTGAGGTTTCCGGCGCGGAAGACGAGCGGCAGCGTGTCGAAGAAGAGGGTGCGGTCGTCCGCGGTGTCGAGCGTCATCAGATGCCCGCGCAGCTGCGGCTGGATGCGCTGGTAAAGCGCGCGCAGGTTGGTCGTCTTCCCCGACAGGCCGGGGCCGTAGTAGACGATCTTCAGGGTCAGCTCACGCTGGGCCGTATTGAACTGCACTTGAAGTCACCCTGCAGTCGCGACGGCCACGCGGGCCCTCGCGCCGTCCCCTGGCGCACCACCCACGAGCAGGTGGGCGAAAAGATCCTCGAGTGTCGTGACCGTCACGATGTCGAGCTTCCGCTTCAACGACCGCGCAACGCGCGCGGCGAACAGTTTGTCCCGAACCCCTCCCACTGCCAAGACCCTTTCACTCAGGCCAGCATGCCAGTCTTCGCGGTGCCCTGCTTGCGCTGGGCCCCCAGGCAGCGGAGCGAGCGCTTTGGCGCTGGCACGGCTCCCGAGGTGCCGGCGACTCTACTCCTCTTCATGCGAGGTCCAGAAAGCCGCCACCTCCTCCGGCGTGCGCAGGACGCGGCAGCGCGGCAGGCTCTGTACGAAGACGCGGCCGTACGATTTGGTGGTCACGCGCCGGTCGAGGATCGCCACCACGCCGCGATCCTGCGCGCTCCGGATCAGGCGGCCGAAGCCCTGCTTGAGCGCCAGCGCCGCCTGCGGCACTTGGTAGCCATAAAACGCGCCCTCGCCCTGCTGCTCGATGCGCGCCGCGATGATGGGGTCGCTCGGCGCCGCGAAGGGGAGCTTGTCGATCACCACCAGGCTGAGCGCGTCGCCCTGCACGTCCACGCCCTCCCAGAAGCTCTGCGAGGCGAAGAGGACCGACGGCTGCTCGCGGAAGCGCTTGAGCAAGGTCGCCTTGGGCGCGGCGCCCTGGAGGAGCACCTGCCAAGGCAGCTCGCGGGCGAGCAGCGCGTGCACGGCGCGCATGTTCTTCAGGCTGGTGAAGAGGGCGAAGGCGCGCCCCCCGGTGATGGGAAGGAGTTTCCGCAGCTCGTCGGCGACCGCTTCGGGAAATGCGGGATCGATCGGATCGGGCATCTCGCGCGGCAGGTAGATGGCGGCGTTTTTCTGGTAATCGAAGGGCGACTCGAGCACGGCGGTGTCGGTGGGGAAGAGCGGGCCGCTCTCGTCGGCCAGACCGACCCGGCGCTGGAAGTAGTCGAGACCGCCGGCGACGGCGAGGGTTGCGCTGGTGAAGACGACCGGGCCGATGCGGTCGTAGAGCCGGTCCTGGAGGAGGGAGCCGATCTCGATCGGCGAGGCGTGGAGCACGAGGTGGCCCTGGCGCAGCTCCGCCCAATGAATGCTGCCGCTGCCGCCGCGGTCGCTGGTACCGAAGAGCGCCAGGTCGGCGCCGAGCGAAACGCAGCGGCGCTCGAGGAGGTCCAGGTCGGAGTCGTCGGAGCCGGAGAGCGAGGCGCCGAGAGCGCGAACGATTTCGATGAGCTCCTGCCGCTCGCTCTCGGCGGGAGCGAGGGCGCCTCTCGCGAGCGCCCAGCGCGCGTCGCCGGGATCCTTGAGCCCTTGAAGGTCAGGGCCTGAAGCTCTCTTCCCGCTCGAGCGCTCGGGCGGCCGCAGCGCCGCCGCGGCTGCGAAGAAGTCCCCGCCGTCTTGCAGCAGCCGCGCCGCCAGGTCCCGCGCCCCCACCAAGAGCGGCCGCCGCTGCAGCGCCTTGATCGCGTCCCGCCCCAGCTCGCCCACGCGCCAGCTCGACAGCTGCGCCCCGAAGTGCTCGGTCGCCACCTCCTCCACCGCATGCGCCTCGTCGAACACCACCGCGTCGTACCTCGGCAGCACCGCCGCGCCGGTGTCGCCCGCGCTCGAGCTGCGCAGCGCCAGGTCGGCGAAGAAGAGGTGATGGTTCACCACCACCACGTCCGCCTCGCCCGCGCGCCGCCGCATCTTGAAGACGAAGCACTGATCGTAGAACTCACACTTCTGTCCGGTGCAGCTGTCCGCCGTCGAGCTCAGGTCGCGCCAGGCCGCGTAGTTCTCCGGCAGCGACGCGAGCTCCGCCTTGTCGCCCGTCTCGGTCACGGCCGCCCAGGCAGCGATCTCGCGGTACAGGTCCTCCTCCTCGCGCACCGCGAAGGTCGGGTTGCGCTCGAACTGGTCGTAGTGCAGCAGGCAGAGATAGTTCTGGCGCCCCTTCAAAAACGCGAAGGTCGCGTCCACGCCCAGCGCCTTGAGCAGCGGCACGTCCTTCTCGAGCAGCTGCTCCTGCAGCGTCTTGGTCGCGGTCGAGATCACCACCTTGAGCCCGCTGCGCGCCGCCGGCAGCAGGTACGCGAGCGTCTTGCCGGTGCCGGTGCCCGCCTCGACCACCAGCGCGCGCCCCTTCGCGAGCGCCTCCTGCACCAGCTCCGCCATCCGCAGCTGCGATGGGCGCGGCTCGTAGATCGGCAGCGTCTTCGAGAGCCCTCCGCCGGGCGCGAACACATCGGCCAGAAAGCCCACGCGCCCGTTCTACCCTGCCAGCGCCGCCAGAGGCACGGGCCAAAACGACAGCGCAAAGAGCAGCACCGAGATCAGCAGCACCGCCCGCGTTCGCCCGTCGAGCCGCTCCTCGGGCGCGGTCAGCGGCGGATGAAAGTTCATCCACAGTCCCATCAGCAAGCCCCAGAGCAGCCACCCGGAGAAGGCGGTGAAGACGCCCAGGCCAACCAGCGCGGCCGCGAGCGGCGGCCCCAGCATGCGGTGGAGCCGCGGCGAGGCGGCGAACAGGCAGTGCCCGCCGTCGAGCTGCCCGAGCGGGAGGAGATTCAGCGCGGTGAGCAGCAGCCCGAACCAGCCCGCCACCGCGATCGGGTGCAGCGCCAGCGCCTGCCCCGGACCGAGCGGACCCACCACCAGCCGTTGCAGGAGGGTCATCCCCAGCGGCGAGCCGAGATCGAACGCGTCCTTCATCGGCAGCCAGCGCCCTTGTTCGAGCCAACTCATGAAGGCCTCGAAGAGCGACCAGCGTGGCGTCTGCGGATCGAGCGGCACCACGGTCGAGAGCCGGAGCCCGATGACCAGGATGGGAACCGTGACGAGAAAGCCCGCGATCGGCCCCGCCGCGCCGATGTCGACCAGCGCCTTGCGGGTGCGCGGCAGGCTGCGCAGCCGGATGACCGCGCCGAAGGTGCCGATCAGCGAGAGCAGCGGCGCGGGGATGAAGTAGGGCCAGGACGCGTCCACGCCGTGCAACTTCGAGAGCACGAAGTGCCCCATCTCGTGCGCGAGCAGAATCGCCACCAGCGCGGCCGAAAAGCCGAGCCCGTGCCGGATCATCTCGGCGCGCGTCGGCTCGGGGAGCTGCGTGTCGTTGAGCACCGAGCCGGCGATGAACGCCGAGGCAAAGGTGAGTAAAAAGAGCGCGACGTTGAGCAGCGGCGGCCGCAGGCTCCCGAGCGTTCCGGGCTGCGGCCTGTCCGGCTTCAGGACCTCGAGCGGAGCGTCATCGGCGCTGGGCATCGCCCGTCAGCCAGTGCCATGCATCGGCGAAGAGGTCCAGCCCGAAGCTCGGCCGGCCCGCGAGGCGCCGCGCCCTCCGCCGGTGCTCGCGCGCCTCGCTCGACCGCCCCAGCCGCCCCAGCGCGGCGGCGAGGTTCTCATGCAGGTGCGGCGTCTGCGCGCCGAGCTCCAGCGCCTGCTGCCATGCCGCGACCGCCTCCTCGAGCCTCTGGTTCTCCGCCAGCGCGATGCCCAGGCCGACCAGCGCGTCCGCGTCGTCCGGCCTCTCCTCGAGCGCCTTCTCGAACCAGGACAGCGCCTCGCCGTAGCGCTCCTGCCGCACCAGCGCCGCCCCCATCCGCTCCCAGGCCGGTCCCCAGTCGGGCCGCAGCTTCAGCACCTGGTGCAGCCGAGCCTCGGCGCCCTCCGCGTTGCCGGCGGCGAGGTCCATCTCGGCGAGCGTCGCGTGCGCCTTGTACGCCGCCGGGTCGAGCAGCAGCAGCCGCTCGCAGCCGGCGCGCGCCGACGCAACCGGCCCCTGCCCGCCGAGCGCGAAGTCGAGCGCGAGCGCGAGCAGCCGGTCCTGCGCGTCGAGAAAGGAAGGGTCGCGCCGCGCCGCCTCGAGGTAAGCATCGAAGCTCTTCGATGGATCGGGCACGCGCACGCCCGACTCGTGCGACGCTGAGAGATCGCGCCCGCGCAGGTACGCGAGGTACGCCTCGACGTTGCTGGTCGGCCACTGGATCTGCGGCAGCTCCTCGCCGAGCGCCTGCGCAACCACCCCTGCCGCCTCCTCCAGCGCCGCGAACAGCTCGGCGCGCGGGCGAAGCACCACGTGATCGAGCGCCAGCGAGCGGCGCGGCTGATCCACCAGCAGGATGCGCAAGCGGATGCGGTCGGTGAGCTCGGCGGCACCGTGGAGCACGAACTCCATGCCCTCCGGCAGCCCGATGTGGCAGGCCTCGTCCACGGTCCAGGGCTGCGACGCGACCACCCAGCCGTGCTGCTCTTCTTGCTCTTTGGTCTGCTCGAGGCCTTCGATAGGGCCGTTCGCGGTCAGGGTGGCCGCGACCGCCGACATCTGCGGCGACAGCGACAGCCGCTCCGCCAGCGTCCGCGCCAGCGACCGCGCGTAGACCCCTTGCGCCGGGTCGCGCATGTGGCCGCGCACATCGAGCGGGACGGTGAACGGGAAGACCATGAGCTGCTTCGACGACACCTTTGCAGTGTAGTGCAGGCGCGGTCCGGCGGCTTGTGCGCTACCGGACAGCCTTCGCGTCGGGCGCGGCGAGGGCCGCGGTCGGCGGGACCGGAGGGTTCCCTTCCGGATCGAACTCCTGGATGGTGCCGCGGTTGATCCAGAGCCAGAAGAACCCCTTCTTCGCCTCGCGCTCCTTGTCGAAGGTGGTGTCCCCGGCCGCGCCCTCGAACGGCGTGCTCATCGAGGCGAGCGCGTCGCGCATCGCCTCGCGGCTGCCCGGGTGCTTCTCCTCGATCACCTTGCGGAGGATGGCCGCCGCGTCGTGGGCATGCGCCTCGAGGAAGCCGGGGACGCGCTGGTAGGTCGAGTCGAACTGCTCGACGAACTTGCGCGTCGCGGGTCGGTCCGACTGCGGGAAGAAGACGTCCACGAAGATGCTGCACTGCACGTACCGCGCGGCGCCCATGCGCTCGTCCACCAGCTCGCTCGAGTCCCAGAGCGAGGTGCCGAGCAGCTGCACCGAGCGCAGCGCGTCGTTCTTGGTCGTCTTCTTGATCACCTCGAGCTCCTTGGTGTCGCAGCCAGAGGTGATGACGTCCTCGGCGGCGATGGCCGGCGCGATCAGGCGGATGGTGCGCGCGCCGTCGGGGATGAAGAGCGCGTCGAAGTCCACGATGGGCGCCTGCTGGGTCTTGAGCTGCGCCATCGCCTTGCGCCGCCGGTATGGGTCGGCGATCTCCGAAGCGATCTTCTCCGTCTCCGCGAGGAACTCCTTGCGCGCCGAAAGATCGAAGGCGGTGCGCCCGACCATCCGCTGCACGAACGGCTTGAAGGTAGTGGTGCGCAGCGGGTAGTGCTCGAAGGCGCGCACGTCGGCGCCGCCCGCGTCCAGCGCGTCCCAGAAGTCTTTCGCCATCTCGTCGCCGTAGCTCGAGTCGGGCTGGAGGATGCCGAAGGTCTTCGCCTGCAGCTTCTTCTGCGCGTAGTCGGCGAGCGCCTTCGCCTGGGCGCTCGAGGTCGGCATGTCGCGGAAGACGAAGCTGCCCATCGCGGTGAGCCCCTCGGCGCGCGAAAGCGAGATCATCGGAACCCCCAACTGCTGCGCGCGCGCCGCCGCCGCCGGCCCCTCCGCCAGGCCGATCGGCCCGAGGATGGCGATGGCGCCGTCCTTCGCCAGCTCCTCCACCGCCTCGGCCGCCGCGTCCGGCTCGCCTTTGGTGTCCTTCATCTCCACCTGCACCGAGCCGCGGCCCTGCAGGTCCAGCACCAGCGCGATGGCGTTCAGCACCTGGTCGGCGAAGCCCTTCATGATCGGGTCGCCCGAGAGCGGGAGCGCGATGCCGACCAAGAGCGGCTTCACCTGCGACGCGGAAGCGATCGACCGCTGCACCTCGCGCGCGCCGGTCAGCTCGGGGCCACTTCCGACGGCGAGGATCTCGGCCGCCAGCTCGCCGGCGTGCGCGCGGTCGCCGGTGTGCAGCTGCACGCGCGCGAGCTTGAGCGCCGCCGCCGGCCACGCGGGCGACTTCTTGTCCAACTCGGCGACCAGCTTGACCACGTCGGCCGCCCTGTCCGACTCGAGCGCGGCCGCATAATCGCGCAGGCGCGCCTCGCGCGCGGGGCCCTCGGGCGCGCCCTCGACCGCCTTCGCCGCCCAGCGCGCCCCTTCGCCGGCGTCGCCGCTCGACTGGTACGCCTGCGAGATGGTCGAGGCGGCCGCCTGCTGCTCCTTCTCGCTCATGTCGCCGACGCCGGCCTTGAGCGTCTGCGCCGCGTCCTGCGGGTGGCCCAGCTTTGCCTGCAGCATGCCCAGCTCGAGCGCCGCCTCTTTCTTGAACGGGCTCGTCGGGTGGTGCTCGAGCAGGTCCTGCAACGCCGACTGCGCCTGCGGCAGCTGCCCGGCCTTCGCGAGCGCCTGCGCTCGGCGGAAGCGCGCCTCCTCGGCGAGGTCGCTGCCTTCGAACTGCTCGAGGAAATCTGCGTACGCCGACGCGGCGCTCTGAAACTTGCTGGTGTCGAAGAGGCTCTTTGCTTTGGCGAAGCTCTGGCGCGCGCCGTCTTCGTAGCCGACCGTCTGGCCGTCCACGACCACGGTGCGCGTCGGCGCGCAGGAGGCTGCGACCAGGGCGACGACGCAGAGAAAGGGGGCTCGCATGGCGCTCCTATACCTCAGCTGCGGGCTCAGAGTTCCTGGACGTAGGCGCCCTTCGGCGGCTCGAAGTGGAAGAGCGATTCGTCGAGCCCCTGATCGATCTTCGTCGCCGTGAAGACGATCTGGTTCACGTCGCCCTGCGGGTTGGTGACCACGCTCGCGAGCACCTGGCCGGTCTTGCCGACGACGAAGAGCAGCTTGACCACGCCGGGCACCGGCTGCTTCGGCTTGAGCTCCAGCGCGTCGCCCTCGGGCAGGTCCTTCGGCCGCTCGACGGCGCGGGGCACGAACTCCTTGAGCAGGTCACCCTTTCCCCAGAGGAAGGTAAACGCCGACGAGAGCTGCTCGCCGCCGAAGCTGCGATTCACCACCGCCTCCTTGTCCTCGGGTTTCCAGATCCAGAGCGTCTTGCCTTGCAGATAAAGCGACCGCACCTCGGGCTTGTCGTAGTCCCAGCGGACCAGGCCCGGCTTCTTGATCCGCACGGTGCCGGTCGAGTCCTCGATCTTGTCCAGCGCCGCGTAGCGGTAGTGCTGCGCGAAGGCCGAGCTGAAGTCTCTGGTGTGCGCGTAGAAGGCCTGGATGCGCCGGGCGAGCGCGGTGCCCTGGGCCTGGCCGGCGGCTGCGCTCTGGGCCGGGGTTGCGGGGGCGGCGATCAGGATCAGGAGCAGTGCGAGCATATCGATTGGACTCCGTTCAGCCGCGGCTGTTCACGCGCCGCGAGAGCTTGGCGGCGAGCAGGGTGAAGCGCGCCTTCAGTGCAACGCGCTCGTCGGCGGAGAGATCTCCGGGTGCCTGCAACGCCTGCCGCCGCGCGCGCGTGTGCTGCGACAGCGCGATGGCCGCCGCGACGCTGACATTGAAGCTCTGTGAAAAGCCCGCCATCGGGATGCGGAACGTTCCGGTGCATTCCCCGAGCGTGTCGGCTCGAGGGCCCTCGTGCTCGTTGCCAAAGAGGAGCGCGACGGGTCGGTCGGCCGGCAGCTCGGTGTAGAGCCGCGCCTTCTCGTCGAGGTGGCCCGCCCAGACCTCGAATCCCTTCGCCCGCAGCGCCGTGGCGCAGGCAGCGCCGGTCGGGTGCAGCTCGACGTCGATCCACTTGTCCGCGTCCTGCGTGACCTGCCGGTGCGCGTAGGAATCGGCGCCGGCCTCGTGCGGGACGACGTGCGCGCGGCACAGGCCCAGGCCCTCAGCGGTGCGGAGGATGGCGGCAGCGTTGTGCGGGTCCACCAGGCGATCAAGGACGATCGTCACCGACTGGAGCCGCGCCTCGACCACGGACTCGATGCGCTGCTGCCGCGCCCCGGTGAGCAGCGGCCACCAGAAGTCGGCCTCGCGCGCCGCGGCTGCGCGGGGGTCTCGCCGCGCGTCGTCGGGGCTTGTCCTGGGATCGCGGCGGGAAGTCTGCGGGAGCGGGTCAGCCGCCCGGCCATCCTCTTCCAGCGGAGCTGCGAGGACGTCGGCGGTGAGCCCGCGCGGACCGACCAGCTCCGCGGGATCGACCGGCGGCGGCGTCCCGATCCAGGCGCGGACGGGCCGGCGGCGCGGGCTCACCGCGTCCTCCGGTTGCCTTTCTTCGTCTCGACGTCCTTCGCCATCGCCTTGGGCACGCCGTCCTTCTCGCGGCCGGTCAGCTTCGGCGCGCGCTGCACCTTCGCCTTGCGGTCGAGCTCGCGCTCATCCTCGAGGGCGGTGCGCTCCGTCCTCTCCGGCGCCGCGCCCGCGCCGGCGCCGGTCACGTCGCGCGCCAGCGGCGGCGGCATCCCCGCCTCGTCCAGCGCGCGCACCACTGCGTCGAGCAGTGCGGGCAGCCCCTCGCCGGTCGCGCCGGAGATCTCGTGCACCGCGATCTTCCTGCGCTTGAGCTTTTTTGCGAACGCCGCGGCGCGTTCGCGCGCCTCGGTTACGTCGATCTTGTTCGCCGCGACCAGCTGCGCCTTGCGGCCGAGCACCGGGTCGAACAGCGCCAGCTCGCGGTTGATGGCGTCGAAGTCGGCCAGTAAATCTCGATCCTGCGAGGCGTCCAGCAGGTGGATGATCACCCGGCAGCGCCCCATGTGCTTGAGGAAGCGATGGCCGAGGCCGGCGCCCGCGTGCGCGCCTTCAATCAGACCGGGCAGATCCGAGAGCACGAAGCTGCGACCGTCCTTGTACTGCACCACCCCGAGGTGCGGCTGCAGGGTGGTGAAGGGATAGTCGGCGATCTTGGGCTTCGCCTTCGAGACCCGGCTCACCAGCGTGCTCTTGCCGGCGTTGGGGAAGCCGACCAGGGCCACGTCGGCGAGCAGCCGCAGCTCCAGCTTGATGCGCTTCTCCTCGCCGTCGGTGCCGGGCTGCGCGAAGCGTGGCGCCTGCAGCGTGGCGGTGGCGAAGTTCATGTTGCCGAGGCCTCCGCGCCCTCCCTTGGCCAGCACCCAGCGCCGCCCGGACTCGCGCAGGTCGGCGAGGATCTCGCCGGAAGCAGAATCGCGCACCAGCGTGCCGGGCGGGATCCTGAGCAGCAGCTCGGGCGCGGCGTGTCCGTTCTGGTCGCGGCCGCGTCCCGGCTCGCCGTTGCGGGCGCGGTACTCGCGCTTGAAGCGGAAGTCGAGCAAGGTGGTCAGCCGCTCGTCAGTCTCGAGCACGATGTCGGCGCCGTCGCCGCCGTCGCCGCCCGAGGGGCCGCCGCGCGGCGCATACTTCTCGCGGCGAAACGCAACCGCGCCGGCGCCGCCGTCGCCCGCCTTCGCGTACACCTCGGCTTCGTCGATAAACTGCATGGGGAGTTAAGGAGTTGAGGAGTTCAAAAGTTGAGGAGTCTAAGGATTGCGCCTAAGCGAACTTCTCAACTCCTCAACTGCGCTTACGCCTGCGCTTCCGGCTTGGCGGCCTCGACCTTGACGGTCTCGACGTGCACGAAGACGCGGTCGCCCGCGCGCTTCTGGTACTTCACCTTGCCCTCGACGGTGGCGAAGATGGTGAAGTCGCGGCCCATCATGACGCCGCGGCCCGGGTGCACCCGGGTGCCGACCTGCCGCACGAGGATGTTGCCGGGAATGACGGCCTCGCCGCCGTAGATCTTGATGCCGCGGTGCTGCCCGGGAGAGTCGCGGCCGTTGCGGGAAGAGCCCTGACCTTTTTTGTGTGCCATGTTCGCTGTTCCTTAGGCGGAGACGATGCCGGTGATCTTCAGCTCGGTGTAGGGCTGGCGATGGCCGCGGATGCGGTCCCATCCTTCTTCCTGGGTGCGGAAGTGCCAGAGCTTGCGGTGCTTGCCGTGCGCGACGATCTCGGCCTGCACCTTGGCGCCCGCGAGGAGCGGAGTTCCGACCTGCACCGATGCGCCTTCGCCGACCAGCAGGACCTCGAGGTCGAGCTTCGCGCCAACGTCCAGCAGGAGCTTCTCTACCTTGAGGAGATCGCCTTCCTTCACCCGATACTGCTTGCCGCCCGTCTTGACGACTGCGTACATCGGACCGCTCCTTGAAGACTTCCGCTTGAGCCCAAGACTCTGAGCCTGGGCCCGGCAGGCAGGGAAATCCCGCCGCCGGGCGCGAAAGAGCGGGCGATCTAGCGCGGCTGGTCCCGCGATGTCAAGAACGCGCGGCCGCTGCGGCTGCCCGCAGGTCAGGGTGCCTTGGGGATGTTCTCCCAGATGTCGACGTCCGTGGTGTTGCTGCCCGACTCGGCGATGCCGAGCCAGATCCCCGGCTTGGACGGGTGCTTCACGCGGGAGAGCCACCAATTCCAAAGTCCCCTCCGTGGTCGAGGTTGTCGTCCACGAAGGTGTCGCCGTTGCGGTGCGCTTCCCTGCGCTCCATGTCCGCCCGGTAAAACGCGAAGATGGAGTTGGCGGCCGGCGCGCGCAGGATGGTGTAGAGGAGCGTCGCCTCGAAGGTCTTGAAGGGCACGTCAGACGGACGAAGGATGGAGTCAGGGCAACGAGCGACCGTGCCCTCGACCTGCTTTTTGCAGGCGGGAATCGCGACCATCAGGGCGAGGAAAAGGAGGGCGCGCATGGCAGCTTCCTATCAGAGGCCGCTCAGCGCAGCGAGGCCCTGCTCGTACGGTGGGCGGGCGATGCCGCGCTCGGTGACGATGGCGGAGATGAGCTTCGCGGGCGTGACGTCGAAGGCCGGGTTGAACACCTGGACGCCTTCGGCGGCGATGCGGGTTGCGCCGAGGTGCGTGACTTCCTCCGCACCGCGCTCTTCGATGGGGATCTCCCGGCCTGATGCCGCGCCCAGGTCCACCGTGCTGGTCGGCGCCGCGACGAAGAACGGCACCCCCGCCGCGTGCGCGGCGAGCGCGAGCGGATAGGTGCCGATCTTGTTGGCGGTGTCGCCGTTGCGCGCGATGCGATCGGCCCCGACCACGACGCAGCCGATGCGTCCCGACGCGAGCAGCGACGCGGCCGCGGCGTCCGGCAGCAGCGTCACCGGGATACCGTCCTGCAGAAGCTCCCACGCCGTCAGCCGCGCCCCCTGCAGCCACGGGCGCGTCTCGTCGGCGAAGACCGCGCACTTCTTGCCGCTCGCGAGCGCCGCGCGGATGACGCCGAGCGCGGTGCCGTACCCGGCGGTGGCGAGGCCGCCGGCATTGCAGTGGGTGAGGATGCCAGAGCCGTCGGGCACCAGCGTTGCGCCGAAGCGGCCGATGCTCTTGCACGAGGCGAGGTCCTCCTCTTCGATCGCGCGCGCTTCGGCCAGCATCGCCTCAGCGCCGCGCGCCTTACCCACGCGCTCGAGCGCCCATACCAAATTCACCGCGGTGGGCCGCGAGCGGCGCAGGACCTCCGCAGCCTCCGCGAGGTCTTCCCCGTGCAGCGCCGCGAGCGCGAGCCCGTACGCCGCCGCGCAGCCGATGGCCGGCGCGCCGCGGACCACCATGTCCTTGATCGCCTGCGCCGTCTCCCGCGCGCTCGTGACCGTGAGGTGCTCGACCTTGCCGGGCAGCTGGCGCTGATCGAGCAGCGTGAGCGCGCCGTCGCGGAACTCCAGGGTGCGAAAGCTCATCGGCGCCGCTCTATAGCAGCTTCTCGAGGCAGAGCGTGCCCGCGACGGGGTGGTCCCCGTAAGGCGCGAACCACGGTCGAGCACAGGTGGAACGGCCTGCCCTCTATCGTGTGGTCATGGCGAGAAACAATGCGTCGCCGAGCCTGAGCGCCTCGTCGCCCGAATAGGGATTCTTGCTCCAGGCCTGGACGTCATATCGCCTGCCCTGGATCCGCCTCCCGCCCGCATGGGCCTGCAGCGCGGCCAGCGCGTCGGGGACGAAGAGCACCCGGGCCACCTCCTCGGGCACCTCCTGCGTGGCGGTGCCGGCCCGGCCCTGCAGCGCGGTCCAGGCGTCGCCTTCCAACTCCACGAGCGCGAAGAGCGTCGTGTCGGTGGGCCCGGGCGCCAGGCTCCCGCTGCTTCCACTCGCCACCACCAGCCAGCGGGCCGAGCGAACGCCCACCGGAAGACTCAACCGCTCCGCCAGCCCGGCCACGTCGGTGTGAACGCGCAACGGCACCTCTCTCGCCGCCGAGCGGCAACCGGCGAAGAGCGACAAAAAGATCAAGCAACGACCCGACCTCATCGCTGCGAGATCTGCTGATCGCCAGGGACCGCCTGGCGGTCGGGAACCGGATCCGTCGAGGTGGAAAAGCGGATGACGCGAGTGATTGTCGAGACGTTCATGAACTCGTGGCCGAGGCCGGTCACCTCGAAACGGCCGTTCTCCGCGTCGGGCGTCCCGGTGGCGATGTCCTTCGCCCCCGGGTTGAAATTGTAACGGTCCTCGGCGTGCAGCGTGAAGCTCAGCTCGAAGGACCGCTTCTTCGCCTTGGCATCAACCGTCACCTCGACCTGCACCTCCAGCCAGATGACGTGTCCGCCGATTGCCTTCTGCCAGTTCTCCGTCCCCGGATATGGAAAACGGCCGTTGCGCCCACCCGCGGTGACGCCTTTGGACTGCATGGTGAAGGTCTCGGTGACCGCCCCGTCCACGTCGCTCTGCCCGATGGCAGCCGCCCTGGCGTCGTCGATGGCCGACTCGAGCGTTCGCGCCCCGGAGCGGTCGTCCAACACGTATTTGTTGTAATCGAACGTCAGCTCCTCACCATTGTCGTTGAGGAAATGATCGTAGGCATCGAGCGCGTCCTCGAGGTCCGGACGCAGCACCCGCGCCCCGTTGAGCTTCGCCTCCCACTTCGCTTTGGTGACGCGGTCGCCCAGCGTGGGCGCCTGCCGCTTGCTCTCGTCGATGTTGCCCTTGCCATCGTCGAGGAAGCCGTGGTCGTGGACGATGTTGGGGCGCGTGGCCTCGGACACCACTTCGAGCCCGATGAAGTCGCCGCCCGGCTTGCCGACCGGGGTCGAGTCATCGTTCCGCTTCGCGCTTTCCTTGCGCACCGTGGGGAGAAACCCCGGGTCGGCGGAGGCGAGCAGGATCCGTTCCCCGCCCTTGCTTTCCTCGCCGTCGGAAACGTCCAGCGGAAAGAGCTCTTTCTTCTGCGCCGGGAGGTCGAACGCCTCCACCGTGTCGGGTGCCTCATCGAGGTCCACCGTACTATCGATCCGAGCCAGCCACTGCGGATACTCGGCGCAGCCGCTGGTCGGGCAAAGAGCCCGCGGCGTGGGCGTGACGTCGCCTTCGAACAGATAGATTTCGACCCGCCGGTTCTGCGGCTCGTCGACACCCGGGCCGGTTTCCACGCTGAGGTGGGAGAACCCGCAGCCATGACTCGACAGCCTGGCGCCCCGCGGGAGCGTGGTCCCCTCCAGCGCGACGTAAGCGGTCACCAGCGCGTGCCGGGTGTCCTTGCTGGGAAGACCCGTCCGCTTGAGCGCCTTGGCGGCCTGGAACTTCTTGTAGGCGGCCTGCGTCCTGGTGCCGAGCTTGCCGTCCACCTGGTCCGCCAGGAAAGGGGCGCCGTCACCGTCCGTCAGCGTCGAAAGCATAAACTGGTCCTCGCGCACGCCCCACGGATCGCTGAACGGCGGGCCGTCGTAGAACTTCATCCAGCCGTCCACATCCTGGGTGAGGAAGCGCGCGATCGAGTCGGCGCGCTCCATCGAGAGGCCGCGGTTGAAGTCGGCCGTTCCCACCGTGTCGGTGTGGCCCGAGACCAGCACCGCCAGGTCGGCGCCGAAGTTGTCGTAGATGGCGCGCAGTTTGCGCACGCCGGCCATCGCGCTTGGCAGCAAGAAGGTTTTCGCGGTCTCGAAGTGAAGGCCTTTGAGCTGCGCTCGATGTACCTTGGCCGGCAACTCCACCACGGCGGCCTGGCCGGCCACCACCGGCAGGTCCGGCTGGTAGCGGACTCGCCCTGGCTGAACCGCTGCTTCCTCCTGCTTCGCCTTGACCTCGGGCAGCAGCAAGGTGCACTGCGCCTGCGGCGGCAGGTTATCGAGGCGGATCTTGCCGTCCGCATTCGTGTGCCCGGTGCGCCTGGTTCCGTCAGGGAGGGTGACCTTGAACTCGAGGTTCTTCTGCGGCGCGCCGGCCGCGGAGACGATTTGAACCTCGATCGACCCGTGCGGCGTGGGGACAGGATCGGGCTTTACCGGCACTTCGGGCTTCACCGGGCCCGCGCGCCTCCCGCGCTTAAGGCCGCCGATGATGAGCACCACATTGTGTCCGGCGCTCAACTTGACGCCGGACTTGAGCTCCTCCCGGCTGACAGTCCGCCGCTCGATCTCGTCTGTTGTGGCCATCTGCTCACCCTGGGAACGAGCGTAACTGAGCGTCGTAACCATACCAATTCGATAGATTCCCAGATTCGTTCTGCCAGTGCGGAGTCCGCCCTGATAACGCTGGAGCGTCCCGACGTCCGACGTGCCCCTCTATCGGGCTTCGTTGCGGGCTTTGGAAGTCCTAATCCAGTCACGACCTGCGCCGCCGCGCTAGACTCGCTGGCCTTGGACCCTTGGTCTCCACAGCCCGCGCCTCCGCGTGGCGATGCGATCCTCGACCTCGCGCCGCCTCCCGCGGATGCACGCATCCCTTACGGCCCCGGCCCGTGGCAGTTCGGCGATCTGCGCCTGCCCGCGGGCCCGGGCCCCCACCCGCTGGCGATCGGGTTGCACGGCGGGTTCTGGCGCGCGCGGTACGATTTGCAGCACTTGGGGCACCTCTGCGCGGCCCTCGCCACCGCGGGAATTGCGACCTGGAGCCTGGAGTATCGCCGCGTGGGAAACGCCGGAGGTGGGTACCCGGGGACGCTCGACGACGTGGCCCAGGGCGCGGCGTTCGCGTCCCAATTGGCGGCCCGATGCCCTCTCGACCTCGGCCGGGTAGTGGTCTTCGGTCACTCGGCGGGAGGGCAACTCGCGCTGTGGCTGGGTTCGCGTGCGCCGTTCGACCTGCGCGCCGTAATCGGGCTTGCCGCGCTCAGCGATCTCGCGCAGGCCTCGGCGCTGCGGCTCGGCGACGGGATCGTGGATGAGTTCCTGGGCGGCGGCCCGGCCGAGGTTCCGGTGCACTACGCGGCAGCGTCCCCCCGCGCGCGGCTGCCCCTCGGCCAGCGCCAGATCCTGCTGCACGGGCAGCGCGACGACACTGTGCCCTTCGCGATGTCGGTCGACTACGTCGCGGCGGCGATTGCGGCGGGCGACGCGGCCAGCCTGATCGCAGTCCCCGAGGCCGGCCACTTCGAGCTCATCGATCCGCGCCTTCCCGAAGGGCGGCGCGTCGTGCAGTGCCTTCACGACGTGCTCTGTGCGCCGACCCCCTAGCCTCGCAGCTTGAATTGGCGCGCGAGAGCTCGCGCCGGAATGGCGCTCTTGAGCTCTGGCTCATCCACAACGACGAGGCGCTCGACGGATTCTTCAGCACCGAGAGCCCTCGATTCCTTGATTGACGAGCGGACGACGTGGTGCTCCTCTCCTCCGGCCGCCAGGTCGCGCGCCACCACCACGAGGCCGGCGCTCGAGAAGATGCGAGTCTGACAACTCCGAAACCCGTTGGGGGCGGATAAATGGAAAAGGCGAAGCGGATCTACTCGTTCGGCGGCGGCACGGCCGAAGGCAGCATGGAGCTGAAGAACATCCTCGGCGGCAAGGGAGCCGGCCTCGCCGAGATGAGCCGCATGGGCATCCCGGTGCCCGCCGGCTTCACCATCACCACCGAAGTCTGCACCGAGTTCTACCGCTCGGGCCGGAAGCTGCCGAAGAGCCTCGTCCACGAGCTTCGCGCCGCGCTCGCGCAGACGGAGAAGCTGGCCGGCCGGAGGCTCGGCGATCCGCAGGACCCGCTCCTTGTCTCGGTCCGCTCCGGCGCCCGCGTCTCGATGCCGGGCATGATGGACACGGTCCTGAACCTCGGGCTCAACGATCGCACCGTGGAGGGGCTGGCGGTCCGCTCCGGCAACCCGCGCTTTGCCTGGGACAGCTATCGCCGCTTCTGCGCGATGTTTGGCGACGTGGCGCTGGGGATGAAGCCGGAGCGCAAGGAAGACCGCGATCCGTTCGAGCAGATCCTGTCCTGGAAGAAGCAGGCGCTGGGGGTGAAGGACGACTCTGGCCTCACCGTCGAGGCGCTGCGCGAGATCGTGGCCGCCGAGAAGGCCGAGATCGCCCGCCGCGGCATGGTGTTGCCCGAGGATCCCATGGCGCAGATCCTGGCCGCGGTGGAGGCGGTCTTCCGTTCCTGGGAGAATGAGCGCGCCGTCGCCTACCGGCAGCTCAACGGCATCCCGGCCGAGTGGGGCACGGCGGTGACGGTGCAGGCCATGGTCTTCGGCAACATGGGCGAGGACTCGGGCACCGGCGTGGCCTTCACCCGCGACCCGGGCAGCGGCGAGAACGCCTTCTACGGCGAGTTCCTGGTGAACGCCCAGGGGGAGGACGTGGTGGCCGGCACCCGCACCCCGCAGAAGATTTCCCAGCTCTCGGCCCGCTTCCCCGACATCGCGCGGCAGCTCGAGAAGGTGCGCGGCAAGCTCGAGCGCCACTACCGCGACATGCAGGACATCGAGTTCACCATCGAGCGCGGCAAGCTCTACGTGCTCCAGACCCGTTCCGGGAAGCGCACCGGCATCGCCGCGGTGCGGGCCGCGGTGGAGATGGCCGAAGCCGGGCTCATCACCAAGGACGAGGCGGTGCTGCGGGTCGACCCCGCGGCGCTCGACCAGCTCTTGCGTCCGGTCTTTGGCCAGCACGCCAAGGAGCAGGCGGTGGCCGCCGGGCGCCTGCTCGCCAAGGGACTGCCGGCCGGCCCCGGCGCGGCCCGCGGGCGCCTGGTCTTCTTCGCCGACGAGGCGGCGGCCTGGAAGGAGCGCGGCGAGAAGGTGATCCTGGCGCGCCACGAGACCAGCCCGGAGGACATTCGCGGCATGGCGGCCGCGGAGGGCTTCCTCACTGCCTTCGGGGGCATGACCAGCCACGCCGCCCTGGTGGCCCGGCAGATGGGAAAGGTAGCGGTGGTGGGCTGCGGGAACCTCGAGTTCGACTACCAGCTGAGGCAGATGACGGTCGACACCGCCGGCGGGCGGCGGACGGTCAAGGAGGGCGACTGGCTCTCCCTCGACGGCTCCACCGGGGAGGTGATCGAGGGTGAGCTCGACACCAGCCCGTCGGAGGTGGTGGAGGTGCTGCTCGAGAAGAGCCGCAAGCCGGCCGACGCCCCGCTCTACCGCGACTACGCGAAGCTCCTCTCCTGGGCCGACCGGGCGCGCCGTCTGGAGGTGCGCGCCAACGCCGACCAGCCCGACCAGGCGGCGGTGTCGGTGGCCTTCGGGGCGCAGGGCATCGGCCTCTGCCGCACCGAGCACATGTTCTTCGGCGAGGGGAAGATCGGCCCCATGCGCGAGATGATCGTGGCCGAGAACGAGGGGGAGCGTCGCGCCGCGCTGGCGAAGCTCCTGCCCCTGCAGCGGGCCGACTTCGCCGGCATCCTGAAGGCCATGGCGCCGCACCCGGTGGTGGTGCGCACCCTCGACCCGCCTCTGCACGAGTTCCTGCCGCAGGATCCCGAGGGTATCAATGAGCTGGCCCGGGCCACCGGCAAGACGGTGCAGCAAGTGCGCGAGCGCATCAACGAATTGCACGAGTCGAATCCGATGATCGGGAATCGCGGCTGCCGGCTCGGTATCTCCTATCCCGAGATCACCGAGATGCAGGTCCGGGCGCTCTTCGAGGCCGCCTGCGACCTCGCCAAGCAGGGAGTGCAGGTGCACCCCGAGGTGATGATCCCGCTCGTCGGGACGCGCAAGGAGCTCGACCACCAGCTCGGCGTGGTGCACGCCACCGCGGCGCGGGTCTTCGCCGAGAATGGTCGCAAGGTGAAATACGAGGTGGGCACCATGATCGAGGTGCCGCGCGCCGCGCTGCGGGCCGGCGACATCGCCGAGAGCGCCCAGTTCTTCTCCTTCGGCACCAACGACCTCACCCAGATGACCTACGGCATCTCGCGCGACGACGTGGGGCCGGTGCTGGCCTCGTACTACGCCAAGGGCATCTACGACGTGGACCCTTTCGTCACCATCGACCAGGTCGGAGTCGGACAGCTGATGAAGATCGCGGTGGAGCGCGGGCGGGCCGTCAAGCCCGACCTCGAGATCGGCATTTGCGGCGAGCATGGCGGCGACCCGGCCTCGGTGATCTTCTGCCACGAGATCGGCCTGGACTACGTCTCCTGCTCGCCGTATCGGCTCCCCATCGCGCGGCTGGCGGCGGCGCAGGCGGCGCTGCGCGAGCGCGCCACGGCGAAGAAAGCGGTGGCCGCGAAGAAGCGGGTGGCCGTGGTGAAGGGCGCCACCTCCCGGTTCGGGGCGCGTAAGAACGCCACGCGGGCGCTTCTCACCCCATGATCAATCCTTGAAGCTCTCGAGGACCGGAACGTCGGCGCGCGAGATCAGCGCGAGCAGCTGGATCAGCACCTTGCGTTGCAGCGCCGCGTCGTCCGGCGCACCGAGAGGAAACCCGAGCGGCCAGGGCACCGAGAGCGCGCGCGGAGGCCGGACCTTCACGGTGACCTCGGGCAGCAGCGTGAGAGATGCGCTGGCGATGCCGCGCCGCTCGAGCTCTGCCTGCACCAGGCCGACCGCCTGGTTGCAGAAGGGTCAAACCGGCACCAAAAGCGCCACCTCGACGCCGTCCTCCTGCAGCAGGGCGGCGGCGTGAGGCGCGGTGTCGCGAACGAGCCGCCCCGGCGCCGTGATCGAGCCCATGAACGACAGGTGCCGCGGAGCCACCTCGCCGATGACACGCTCCTGCACCAGCTCGCGCAGGCGATCAAGGGGCAGGGCGAGGTTGCGGTCCTTCGCGATGCCCGAGTGATCGAAGCTGCTGCTGCGGTGGTGCTCTTCGAGCAGCGCCAGGTTCACGTCGCCAGGGATCACGCGATACGAGACATCGCCACCTCGCACGTCCGCGTCGAACGGCGCCTCGCCGGGAACGACCAGCCCCGCCGTCGTCACCAGCGCGACCCTGCAGGCGGAGAGCGGCTTGCGCAGCGACGCGACCGGCACCGGATCGATGCGCCGCCAAGGATAGGTCTTGAGCAGCGCCCGGAGCCAGAGCGGTTGGTCGTCGATGGAGGCCATTTCAGCTGTCTACTCGACGGCCACCGCGCGCGCTACCCCAGCGGGGAGTCCCTGCGGCGGGGACTTCCTCGCCGCCGCGGGCAGGACTGGCGCGAGCCTTGCGCGACACTTGCCCTTTCGACGCGGCGGCCGCGTCAGCCACACCCACCAGCGGCGCACCGGGACGAGCAACACGAGAGGCACCCACCCCTGCGGCAAGCACTGGGAGAACCTCGCCTGAACCGGGTGCCGCAATATCCAGCAGCGAGGGATCCCCTCACCGCCATCCTGCCAAGCGCGAGTCGAATACAGACTCTCCATATCTGATTGATGCGGGGCCCGATGGCCTGTTCAACACCGCCGACGACAAAGAGCGCAAGTTGGACGGGCTCTCTCTCACCGACGGTTCCATGTGGCTTGCCGGCAACTGGGCGGCGTACATCGACGTCGGCGGGCCGGGTGGTCCGCAGATCTATCTAATCTCGAGATTCGACGGCCCGCCGTACCTGCTCTCCAACCATTACTCGACCAAGCGCACCCCGGTGGTCGATCCCGCCGGGCATTCTGGGCCGACGGCATCTTCCTGCCCGAGGGGATCATGCAACGACCGGCCCGCGTCCTTTCGGCGCACAACGCATCGGTCATGGCCGCACGGCTCCTCGAGCACCTTCCCCGCCATCCGATCTCGACGATTCCAATGCTCGTTGAGCTGCTCGACACGTCCAAGCCCACCGCGGCCAAGGCGGTCAGTGCTCGAGCAGCTGGGCATCCTCAGGGAAACGACAGGCCGTCGCCGCGATCGCCGCTTCAGTTTTGTCGCCTCGCTCCGTCGGGCTCAGCTACGCTGACGATCGCGGAGGGGGGCCCCGCGCGCTCAGCCGAGCAAGCGCTTTCTACTCGTGCCGCGACGCATGCTCTGCGCTCAAATTGAGGCTTCAGCGCATGGCGTGCGGGGGAGACTTTCTGGCTGGAGCTCCGGATACGGGTCCTGCGGACGAAGCGGCTCTTGCGTCTACGACTCGGGAGACAGTACCTGGCCGGGCACGATGAATGCAGCCACCGCCATCGAAGGTCGCCATACGCGTTGGGCGCGAGCGAGCGCATGGCGTGCTCACGAGCGTCTCGCTGGGGAGTCAGACCATGATCCCGATGCTTCGCGAGGTTCGGCTCCTGACGATCACCGTCGTCGCGGTGGCTGTGTTCACGGCGTCCTGCAGCGGAAAGAACGGCGGGCCCGGGACGACCGCCCTCGATCGCGGCACCGTCGCCGGGACCGTGAAGGACCAGGCCGGTGCGGCGGTGGCTGCGGCGTCCATCACCACGGATCCGGTGACGGTCACCGTATCCACCGACGCGACGGGCAAGTTCACGCTCTCGTCGATCCCCATCGGTACCTACACAGTGATCGCGTCGAAGGCCGGGTACGTGGACGGCAAGCTCGCCGCCGTCGGCCTCGGTGCCGGAGGGACCGTGAACGTGAGCCTCGTCCTCACGCCGGTGCCGCCGAAGGTCGGAACGATCTCGGGAACCATCCGCGGCAGGAGCGGTGGCACGTCGGTCCCCGTCGCCGGGGCGCAGGTCTGCGTGGAGGGATCGTCCACCTGCACCACGTCCGCGAGCGACGGGACGTATACACTGTCCGGCATCTCGCCCGGCTTCGTCTTCGTCTCGGCTTCGGAGAGCGGCTTTCTCGCGGGCGAGACCCGCCAGGCCAGGTTCCTGGCTGCGAACGCGACCGTGACCGGCGTGGAGGTCACGCTCTCCGGCCGGCCCACCGAGTCGGCCACGTACCTCGGGTCGAGTACCTGCGTGGGTTGCCACGCGGGCAGCGACGCCGTCACGGCCTGGCGGGCCTCCGCTCACAGCAACTCCGTCGATCGCACGACAGGCCACGTCGACGTGACCGGGTGGCCTGCCGCGCCGGCGGACTGCACCGCGCCGTCCACCGCGAGTACGGGGCTCACGGCCGCCGACCCGACCATCGTCGCGCCCGCGGTCCAGGACCGCGCCGTCTTCCTCGTGCGCTGGAGCGCAGGCTGCGGGGCCGGAAAGCCTCCATTCGCGATGGCGTTGGACACGAACCAGAACGGCGTCGTCGATGCGGGCGACACCGTGATCCCGGTGACCGGGAGCGTCGGAGGCGTCGCCACGGGGGCGGGCCAGTGCGGGCACGGCGGCATCCTCCCCGCGGGCACGCCCTGCTCAGCGAACCTCGGCGGCACTGGACCCAGCGCTGCAGTCGGCTGGTGGCAGCAGGAATACCTCACCGACATCGGCGGAGCCGCGATGCCTTCGTGGGTTGGCTGGGATACGACGAACACGCCCGCGGACGCGCTGGTCATGCCGTTGGCCTGGAACCAGCGCTCGAAGGCGTGGATCGCGGCACCGGATTACAACACGGCGCAGGACGGGACCTGGTCGAAGGCCTGCGCCGGGTGCCATGAGGCTGGCCTCACGCTCGCGGCGGACGCGAACGGATTCGTGACTCGCTTCGCCCGCGCGTCAGCCGACATCATCGGATGCGAGAAGTGCCACGGGCCCGGTTCCGCGCACGTGGGCCGCGGCGGTGACGTGGGGCTCATCGTGAACCCGCGCTATCTCACTGCCCAGGCCGAGCGCGAGGTCTGCGGCCAGTGCCATTCCCAGGGCGTGTCCTCGGCAAGCCCGGCGGGCGCGTTCGGCTATGCATGGAACGACCAGGCCGCGGTGGGCGGCGGGAACTTCATCCCCGGCGTCCACCAACTGTCCGACTTCATGTCCAGGCCGGCATTCGGAGACCCCGCATTCTACTGGCCGGGCGGCTTCCCGAGCGTCGACCACCTGACGTTCATCGACTTCGGTTCCAGCGTCCACGCGAACAACCCGTACGAAAAGCTGACCTGCGCCGACTGCCATTCGGGCCACAGCGGCATTGGCGGTCCGCCCCCGTTCGTGCGGGCCGACCAGCAGACTGGCGACCATTACGTCTTCCTGCAGAACCAAAACGCGCTCCGCGACGACGTCGCCTGCCTCGCATGCCACGCGGGCCAGGGCTCGTTCGCTGCACTCGCGCTCGCGGATGCGGCGGGCTACCACGTCTCTGCCGGCGGCGGCATCCAGAGGAACGGGGCGGCCTGGACCGTCTCGGCGGCCGACCAGGCGAAGGCCGCGAGCCTGGTGGCATCCACCGTCAAGGCGCACATGATTGCGAAGGCCGCGATGCCCGCTTACTTCGACCCGACCGGCACCGTCGGCGCGCCGGTCGGGCGCTGCTCGTCGTGCCACATGGCGAAGACCGCGTTCACCGGCTCCTTCTTCTCCGGCCCGGCCGCGAGTGGCAGGCCGGCGAACGCCATCGGCGACGTCACCTCGCACACGTTCGTCGTCGCCTGGCCCGATGCGAGTCTCGCGACCGTCGCGGTTGCGACGACATGGGATGGCGTGATGCCGAACGCGTGCGGCGCGTGCCACGCGGGATATCGCATCGGAAACTGACGATAGGTCGGATAAATGCGGCTTCCATCAACTCGCCGCTCCTCACTGCCTCTCCTGCCCGGGGCGAAGCATGCCATGTCTGGCGGCTCGGGCGCATCCTCGCCCGGCGCCGTCCCGGCGAGTAGCCGCACCACCTTCGAGGTGAACTGCACTCCTTGATCCGTATTGAATAGGTTTGGCGTGCCCCAGCGTTCGAGCGCCTCCTTCAGGGTCTCGACGCTAATCCTGACATCGAGGGTATTGGACAGCCTCCAGGCCGGAACCGCTCGCGAATGCCAATCGATGATCGCAATAGATACACGAACCCCGGCGCCAGTGGGATATAGGTGATGTCAGTTGCCCATACTTGATTCGCCCGCGTTGCCTCGAGCTTTCTGATCGACGGCGCAAACCTCTCGCGCGACCTGGGCCGCCCTCCATCCGCTCAGATCGGGTTCTTTTCCAGTCGAAGCAGGTACCCAAGCCATTTCACGATTAACGAGAGCACCAGGGCCATCAAGATTGAGCTGAATACGAGTGTCGAGGATGGCCGCACGGCCAGAGAAGTCGCAGCGAGGCAGCCCAGGATCCAGTCGATCTGGTCGAAAGGAAACCAGGACTTGCCGGGATCTATCCCGACTCTTCGTTTGAAGAAGCTTTTGATGAGGTCGCCAAACAAAGCTCCGAAGCCGGTCAGTGCGCCAAAACTGACAGGCATCTTCCCATAATCAAAAGCGCTGATGGTTCGTATCCAGTTGATTGAGAGGTATGCTTTCTTCTGAATCAGAAAAACTCCGGCAGAAAGCAGGACTCCAGCTACGAGACCACGAATGGTCTTGTGATCGCCGAAGATCCTGATCCTGCGAAAGGTCTTTCGGGCGTCCACCGGAAAATCCCAGCGTGGGAAGACCTTGGCAGCGAAAACAGGCGCCATATTGGCAAACCCAGCAGGCAGAAGAAACCAGATTGGTTCATAGATGAACTGCATCTTGTCCTTTACTCGGATCTTTAACAGCAGTTTACGCCGCCTTCGGCACCTCGACCGTCGGCTTCATCGACGGTCGCTCTACGCCTCCTCGAGCTGCAGGCAAAGTTTCTCCGGGTGGGGCGCACTCGACCAAGCGTAGCAAACCGGCCCCGGGGGCCGTGCTTTGCACTGCCCGCGCAGGGCGAGAAGAGGAGCGACGCGACGCACGATTCGCGGACCCTCTTTCGCGGATGGGGTAAGGATGCCTGCTTCATGCTTTCATTCGCTCGGCGTCCGGGTCGCTGGATCATCGCCATTGTCCTCGTCGTGGCCGGCGTCAGCGCGCTCCTCTTCCTGCGCGCGCCGAGCGTCGCGACGACGGTCGCGAACAAAAAGGATCTCGAGCAGCACGTCGTCGCGAGCGGTCGCGTCTGGGTGCCCACGCGCGTCCAGCTCTCGGCGCAGACCTCGGGGCTCGTCATCGCGGTCGGTGCAGTCGAGGGCCAGCGTGTCAAAGCGGGGGATCTGCTCGTGCAGACCGACGACGCGGAGGCTCGCGCCGCAGTCGCGCAGGCGAAGGCCGTGGTCGATCAGGCCGCCGCGCGCGTCGATCTGCTCCGCAAGGTGGGTCGCATCGTCGCGACGGAGACGTACCGCCAGGCAGAGACGAACCTCGAGCACGCGCAGACCGAGCTCGAGCGCGCCGAGAAGCTCGCCGCATCCGGCAGCATCACGCGCGCGACGCTCGAGGACGCGCTGCGGAGCCTGGAGATCGCCCGCGCGCAGAAGAATGCCGCCGAGGTGCAGCAGGTGTCGTCGGCCCCGATGGGCGCCGACTCGCGCTTCGCCCTGAGCGCTCTCCTCCAGACCCAGGCCCAGCTCACCGGCGCGATGGTGCGGCTCAAGCAAACCCGGCTCGTGGCGCGGCAGGAGGGAGTCATCCTGAGCCGGACGGTGGAGCCGGGAGACGTCGTCCAGCCGGGCAAGACGCTCCTCGTGATGGCCGCGGGCGGCGACGTGCAGCTCGTCATCGAGCCGGACGAGCGGAACCTCGCGTGGATCCGCGTCGGCCAGGGGGCTCGCGCTTCCGCGGACGCGTATCCTCAAGACGTCTTCGATGCCGAGGTGAGCTACATCGCGCCGTCGATCGATCCGCAGCGCGGCAGCATCGAGGTGCGGCTCCGCGCGCCGCAGGCGCCGGGCTTCCTCAAGCCGGACATGACCGTGTCCGTCGATCTGACGGTCGCGTCGAAAAAGCAGGTGCTGGTCGTCCCGAGCGGGGCCGTCCGCGGCGCCGCGACCCGCACCCCGTCAGTGCTCGTGGTCGAGGGCGGACGCGTCGCGAAGCACGACGTGAAGCTCGGGATGCGCGGCGAGGGCGTGATCGAGATCGAGTCCGGCCTCGAAGAGGGCGCCGAGGTCGTGCTCTCGGCGGAGCGGATGCTGGCCCCGGGCAAGCGCGTGCGCCCCGCGCGAGGAGCGCGCTGATGCCCTTCGAGTGGTTCGTCGCGCTGAGGTACCTCCGGGCCGAGCGTGGACAGACGGCGCTCATCCTCGCAGCGGTCTCGATCGGTGTCGGCGTCGTGGTCTTCCTTTCGGCGCTCATCGGCGGCCTCCAGTCCTCGCTCATCGAGAAGACCCTCGGCTCGCAGCCACACGTCACGCTGCATGTCCCGCGCGAGCAGCCACGCCCGCTCGTCGAGCCGACCCCGGAGACCGCGGTCACGCGCGTGATCCAGGCGACGTCGCAGCGCCTGCGGTCCATCGATCAATGGCCGGTCGTCCTGGAGGAGGTCGAGCGCGTGTCCGACGTGGTCGCCGTGAGCGCGAGCGTGACCGGCGCCGGATTCGCGGCGCGCGCCGATGCGAAGGCGCCGATCGTCGTGCGGGGCGTCGAACCCGAGGGCTTCGTCGCGATCATCGACCTGCGCAGGAAGATGGTCGCGGGGAGCTTCGAGGTGGCCGGCGGCCGGGTCGCGATCGGCTCCACGCTCGCCTCCGAACTCGGCGCCAGCGTCGGTGACAAGCTGCGCATTACCTCGAGCGAGGGGATCGACGACGTGGTGACGGTGTCCGGTGTTTTCAGGTTGGGAAACGAGGCGGTCGACAAGACCTGGCTGGTGACGTCGCTGCGCCACGCTCAATCTCTCTTCGCGCTCCCGGGAGGCGCGACGAGCATCGAGATCAAGGTCGCAGACGTCTTCGCTGCCGAGCGCGTCGCGGGCGAGATCCGGAACCGGACGGGTCTCACGGCGGACAGCTGGATGAAGCTGAACGCCGAGCTGCTCTCGGGGCTCTCCGCGCAGAGCAGCTCAAAGACGATGATCCAGTTCTTCGTCGTGGTCGCAGTCGCTCTCGGGATCGCGAGCGTGCTCATCGTCTCGGTGGTGCAGAAGTCACGGCAGATCGGGATCCTCCGCGCCTTCGGGACGCCGGCGCGCCGCATCCTCGCCGTGTTCTTGATCCAGGGAGGCATGCTCGGGCTGGTCGGCTCGCTCTTCGGGTCGGCGCTCGGAGCGCTCCTGGCGAAGCTCTTCGAGGGGCTCGCGCGCGGGCCCGACGGGGCGCCGAGGTTCCCGGTGCAGCTCGACCTCGGGCTCTTCGTCAGCGCGACGATCCTCGCGACGGGCGTGGGGCTCCTGGCGGCGTTCATCCCCGCGCGGCGCGCGTCGCGGCTCGACCCCGCGGCGGCGATTCGAAGTGGCTGACCCCATCCTCTCCGTGGAGGGGGTCGAGCGCGAGTACGGCGAACGCGTCCGCACCCTCGCCCTGGCGGGCGTCGACCTGGTGCTCGAGCGAGGGGACCTGGCCGCCCTCATCGGCCCCTCGGGATCCGGCAAGAGCACGCTGCTCAACATCATTGGCCTCCTCGAGCGGCCCACCAGGGGTCGAGTGGTGCTCGCGGGGACCGACACGAGCTCGGTCGACGAGCGCGCGTTAACGTCGATCCGTGCCCGTACGCTCGGCTTCGTCTTCCAGTTCCATCACCTGCTCCCGGCCTTCACGGCGGTGGAGAACGTGATGCTCCCGGCCTGGGCCGACGAGGGGATGCCCACGCGCGAGATGCGGCAGCGTGCGCTGGAGATGCTCGATGCGGTGGGCCTCTCGGACCGCGCGCAGTTCAAG
This sequence comes from Deltaproteobacteria bacterium, assembly GCA_043781235.1. GTDB lineage: Bacteria > Myxococcota > Myxococcia > Myxococcales > 40CM-4-68-19 > JANYKT01. The sequence goes on from JAYWBT010000166.1 coordinate 28,408, forward strand.
ACGAGCGAATTGTCGGGCGGTCAGCAGCAGCGCGTCGCGATCGCGCGGGCGCTTGCGCGGCGTCCATCACTCGTCCTCGCGGACGAGCCGACCGGCAACCTCGATACCGAGTCTTCCGACGGGGTCTTCGAGCTGATGCGCCGCTTCAACCGCGAGCTCGGCACGACGTTCCTCGTCGTCACGCACGACACCCGCATCGCAGGCCGCTGCGATCGCGTCATCGAGATCGTCGACGGGCGCCTCAAGAGCGACCGGCGGCGCTGAGCGCTAGCCAGTGGCAGTAGAGCCGAGGCGCCGGCCGGGCACCTTGCCGACGCGCCCGAGGATTCCTTCGAGCTGCGCTCCCGCGAGCGATTCGTTCGCGAGGAGCGTGCCCGCGGCCTCGTCGAGGAACGCGCGGTTCGCCGCCAGAATCGCGCGCGCGCGCTGGAATTGCGCTTCGACAATGCCACGCACCGCGACGTCGATCTCGCGCGCGGTCTCCTCGCTGTAGAGCCGCTGCGAGCCGTACGCCTGGCCGAGGAAAGAAGCGGGCTCGGTCTCGTACGTCACCGGGCCGAGCGCCTCGCCCATGCCGAAACGGGTCACCATGCTGCGGGCGATGTCGGTCGCCTTGGAGAGATCGTCGGAAGCGCCGGTGGAGAGGTGGCCGAAGACGAGGTGCTCCGCGGCGCGGCCGCCGAGCAGGACCGCCATCTTGTTCTCCAGCTCCTCGCGGGTCATGAGGTAGCGGTCCTCGGTCGGGCGCTGGATGGTGTACCCGAGCGCGCCGAT
>JAYWBT010000167.1:0-10976 GCA_043781235.1 Deltaproteobacteria bacterium
GGTCGGGCGCTGGATGGTGTACCCGAGCGCGCCGATGCCGCGTGGAATGATGGAGATCTTGTGGACCACGTCGCTGCCGGGAAGCGCGGCGGCGACGAACGCGTGCCCCATCTCGTGGTGGGCCACGATCTCGCGCTCACGCGGATTGAGGAGCCGGTTCTTCTTCTCCAGCCCGGCGACAATCCGCTCGATGGCCAGGTTGAAGTCGTTCATGGCGATCTGGTCGGCGCCGCGGCGGGTCGCGACCAGCGCTGCCTCGTTGACGAGGTTCGCGAGGTCCGCGCCCGTGAATCCAGGCGCGAGGGCGGCGACGTCCTCGAGCTTCACGTCCACGGAGAGGATCACCCTGCGGGTGTGGACCTTCAGGATCTGCTCGCGTCCGATGCGGTCGGGACGATCGACCAGCACCTGCCGGTCGAAGTCCATGCTCTGTGGGGCGTACTTCACCCGGCGCGCAAGAGGCGGGTGCGGCGCAGTACGATCTCGACGTCTTCATCAACTCCAAGTGGATTCGCAAGGTGAAGGCCAGCGAGGAGCAGATCATCCTCGAGGTCACCAAGTACCTGGTACCGGGCCCGAACAAGGTCCTCTTCGCCGCCACCAAGCACGTCGAGACGGGACGCAAGAGCGCGTCGGCCGGCGCCTACCTCAAGGTGATCATCGGCGAGGGCGAGGCGGGCGGCAGCAACGTGCTGATCGACAACCCGCTGCTCGAGTGCAAGCGCACGGCGGCGGAGACCGACAACGTGAACGAGGAGTTCAGAGGGTCGCAGATACCCAGGTTGGCATCACCACATATCCGCGGCTCTCTCCTGCGCTGCGTTCGTGACGGCCGAAAAGATTCGGTCTTTTCCCCCCTCGGCCCGATGGCGCTCTCGTACCCACCAGAACCCTCTCCAGGCCTGAGCGCCATTTCCCAGACTCATTTATCTCCACTCGCCTGACCATCGCTCGCGTCATCGCCAACTGGCTGCCGCGCTGCCCCTTTTGCCACCGATCAAGTCCCCGCCGACGCCGCCACCTCGAGCGGGCAATCGGCAGCCACTTCAATCCTCACACCGGTTGAAGATGACCGCGCCTGGAGAAGCTACCCGCAGTAGTGGTAGGTATTCCGGCCCCCCGGCACTTCACGCGCAAACTTCGCCAGCGCCTGCATGTGCCAGGGTAGGGTTGCAACCGGGGGGCCTGATCGCGCTAGTCTGGCCGCGAGCGCGAGGATCGCGTGGCCGAAAACGATACACTTCTCGAGCGAGGACGGCAGCTGGCAGAGCTGGCTGCGCTGCTCGATAGCGCCCGCGCCGGCGAGGGGCGAGTCGGGCTCGTCTTCGGCGAGGCGGGCATCGGCAAGACCGTGCTCCTGCAGGAGTTCGCGCGGCTGCACGCCACGCCCCCAGTGCGGCTCTTCTGGGGCGGCTGCGATGCGCTCTTCACGCCCCGGCCGCTCGCGCCCCTGCAGGAAGTGGCGTGGCTGCACGGCGGCAAGCTGGCCGCGCGCCTTGCCGAGGGAGCGCCGCGCGACGCCATCTTCCAGGCCTTCCTCGAGGAGCTGCGCCATCCGCGGCCGCCCGCGCTGGTCGTCATCGAGGACGTCCAGTGGGCCGACGAGGCGACGCTCGACCTCCTCAAGTTCCTCGGGCGGCGCGCCGAGCGCACCAGCTCGCTGCTCGTCATCACCTGGCGCGAAGAGGAAGTGCCGGTGTCGCACCCGCTGCGATCCGTCCTCGGCGATCTGCCGCACGCGGCGGTCCGGCGCATTGCCCTCGGCGGCCTGTCGCCAGCCGCGGTCGAGGCGCTCGCAGCGCGGGCCCGGCGGAGTGGCAAGGGCCTTCATGCCGCGACGGCAGGAAACCCCTTCTTCGTCACGGAAGTCCTCGCCAGCGAGGAACCCGGCGTGCCGGCGACGGTGCGCGACGCTGTCCTCGCGCGCGCGGCGCGGCTCTCGCCCCAGGCGCGCGAGCTGCTCGATCTCGCTTCCGTCGTTCCCTCCCGCGTCGAGCAGACGCTGCTCTCGGCGGCGGCGGGGCCGGCCTTCGCCGCCCTCGACGAGCTGCTCGGGGCTGGCATGCTTTCGCTGTCGCTGCAGAGCATCGCCTTCCGGCACGAGCTCGCGCGCCAGGCCCTCGAGGGCTCTTTGCCGCCGCTGCGGGCAAGGGAGCTGCATGCGCGCGTCCTGGCCGCGCTAGTCGGCCGCGGAGAAGAAGCGGCGCTGCTCCCGCGGCTCGTCCATCACGCCGCCGGCGCGGGCGACGCCGCCTCGGTGCTCCGCTTCGCTCCTGCCGCGGCCGAGCACGCCACCAAGCTCGGCGCGCACCGGGAAGCTGAAGCGCACCTGGCGCTGGCGCTGCGCTACGCCGCCGATCTGCCTCCGCGCCGCCGCGCCGAGCTGCTCGAGGCGCGGGCCTACGAGTGCTACCTGAGCGATCGCATGCAGGATGCGCGCGATTCCTGCACCGCCGCGCGTGCGCTGTGGCAACATTTGGGCGATCGCGCCCGCGAAAGCAACTGCCTGTGCTGGTTGTCGCGGACGTCGTGGTACGTCGCCAGCAGCGAAGACGCGTGGCGCTACGCCGACCTCGCCCTCGCGGCGGTCGAGGGACTGCCGCCCGGCCGCGAGCTGGCGACGGCGTTGGCCTTGCGCTCGGGCATGCACATGCTGAAGGACGAGGCCGCAAAGGCGATCGCCGTCGGCACCCGGGCGCTCCAACTCGCTCGCGAGCGCGGTTACAGCGACCTCGAGGCGCAGACGCTCAACAACGTGGGGGTCGCGCACGTGCAGCTCGGCAACGAGCAAGGCTGGGAGCTGATCGAACAGAGCCTGCGCACCTCGCTCGAGCACGGCTTGGAGGACCATACCGGCCGCGCCTACGCCAACCTGGGCAGCCTCGCCGTGGAGGAACGGCGCTACGCGCAGGCGGCGAAGTGGTTCGACGAGGGCCTCGCCTACGCCGCCGAGCGCGACCTCGGCACGCGCACGCTGTGCATGCATGCCTGGCGCGCCCGGCTGCGGACGGAGACGGGCCAATGGGCGGAGGCGGCCGAAGACGCAGCGCGCATCCTCGACAACCCGCGCTGCTCTGCGATGTTCCGGCTGGCGGCGCTGACGGCGATCGGTCTTCTGCGCACGCGGCGCGGCGATCCCGGCGCCCTTGAGGCGCTCGACGAAGCCCTTGCGCTGGCGCGGCAGAGCGGCGAGCTGGAGCGGCTGGTGCCGGTGGCGGCCGCGCGCGCCGAGATGTCGTGGCTCTCGGGCGATGTGGCTTCTGCGCTGGCGGAAGCGTCGGCGGTCATCGAGCAGGCCGCGAACGCCGGCCGCTCCTGGTACGTCGGCGACCTCGCGCTATGGATCTGGCGGGGCGGAGGAAAGCCGCCGCCGGCCGGGAAATACCCGGCGCCGATCGCGCTGCTGCTGCGGGGCGACTGGCGGGCAGCCTCCGCCGAATTCGAGCGGCTCGGCTGCTCCTATCACGCCGCGCTCGCATGCTACGAAGGGGACGACGAGGAGGCGCTCTTGCGCGCGCTCGAGATCCTCGATCGCCTCGGGACGCGACCGGCGGCCGCGCGCCTGCGGCGCCGCCTCTCCGAGCTGGGCGTGCGCAGCGTGCCGCGCGGTCCGCGGGCGGCGCGGCGGGAGCATCCCTTCGATCTCACCTCGCGCGAGCAGGAGGTCCTGGCGGCACTCGCGCTGGGCCTCTCCAACGCCGAGATCGGCAGCCGGCTCTTCGTCTCGCCCAAGACCGTCGACCACCACGTCTCCGCAATCCTCGCCAAGCTGGGCGTAAAATCGCGCGGCGCTGCCGTCGCCGCGGCGCAGAGCAGCGGCCTGTTCCCCAGGGATGGGGAGCGCGCCGGCGAAAAATAGGGATCGTTCCCGATGTAGACCCGGGGCGGCTCGCCTACTGTCCGCGCACGCCCGACGTGGACGCGAACCGGAGAGAGCGCATGCCCCGATATCTCGTAGAGCGGACGTTTCCCGAAGGGCTCGTCATCCCCATCGACGCCACCGGCGCCAAGGCGTGCATGAGCGTCGTCGCCAACAACGCCGAGGAGGGCGTCACCTGGGTGCACTCGTACGTGAGCGACGACAAGAAGCGGACCTTCTGCATTTACGACGCGCCGTCGCCGGAGGCGATCCGCAGGACCGCGGGCCGCAATCGCCTGCCCGTCGATGGCATCACCGAGGTCCGCGTCCTCGACCCGTACTTCTATCAATAGCGCGCACGACAAAGGAGGAGCATATGCAGAAGAGCATCTATTTCCTGCTGTCCGGAATGTTCTGCTGGGCCGCAGGGTGCGGCGGTCCGGTGAGCGGCAACACCACGAGGAGCAGTGCCGCGCTCTCGGACCGGTTCGGCACGAGCGAGAGCGGAGCCGACGTGGGCGACGACGACGACTGCCCCGGTCCCGCGGACTTCGACACGGTGAGCGAGAAGATCGAGCGCCAGCTCAACATCGCCCGCCGTGCCGTGTGCAAGTATCGCCATCTCGAGGCCGCGCTCGCCGATGGATACACGAACTCCGGCCTCCCTTGTGTCGTCGGCCAAGGCTACCACTACATCAAGGGCAGCCTGGTCGGGACCACGGACATCCGCCAACCGTCTGTGCTCATGTACACGGCGGACGGGCAGCTCAACAGCCCGGAGTGGATCGCGCCGAAGAGCCAGTTCCCGACGCCGCCCTCGATCTTCGGCCAGACGATGCACAGCGAAGACGAGCTGGGACTGTGGATCCTTCACGTCTGGGTCTGGAAGCTGAATCCGAACGGCGTCTTCAACGACGTCAACCCCAACGTGACTTGTCCGTAAGCCGCGCGTGCTCTGGAGACTCGAGCGAATCGCCTCCCGCAGGGTGCTCGCCGCGAGCAGCGGTGTTCAAACGCCCTGCGGGAGGCTGGCGCGAGATCCCTATGCGCCGGTCGTCCTCGCGGTCCCGGCTACTTGCCGACTGGGTCAGAGCACGCAGGCAGACTTCGGCCCATTCATTCGGGCGCGGCGTATGAGGTTCGCTGGATTACGCAGGGCTAACGCCCTGCCCGAGCGGATGCAGCAGCCTGCCGGCCTGCCGAGCGACAATTCCAATTGCGGTGGCTGCGGATTCAAACGCGCCCCAACTCGAACCTCGTCGTAGGCGTAAGCGTGAGCCCGCGATTACGCCAACAAGGCGCGCTTCACCTCAGCCTGTCGTTTGCCAAACTCGATCCGAGACTGGACGATATGCGAGCGGCGTGCGACCCATAAGGCCAGTGCTTCTCGTCCTCGTTCTGTTGGGCGCCCTGCGCGCGGCGCTCAGAACCCGCAGCGAGCTCGCGCTCGAGAACCTGGCGCTCCGGCAACACCTTGCCCTGCTCCGCCGCCGTTCGAAGCGCCGCAATCCGGGCGCCTCGATTCGCTTCCTCTGGGTGGGGCTCTCCAACCATTGGGCTGGGTGGCGAGAGGCGGTCCACCTCGTTCGCCCCGAGACCGTGATTCGCTGGCTCACAGCGCTTTCGCGCCTTCTGGACCTGGAAGTCGCGACGCGGTAGCCTCCATCCGCGAGCTATCGCTACAGAGATCCATGCTCTGTGGGGCGTACTTCACCCGGCGCGCGAGAGGCGCGCAAGGTGCGCCGTAGCGAGGATCGCCGCGCCGGTCAAGCAGCGCGGCCCCGCCGCCCCGGCCGGCCGATCCCGCGCAGCAGCACGCTCGACAGCGCGGGCGCGATCACCTGCGCCGGCGGGAAGGGGAAGTCGGGCGGCGCGGCACCGGCGGCGATGCGCCGCGCGATCACCGGCATCATCCCCAGCGAGAGGATCGCCGCGAGCTGCGCCAGGAGCGGCACATCGCTGCGCAGCTCGCCTCGGGCACGGCCTTCTTCGAGGAGCGCGAGGAGGAGCGGCAGGTGGCCCTGCAAGAAACGCGGGGCGACTTTCTTCACCCGCGACGAGGAGATCATCGCCTCGCGCAGGATGAGCCGCACCGTCGCGTACTCGGCCTGGTCCATGCGCCAGATGCGCTCGAAGAGCCGCCGCAGCCGCACCGCCACCGGCGCGTCGCCCGCCAGCGCGGCGCGGATGCCCTCGAGCAGCACGGCGTAGGCGTCCTCGACCGCGGCGAGGAAGAGCGCGTCCTTGGTGGGGAAGTAGTAGTAGACCATGCCGATGCTGGTGCCCGCGGCGGCCGCGATGCCGCGCAGCGAGGCGCCGTCGACGCCCTGGCGCAAGAAGCGATCGCGGGCGGCGCGCACCACCCGGGCGCGGATGTCGGTGCGCGGGCGCCCTCTCATGCCAGCTTCTTCCGGAAGCGCAGCGAGGCGAAGACGACCAGCACCACCAGGATGCCGCCGAGCGCGAAGATCTCTGCGCGCACGTCGGCGAGCCCGCTGCCCTTCAAGACGATGCCGCGCACGATGCGCAAGAAATGCGTCAGCGGCAGCGCCTGCGCCAGCCACTGCGCCGGCTTGGGCATCGCCTCGAAGGGGAACATGAAGCCGGAGAGGAGGATGTTGGGGAGGAAGAAGAAGAACGACATCTGCATCGCCTGCTGCTGGGTCTGCGCCACCGTGGAGAAGGCCAGCCCCAGCGCGAGATTGGCGGCGATGAAGACGAAGGCGAGCAGATAGAGCAGCAAGAGCGATCCGGCGAAGGGCACCTGGAAGGCGAGGTGGCCGAGGAGGAGGATCAGCGTCATCTGCACGTAGCCGATGCCGACGTAGGGGACGATCTTGCCGGCGATCAGCTCGGCTGGCTTGAGGGGCGAGACGATGAGCTGCTCGAGCGTGCCCCGCTCGCGCTCGCGGGCGATCGCCATGGAGGTGAGCATCACCATGGTCATGGTGAGGATGATGCCGACCAGGCCGGGCACCACGAAGGTGGAGGTCTTGAGGTCCGGGTTGAACCAGTTGACGGTCTCGAGCGCGATGGGCGGCGGCGCCGGCCTCTGCCCTGCGCGGCGCGCGTGCTCCTCGAGGAGATCGGCTCCGCGCGCCTGCGCAAGCCCGGCCGCGGTGCCGCTGGCGCTGGCGGCCGTCTGCGGGTCGGAGCCGTCGACCACCAGCTGCAGCGAGGTGGAACGGCCGCCGACGAGGTCACTGGACCAGCGCGGCGGCACCACCAGCCCCACCTTGGCGTCGCCGGCGCGCAGCGCGCGCCCCAGCTCGCCGTAGTCGTGCACGGCTCCGACCAGCTGGTAGAAGCCGGTGGCCTCGAGCCGCCGGGCGAAGTCGCGCGAGCGCGCCGAGCCGTCCTGGTCGTAGACGACGGCGGGCACGCGGCGAACGTCGGTGTCGATCGCGTAGCCGAAGAGCGTGAGCTGCACCACGGGGAGCAGCGCCATCATGGCCAGGGTGAGGCGGTCGCGCTTGAGCTGCAGGAGCTCCTTGACCGCCACCGAGCCGATACGGCGCAAGGAGACGGCGACGCTCACGCCCCCTCCGCGGCTTGCGTGTCGTGGCGCACCATGGAGACGAAGGCGTCCTCGACGGTGGCGCGCGCCTGGCGCGACGAGATCACGCGCAGGCCGCGCTCGGCGGCGACGCGCGCGACCAGCGCCTGCGGGTCTGCGGCGCCCAGCGCGGCCAGGCGCAGCACGTGCCCGTAGTGCGACACCTCGTCCACCTCGGGGAGCGCGCGCAGCGCCTGCGCGGCGGCGGCGGCGTCATCGAGCTGCACCTCGGCGACGCGCAGGTTGCGGCGGGCGACGATCTCCTCGGGCGTGCCGACGTCGAGCAGCCGGCCGCGGAAGATGAAGGCGAGCCGGTGGCAGCGCTCGGCCTCGTCCATGTAGTGCGTCGTCACCAGCACCGTGGTGCCGGCGGAGGCGAGCTCATGGATGCGCTCCCAGAATTCGCGGCGGCTCACCGGGTCGACGCCGGCGGTGGGCTCGTCGAGGAAGATCAGCGGCGGCTGGTGGACAGTGGCGCAGGCGAGAGCAACGCGTTGCTTGAATCCGCCCGAGAGCGTTCCGGCGATCTGCCCGCGCCGCTCCGCGAGCCCGGCGTCGCGCAGCGCCTCCTCGATTCGGGCGGCGCGTCTCTTCGGCTCTATGCTGTAGAGGCCGGCATAGAAGCGCAGGTTCTCCTCGACGGCGAGGTCCTCGTAGAGCGAGAAGCGCTGGGTCATGTAGCCGATGCGCTCTTTGATGCTCTCGGAGTCGGTGCGGATGTCGAAGCCGACCACGGTGCCGGTGCCGCCGGTGGGGTCGAGGATGCCGCAGAGCATGCGGATGGTGGTCGACTTGCCCGCGCCGTTGGGGCCGAGCACGCCGTAGATCTCGCCGCGGCGCACCTCCAGCGAGACGTCGCGCACGGCCTGCAGGCGCCCGAACGAGCGCGCCAGGTGCTCGGTGCGGATGATGACGTCGCTCACCTTTGCTCCGGGGCCGGCAGCGCCGGCGCCTCTTCGATGCGGGCGCGCACCGGAAGGCCGGCGCGCAGGACTTCGTGCGGGTCGTCGACATCGACGCGGACGCGCACGACGAGGTTGGGCCGCTCCTTGGGGCTGTAGAGGAAGCGAGGCGTGAACTCAGCGCGCCGGCCGACGTCCTCGACGACGCCGGCGAGCGCGACTTCCTCGCCATCGATGCGCACGGTGGCGCGGGCGCCGACGCGGATGCGCGCCACCCGCGCCTCCGGGACGTAGAGGTCGACGTACGGACGGCGCGGCTCGCCCAGGGTGGCGAAGGGCGCGCCGGCGGCGAGCACCTCGCCGGGCTCGGCGTGCGTGTCGAGCACGACGCCGCCCTCGGAGGCGCGCAGCGTGAGGCGCTCGAGCCGCTGATCGGCCTGGGCGAGCGCGGCCGCGGCGGCCTTCTCGCGCGCGGCGGCGGCGCGCAGGTCCTCGGGGCGCGACCCGTGCCGCGCTGCGAGCAGGCGCTGCTCGGCCGCCTCGCGCTCGGCGGTGGCGCGGGCCAGTTGCCCTTCCACCTCGTCGAGCTGCGAGGGCGGCACCGCACCCGCCGCGCGCAGCTGCCGGATGCGCCTGGCGCTCTCGCGCAGCGTCGCCTCCGAAGCGCGGGCGCCCTGTAGCTGCGCCAGCAGCGCGCGCACCTCTTCGGCGCGCGGTCCGGCGGCGACCAGCTGTAGCTGGGCGTGCGCAGCGGCCAGGTCGCCGGCGCGGGCCTCGCGCTGGGGCCGTTCGAGCGAGTCGTCGAGGGAGGCCAGCACCTCGCCCTGGGCCACGCGCTGCCCCCGCTTGACGCGCAGCTCCTTGAGGCGCCCGCCCAGCTCGAATCCGAGCTGCAGCTCGTGCAGCTCGACGACGCCTTGGAGCTCGTCGCGCCCGTCGGCGAACGCCGAGCATCCCGCCAGCGCCAGCGCCGCCAGTGCGCCCAGCGCGCGCGGCCAACCGGCTATGGAGAACTGATTTATCATACGACTGATCAAGAATACCGCGGCGTCGGTCCCCTTGCAAGCGGCGGCGCCGCCCTGGCGATCGCAATTTTCGACCGCGTGAACGCTTGACAGCCCGAGCGTGCGGCGCCGGCGGTTGAGCGGCCCGCCGAACGCGCGGCCACAAGCTCGAGCGAGAGGCGCCAGAGCTGTGGCTCCCGATGCGCAGCCTGAGAAAAGCGAACGCCCCGCGGCGAAATGAATTCGCGGCGGGGCGTTCTTGAGAAAAATTCCGGCAGCGACCTACTCTCCCACACGGAGCTGATAGCCTCTTCAAGTGCCGTTCCTTCACGTGGTAGCCTCCATCCGCGAGCTATCGCTACAGAGATCCATGCTCTGTGGGGCGTACTTCACCCGGCGCGCGAGAGGCGCGCAAGAGGACGCGCGACTTGGACGCGAGGTGGCAGTCAAGGTCATCCCCTCGGGGAGACATCAAGAGTCGGCCCTGCAGCGCTTCGCGGTGGAAGCACGCGCGGCGGGGTCGATCAATCATCCCAATATCCTCGCCGTCTACGATATCGGGACTTACGAGGGCGGTCCTTATCTCGTCTCCGAATTGCTCCAAGGAAAAACGCTGCGCGAAGTGCTGGACGGGAAGCCGCTGCCGCTCCCCAAGACGATCGACTATGCCACTCAGCTCGCCCAGGGCCTGTCAAGCTCACGACCGTGGCGTGGTGCACCGCGATCTCAAACCGGAGAATCTGTTCGTTACCAATGAAGGCAGACTCAAGATCCTCGACTTTGGCATCGCCAAGCTCGTCGCCGAGGGCACGCCCGCTGAGGCATCGACGAGCCCGGGAAGCGTCATCGGTACCGTCGGATATATGTCGCCTGAGCAGCTGCGCGGTGAGCGGGCCGATCAGCGCAGCGATATCTTCGCATTTGGAGTGATCCTGCACGAGATGTTGAGTGGCCAGCTGGCGTTCAAGCGCCACGTTCCAGTCGAGACAGGAAACGCCGTCCTCAACGAGGAGCCACGCGAGCTTCCAGGGAGTGTGCCAGCCGAGCTCAAGCAACTTGTCGGGCGCTGTCTGGAGAAGCTCCCTAACAAGCGCTTCCAGTCGGCGCACGAGATCGTCGCCCAGCTCGCGACCATACGACTGGTAGCGACCGCATCGATTCCCATCTTTGCGGAGCTCAAACGCCGCCGCGTCTTCCGCGCCCTCGTCGGCTACAGCATCGCATCGTTCGCCGTACTCCAGATCATCGAGCCGATCATGCACGGGCTGCATTGGCCCGACGCTGCGCTGTCTTACGTCGTCGTCGCGCTCGCCGCGGGCTTCCCGATCGTCGTCGCACTTGCATGGATCTTCGATGTCAATGCCGGCCGCATCGAGCGGACACCGACGGCGGCGCCAGGCGGCCCGCAGGGCTTGAGGGGCCTTCGCCTCGCGCTGCTGCTCGTCGGCATCGGCTTGCTCGGAGCGATGCCCGGCCTCGTTTACTTTTTTGTCCTGCACGGCGGTCTGCGGCCTTTCGCGGAGGCACCGGCTCGTCCGGAAGTTGCGGCATCCGAGGTCGGCGCCGATCCTTCGATCGCGGTGCTGCCCCTTGCGAGCCTGAGCTCGGACAAGGAGCAGGAGTACTTCTCCGACGGCTTGACCGAGGAGTTGATG